>JBHIWP010000233.1:0-9472 GCA_041987425.1 Promineifilaceae bacterium (SeqCode) | reverse complement strand
CAGGCACTGGAGGTGCTGTTTGCCTGGGGCGATCTAATGGTGGCCGACCGGGTGAACTTTCACCGCGTCTATGACGTGCGGGAGCGCGTCTTACCGGAGTGGGTCGATACATCGCCGGTGGATGCCGATGAAGCACGTCGCTTTTGCCTGGAACAGGCGGCGAAGGCGCTGGGCGTCTTCGAGTCGCGTCACCTCACCTTTTACGCCTATATGCGGGCGACACCCGCCCGCGCGCTGGTGCAATCCCTGCTCACAGACGGTACGCTGGTGGAAATTCAGGGCGAGTCGACAACTGGGAAACAGAAATGGCTGGTACACCGAGACAACCTGCCGCTATTAGACCGTGCGGCAGAGGGGGAAATTAAAGCAGAGCGCACCACTTTTATCGCCCCGTTCGATTCGCTGTTCTGGGCGCAAAATCGAGACCAAAAGCTGTGGGACTTTAATCAGCTTCTTGAGTGCTACAAGCCTCAGGATCAGCGCGTCTACGGTTACTTCTGCTTCCCCATCCTGCACAAGGAGCGGTTGGTCGGCCGTTTTGATGCCAGGTTAGACCGCCAAACAGGGGTGCTGTACCTTAAAGCGCTTTATCTGGAGCCAGGCGTCGAGCCAGGTGACGCGCTTGTGGGCGGGGTAGCACGGACCATGCGCGACTTCCTCTCCTGGCACGGGGCGAACAGCTTAAAAATAGAACAGAGCGATCCACCAACGTTCGGCGAAAAAGTGATGAATGCTTTGTAAAATTCGATAGGAGTGTAACGATGCAAGAAGTCAAAGGATATCCGCAAGTGCCCGGTTTTACCGAGTCAGAGCTGGCCTCGTTCTTGGCCCAACCACATTTGGCCCGGCTGAGCACGCTCAATGCGGACGGGACAATTCACACCGTACCCATTTGGTATGAGTATCAGGTGAGAAAGATACTGCTAAGCACGCAATCCGTTACGCAGAAGGTGAAAAACATTCAGCGCAATCCAGAGGTGACGGTGCTGGTAGATAGCAATGCGATGCCATACGCGGGGGTGATGGTTTACGGAACGGCCGTTCTCGACCATGAGGACGCTGCTTCCAAGCGTATGTCAATCTTTCGTCGCTACATTGGCAAATACGGTGACGCCTATGCCCAACAGCTTGCCGCCAAGTGGGAGCCGGTCATCATCGAAGTTACGCCCTCGCGCATTATTTCGTTTGATTACACCAAAGGGTCGCTGGTGCCGAATACGTAATCCTGTTCACTGGCTATGCCCTGACCTACCAATAGCTCATGCAAGGATATAGGTTCCTAAGTAACCATTCCATGACTTATTCTTCAATCACGCTGCCGCTTAAACGATTTCTGCTCATTCAGCAGTGCCCGCCGGAGTGGAAAGGATTGGATTTGTACGTCATTCGCGACGACACAACCGCTTTCTATGTGGGGCAATCGTACCTGGCATTTGCCCGCGTGTGGGAACATTTGCTCAGCGGCTTCAAGGGCCACTCAATTGTCGGCCGTTTCGTATGGGTCAACTGGCCCAAATCGATGAAATTCAGCATCGAGCTGCTGAGTTCGCAATTTGAGCAGTTCAACAGCATCGGTAACGATCTAAACGCCGCCGAGCAGCTGCTGATCGAACAATGGTCGCCTTGCTTTAACGTGTCCTATAATTTGCAGCCAGCCACGCTGGCACCAGGCTATATGCCACCAAACGCCAACCTGCGGCGTCGGCGCAGCCTCAATCAGCTCATTCGGGAAGCCGAACGGGCCGTCAAGGCAGAAGACAACCAGCGCTGGTGAAAATTATACCGGAAGAGGAGGTATGCGATGAGAAGATTTGCCTGTTTTTTGCTCATACTGCTGCTGGCAGCATGTGGAGGTTCTCCTGAAAGTACCGGCGATGCACCAGCTACGGCCGTTGTCACCGATCAGCCTACCGCCACCCATACGGCCGTTCCCACAAATACGGCCGTGCCACCCACAGCCACACCTACAACCATCCCCACAGCCACGGCTACCCAGCCGCCCCCGGTTCCCCAGTTTACGTTTGTCGGCGAAGACCCCGCCATGCCAATTGTTACCAACAATCCAACGGCCGTAATCGATAACTCCTATATAAATCCTGGTGGCGTTGCCTATCACGATGGCACGTTTCACATGATCTTCAACAGCTTTACCCAGTGGCCCGGCCTGGTGCAGTTTGGCTACCTTACCTCCACAGACGGCATCAACTGGCAGGCAGCACAGGATGAACCGCTTTTCACCAGTGACGACATTCCCTTTGTCCGCCAGGGAGCCGACGTTTCCAGCCTCGTTGTGGACGACAATAGTCAATGGACGCTCTATTTTCATACCGTGAACGAAGGGTCTCTGGCGGCGGTCATTGGCCGCGCCACGGCCGAAACGCCACTTGGTCCCTGGACCATAGATCCGCAGCCTGTTTTATCGTCGGGTGAGCGCGGTGAGTGGGACGGCAACGGCATCGCCTGGCCCAGCGTGGTGAAAACAGATGAAGGCTACGCCATGTACTTCGCCGGAACAAACAACCGCCGCGTCACGCGAATCGGTTTAGCCACGTCCGCCGACGGCATCACCTGGGAAAAATATAACGATCCGGCCACGGAAGACGCAGAATTTGCCAGCAGCGATCCGGTTTTAGCCGCAACTCAGGAATGGGAAGAAGGCAGTATTGATCGCATGCGGGTGGTGAACACGCCAGAAGGTTTCATTATGATTTACCAGGGCGGTCCGCTAGTTCACAGGGGCCTGGCTTTTAGTAACGACGGGATTCAATGGACAACTCATCCGGACAACCCGATCATAACCAGCGATGATTTTCCTATCTTTGGCACAACCTGGGACACGAACCTGGTCTATGCAGATGGAACGTACTACTACTTTCTAGAAATTGGTACGATGGCCGGAACCGATCTGTACCTGGCCTCTCACACCGGCAACTTGCGTTAGCAGAGTCAATAGGGACCGCCATCAAAAATTAGACTCCCTGTGCGAGGAAGCCCGACCGGGACCCTTTCGGGCGGTGCTCAGGATTCCTGACCAGGACTAAAGCGCAAATTGACTTCGTTTCGGTAACGGCCGTTTCACCCAATCCCCAAATCTTCCTTTTTCATGTAAAGTATTCTTGACATCACGTAAAAAATACATTACTATCTGTACATGATAGTTTACTTTGCGTAAAAACAAGTTGACAGTTGAGGTACTATGTCTTTCCAGGAAAAAAATATCACCGTTACTTTATTAAACTTCACGCTAATCTTGAGCTATTTTATCTTTCGAGTGCTGCAAATGGCCTCAACAGAAACCTTCACGCAGCCAAACGTAATCCGCTTGTGGGTGATTGTCATCATTTTGGCCGTTATTGTTACGATCATTGCGCTTATCTTGACCCACTTTGGCTCTGCTGTCTTTCAGGCCATTAAAACCGGCGAAAAAGAGCCAGAAATCGAAGACCTGGCAGACGAACGAGACAAGCTCATTGATCTGCGAGGCACAAGGATAACCTATACAATCTCTTCACTTGGATCATTCTTAGCGATGCTCACCTTTGCTCTGGGGCAGTCACCGCTTGTAATGTTTAGCCTGCTTATCTTCTTTGGCCTCACGGCCCAAATTGTGGGGGATGCTACCAGATTACTGCTATATCGGAGAGGGTTCTGATATGGCTAAAAATCCGATCAGCAACAATATCCGCAAGCTGCGCTTTTTCCACAATGAAATGACGCAAAAAGAGTTAGCCGAGAAAGTGGGCGTCACGCGACAGACTATTCTGGCTATCGAAAACGGAAAATACTCCCCTTCCCTGGAGTTAGCCTTTCGCATTGCTTACGTGTTTGACTCACCGTTAGAGGATGTGTTTTCCTATGATCCAAAAGAGGACGCCATTTAACAGATAGCCAACGAACGACTTAAACAACTCTTCGTCCCAAATCCAAATCTAAAATTCAGACTGTAAGATTTTTTGCTGGCCCTGGCCGTTTCTATAACGCTGCCTGGGGTGACCGGCAGACATAAACACAAGAGATAAGGAATATTAAAATGAATTCAAGAAAAAAGAAAATGACCTGGCGCGTATGGCTCGTGCCCACGGGGCTGCTATTGCTCAGCGCGGTACCTGTGATAGCCGGGGCCGTACGCATCGCTGAGTTGAGCGGCGGGGCAGAAATCACGTCCGCCAATGCCCGATTCTTCGCCTCGCCCGTGCCGGTTGTGCTGCACATTATCAGCGTCACGCTCTACTCCATCCTGGGCGCCTTTCAGTTTAGTGCCGGCCTGCGCCACTGGAAGCCCCGGTGGCATCGGGCCATCGGCAAGTGGATTTTGGTACCGTCTGGCCTTATTGCGGCGCTTTCTGGTTTGTGGATGACACAGTTTTATCCCTGGCCCACCGGGGACGGCGTGCTGCTATATGGGCTGCGGCTGTTTTTTGGTTCGGCGATGGTCTTAGCGATTGTTTTGGGGGCTACGGCCGTTCGCCAGCGAGCGTATGCCCAGCACGGCGCCTGGATGATGCGCGGCTACGCCATTGGCCTGGGCGCAGGCACGCAGGTGTTTACCCACTTGCCCTGGTTTTTACTGCATGGTCAAGAAATGCCTGATGAGCTGTCGCGAGCCGTAATGATGGGCGCTGGCTGGGTGATCAATTTAGCGGTGGCGGAATGGGTGATACGAAAACGGCCGTCGCGCCAGCCTAAGCAGGCAGATGGATTCAGCGAAATCTCTAGGAGCCAACAAGGGTATTGATTAAACTAGAGAAGCGTTTACGAAAAATAGAGATTGGACAAGAAGAGACATGAATAGACCAAAAGCAATTATGAACTGGAGCGGCGGCAAAGATTCCGCTTTGGCGCTGCACGCAGTGTTGCAGACAGGCGATTATGAGGTGGTGGGGCTGCTGACGACGGTGAACGAGGCTTACGGCCGTATCTCCATGCACGGCGTTCGTGAAGAGCTTCTAGACCAGCAAGCCCTGTCCCTCGGCCTGCCGCTCCACAAAGTTTACATTCCTGAGCAGGTCACCATGGAACTGTACGACGCGCTCATGCGCCAACATCTCCAGGCGCTGGTGGCACAAGGGGTAACACACGCTATTTTTGGCGATATTTTCCTGGAAGATTTGAGGGCATACCGGGAAAACCGCCTGGCAGAGCTAAATCTGAGCGGGGTTTTTCCACTATGGCAACAAGACACCAACACACTGGCACAGCAATTTGTGAACCTGGGCTTTCGCGCCGTTACCGTTTGCGTGAACGAAAAGCAGCTAGACCAAAGCTTCGTGGGGCAAGCGCTGACGGCCGAATATTTCGCCAGTCTCCCTCCCGATGTTGATCCCTGTGGCGAAAATGGCGAGTATCATTCGTTTGTACATGACGGCCCCCTGTTTGCCCACGCTATCTCGCTGGAAAAAGGGGACGTTGTGCGCCGCACGCTGGGAAGCGAAAACGAGCTGTATGATACCAGCTTTTGGTATGCCGATTTTTTGCTCTCGTCACCTGAGGCAGCTAAAGCTCCCGGCTATCTTGAGTCAGATAATGAGCAATGAGAATAGGAACGGCCGTAATCGTCACCACCAGAAATGCCACCACGTTGGTCACCGGCCGGTCACGAGGCCGGGTAAGCTGGCTAAAGATCCAGATGGGCAGCGTAGACTGCTGCCCGGCAGTGAACGTTGTCACAATCACCTCGTCAAATGAAAGGGCAAAAGCCAGCATGCCGCCGGCCAGCAGCGCCGTCGCCAGATTGGGCAGCACCACATAGCGAAACGTCTGAAAGCCATCTGCTCCCAGATCCATCGACGCCTCAATTTGGGACTGCCCGGTGCGCCGAAAGCGCGCCAGGACGTTGTTGTAAACCACGACCACGCAAAACGTCGCATGCCCGATCACGATGGTCCAAAAGCTAAAAGAGAACTCAAACAAGCCCATCATTGAGCGCAACGCAATCCCGGTCACGATGCCCGGCAGCGCAATGGGCAGCACCAGCAAGAAAGAGACTGCTTCTCGGCCAAAAAAGCGGCTGCGGTAAACGGCCGCAGCCGCCAAAGTGCCCAATACAAGCGCCCCTCCCGTAGCCACCAGCGCCACGCGTAATGAAAGCCCCAGCGCCGCCCACAGGTCCGGCCGATTCAGCGCCACACCAAACCAGCGCGTTGTCAGGCCAGGCGGCGGGAAGTTGAAAGCCGCCTCATCGGTGGTGAATGAATAAAGCATCACAATAGCAAAAGGAACGTGCAAGAAGAGCAGCACGGCAAAAGCTGCCAGCGTTAAGCCCCGAGGAGCGCCACCAAAGCGGTTTGATTTATAGCGCATCAAAAGCCCCCAGGCGGCGTGCCGCCCATAAATAAATGCCCATGACGATGATAGGCAATACGGTAAACGCAGCCGCCAATGGAATATTGCCGGAAGTTCCCTGGTAGCTATAAACCACCAACCCAATAAACGGGCTGGAATCTCCAATTACCGAGGGGATAATATAATCGCCCAGCGTCAGCGAAAATGTAAAGATGGAACCGGCAACGACGCCCGGAAAGGCAAGCGGCAGCGTAACATGACGAAACGTGGTACCGGGCCGCGCACCCAAATCGCCGGATGCTTCCAACAGGGACCGCGGTACGCGCTCCAGCGCCGCCTGGATGGGCAAAATCATGTAAGGCAGCCAGATGTAAACAAAGACCACAAACAGGCCCATTGTCGATACCGACAGGGACGGCCCCCCGATACCCGGACGCGCAAGAAGCCATTCCAGCGCATTGGTCAGGCCAAGCTGCGCTACGACCCAGCTGATGATGCCCTCTTTGGCCAGGATTAATTTCCAGGAGTAAACGCGGATAATATAGGAGGACCACAGCGGCAGCAGGACCAGCAAATAGAGGATGGCTTTGCCCTGGCGCGAGGCGTAGCGGGTTGTGTAATAGGCCAGCGGAAAAGCGAGCAGTGCAGAAGCAATCGTTACGGCCGCAGCCATCCCCGTGGTGCGGGTCAACACCCGCATGTGGGCGCTGGTGAACAAATCGCCATAGGTTCGCAGGCTAAATTCCCGCACGACCTGGCCGGTAAAGCCATCCAGGTAAAAAAAGGATTGAATGAGCAGGGCAAACAAGGAACCGATGTAAACGATGAGCAGCCATAAAAGCGGCGGCCCCAGCAGCAGCCCGAGCAGCAGCAGGGGACGGCGGTAAAGCGTATTGGACATGCGCCGCCAGATTGACTGCGCCTGACCGGAAGGTTTAACGATTGATGCCATACAATGTTTACCCGAAGGGTCGCCTGAATCGCTGCAGTTACTTCACCACAAGAACTGAATTGGCAGCGTGCGGCCAGCTAAGGCGAACACGGCGACCTTGTGCTGCCTGTACATCGCGGGAGGTGGCTTCCAGATTTTGCTCAATGATGGTCATGTCGGCCCCAGCATCGAGCCGTACGCGATAGCGCGTATGCAGTCCCAGATAAGTAACGTCGGTTACAGTGCCATCTGCGAAACAATGGTTGTTGGCAACGGCCGTTTCCAATCCCACCATCTTGATCTTCTCCGGGCGCACCCAAATGGTCTGGTCTGAGCCCACCAGCGCCTCTGCCACCGCTCCGCTCAGCACATTCGAAGTCCCCACAAACGTGGCGACAAACTCCGTCGTCGGATGCTCATACAGCTCAGAGGGCGTGCCAATTTGCTCGATACGGCCGTTGTTAAAAACGGCGATACGGTCACTCATAGTCAACGCCTCTTCCTGATCGTGCGTGACAAAAATAAATGTAATCCCTACCTCATGCTGGATTGCCTTCAGCTCTATTTGCATTTGCTGGCGCAGCTTCAGATCCAAAGCGCCAAGGGGCTCATCTAGCAGCAAAACCCGCGGCCGGTTGATGAGCGCCCGGGCCAGGGCTATGCGCTGCCGCTGGCCGCCTGAAAGCTGCGACGGCTTGCGGCTTTCTAACCCGGGCAAGCGCACCATCGTTAGCATCTCATTCACTCTTTGCTGCCGCTCTGCCTTGGGCACTTTTTTCACCATCAGCCCATAACCGATATTGTCGCCCACGGTCATGTGCGGGAAGAGGGCGTAATCCTGGAAGACAGTGTTCACATCCCGCTCATACGGCGGTAAGCCAGTGACATCTTTGCCAAACAGGTGGATACGGCCGTTGCTGGGATGTTCAAACCCGGCGATCATGCGCAGGCAGGTGGTCTTGCCCGAACCGGACGGACCTAACAACGTAAAAAATTCACCATCTTCAATGGCAAAAGTGACGTTGTCAACCGCCCTTACCTCGCCAAAAAAGCGGCTCACACCGTCGAATTCCACTGCTAAAGTCTCGTTTCTAGCCACAATGTTTCTCATCCAAAACTGTAACCCTAAGGGTTTGAACAAACTCGCCAGATAAGGAAACCCCCGGGGTCTTGCCAGCTTAGCTATGGGCAATCATGACATGCTTGGTGATCTGGTAGTCGCCCACCGCCTCAGCCGACAGGTCCTTGCCAAAACCAGATTGCTTAAAGCCGCCGTGCGGCGTCTCGGAGGTGAGCGGGATATGATCGTTAATCCAGATTGTGCCAAACTCCAGCTCGGCCGAAAAGCGCATGGCGCGACCCACATCCCTGGTAAAAACGGACGCGGCCAGACCATACAGCACGTCGTTGCCGTAATGTATGGCCTCCTCCTCATCACTGAACGGCGAAATGGTAATCACCGGCCCAAACACCTCCGACTGGATGATCTCTGACTTCTGGTCGGCATCGGTAATGACTGTAGGGGCAAAGTAGTACCCCGAATCATGCTCAGCCGGTGACCCGCCGCCAATGACTACATTTGCACCGGCGTTTTTGGCCCGGTCAATGAAGCCCTGAACGCGTTCCCGTTGTCCATTAGAAATCAGCGGCCCCATGTCGGTGTCTTCATCAAATGGCGCGCCAATTTTTACGGCACGCATGGCTTCCACAACTGCCTCCAGCACGTCACTATATTTGCTTTGCTGAGCATAAACGCGGGTAGCGGCCGTACAGTCCTGACCGGTATTAAAAGTGGCCGCGAGGGTGGCTTTCCCGGCAAACACCTCAATATCAGCATCGTCAAAAACAATGAGCGGTGCCTTGCCCCCGAGTTCCAAATGGACACGCTTGAGGGTGCTGATACAGTTGGGGTCCCACTTATCGTAAACTGGTTCGCTGCAAAGTTACCTGTTACGCCTGTTGGTAAACTACCGCCTGTTATGCTGGCTCCTGTACCTATTACGTTTAACACGATTGGGCTGATGGCTGTATTTTCACAAATGCTTTGATCTAGCGCACCTGAGCCAGATGCCAAGCCAATACCTATTGTTAATGTTCCACTGTGCGTACTTGCTGTACCACAAGCTCCACTTGTGGTTACGGTATAATCATATGTGCCGGATACCGTTGGGGTACCACTTATCGTAAACTGGTTTGCTGCAAAGTTACCTGTTACGCCTGTTGGTAAACTACCCCCTGTTATGCTGGCTCCTGTTCCTA
>JBHIWP010000232.1:0-9506 GCA_041987425.1 Promineifilaceae bacterium (SeqCode) | reverse complement strand
GCGGATGGCCGTGCGCATTTGCTGCATCAGGTTAATAAGAAAGTGTAGATTGTGCGTAGACAGCAGTATGTGGCCCAGGATCTCGTTGGCCTTAACCAAATGGCGCAAATAAGCCCGGCTGAAATGGCGGCAGGTGTAGCAAGTGCAGTCCGCCGCGATGGGCTGTGGGTCGCGGCTGAACTGGGCATTACGCAGGTTCATGCGCCCGCCCATCACAAAGGCAGAGCCGTGCCGGGCCAGCCGGGTGGGCAGCACGCAGTCAAAAATATCCACGCCGCGCATCACGGCGTTGACCAAATCCTCCGGCGCACCAACGCCCATGAGGTAGCGCGGCCTGTCTTGGGGCAGAATGGGTTGCAGCACGTCGAGCACGGCGTGCATTTGCGGCTTGGTCTCGCCCACGGCCAGCCCGCCAATGGCGTAGCCAGGCAAGTCTAAATCGGTAACAAAACGGCCGCTTTCCTCGCGTAAATCTGCAAAGATGCCCCCCTGCACAATGCCAAATAGCGCCTGATCACCCCTCGTTTTCGCCGCCAGGCAGCGTTCCAGCCAGGGATGAGTGCGCGTCAACGACTTCTTGACATAATCGTAGTCATTGGGCGGCGGGCACTCGTCAAAAGCCATGATGATGTCTGCGCCCAAATTCTCCTGAACGGCCACGCTGCTCTCTGGCGTAAAGCGGTGATACGAGCCGTCATGATGGCTCTGAAACGTAACGCCATCGGCATCTATTTTGCGGGTATCGCTGAGGCTAAACACCTGGAAGCCACCGCTGTCGGTGAGAATAGGGCCGTCCCACTGCATAAAGTTATGTAAACCACCCAGCTCTTTGACCAGATCGTCGCCGGGGCGCAGGTAAAGATGGTACGTGTTGCTAAGAATCAGCGAGGCGCCCAGTTCCTGCAGGTCAGACGGCCGTATGGCCTTGACCGTTGCCTGGGTGCCCACCGGGGCAAAGACGGGGGTCTCGATAATGCCGTGCGGGGTATGAAAACGGCCGTTCCGGGCGTGAGTATGGGGATCAACGGCCGTTACCTCAAACTTAAATTCAAAATCCATAGCGGGGCATTATAAGACGGGCTCGGGCGGAGAGCAATGAAAAAAGGTGACAGCCACCTTTAGTTTGGGGAAAACCTTAGGAGACTGCCACCTTTCACGGGCTGAGCCAGTGCGGGGGGACGTTTCAGTCAGAGGAAGATGATTTCGTTGACCTCTTTCTCCTGCTTGAGGCGGTCGATACGACGCTGTAAATAAGGGGAGAAAAAGCCGTCGTACCGTGCTTGCAGTTCAGCAAGCTGCCAGTCGCTGCCGGTAACCTGCTTGCGGCAGACGGCCGTACCACAGCCGCAGACAAATTCATCATAAGGCGTGCTGTCGCACATGGCGTAATCGATACATACTTCTTCGCCTGGTTCAATGTCGCGCAAAGCTACCAGGGTAATCGAGCTGCTCAGGCCCAGATTGGGGTCACAGGAATGGTTTACATAATCCCCCGGATCTGGTTCGCCCATATTGGGCACCTGATACAAATTGTCTTCTACTTGCACACTGTGCTCCTGCTCAAAGGCGTTAAGGCGTTCAAACTGTTCCTCGGTAACGATGTCACCGCCCCAGCAGATCACTAACTCTCCTTTAGCAATAGGTTCACGGGCGAAAAGCCCGTAGTTTCCTTTGGCCGGGTTCTCACGAACTTCCAGCCGAGGTGAGACAAAATGTGTAGGCCGATCTTTCATTAGCTGTTTATTTTTTCCTTATAAATAAGATGTATTTGACGCAAAACGGCCGTTTCCCACCATCCTAAAAAAAGAATCGGGCATATAATGCCGGTGAGTCACGATTTGCTTCTTTTGCCGCGGTTGGTTGGGGCAACGGCCGTTCTGCAACATTATTTTTCAATTCGTCCAACATATTACCCGAATTTTGCTTGAATACAATGAATTCATCTATGAACTTGTGAACAAAGTTTAACCGCGTGTGCTGTCTTAGCTCGATGTAGCGAGGCCGGTAAAAAGGAGTGAATTTTTCAGAATTTAGTAGCTGCCCTGGACTACTTTACCAGACGCTCTTAGGCCTCTTTATGTTACACTAAACTTACCGCACCAATCGTTTTTAGTAGCAAGGATTAATCATGAGTAAGTTTAAGAGAGCCTTAATGGCTAACGGCAAAGAGAACAGTAGTTTTTGGCAGAGTTTGAACGCTGCCTCTCTTGCTCTCCAGCAGGCGGCTCAGTCTGAAACGGCCGTTTATCAGGTATTTAGCGAGCAATTAGTAAAATTGGGGCTTCAGGGTAGCGTCAATTTACTGGACGAGACCGGGCAAAATTTACGCGTTACGTCTTTGGTTTTTTCAGAGCGCATGATGCGTTTTGTGAAGCTGGGCGAAAGGCGCATGCGCGTAACAGGACTTGGTTTTACTTATCCCGTCGATGCTTCGTCCGCAGATGAAGCGGTGCTAAGAACAGGAGAGGCTGTTTTTCTGCCCGATAATAGCGAGCGAATACGGCTGGTTGTTTCTCAGCGTATATATCGGGCAATAACTTCCCTGTTGAAGTATTTCCAGAATATGCCAGCCATCCTTGCACCACTTTTTGCTAAATCAGAGGTGATTGGCGTGCTGTATGTTGCGGGTTCTGACCTGCGGCCAGAGGATGTGCCTGCCATTGCTGCCTTTGCCACTCATCTCTCTATTGCTTTGGAAAATGCCAGGCTCTTTCAGGCAGTGCAGCGAGCCGAAGCCCAATATCGCCGCCTCTTTGAATCAGCCAATGACGGTATTTTTCTGTTTGATCAACGTACCCGCCAGTTAATTTCGGCCAATCCTAAAATGCTTTCTTTATTGGGTATAAAAGAGCAAGATGTGGGAAAAGTACGGCCGTCTACCTGGGCACCCCCCAACATTTACCAGCTTTATGCCGAAAACCTTCAGTGCATTCTTGAAAAAGGCAGCCACTTTTTTGAAGTGCCCTATATTAATGAGGAAGGAGACACGCGTCACTGGCAGATTTCGGCAAATATAACTGAACTTGAAGGCAGGCCAGTGATCAATGGCCTGGTGCGGGACATTACAGAAGCCAGGCGCTCGGAAGAAGCCCTGCGCCAGCGTGAGGAACAGTTCCGTATCCTGGCAGAAAACGTGCCGGGAACCATTTACCTCTGCAAAAATGAACCACGCTTTCCTTTGCTTTACGTGAATGACGGTGTTGAAACGTTAACCGGCTATGCAAAGGAAATGTTTTTAAACGAGCAAATTTTCTATGTGGATTTGGTCTATCCACAGGATCGACCCAATATAGACCGCATATTGACGCCAGAGGAAGTGGCAGCAAACCAGTCATATCACTTTGTCTATCGTGTGCAGCATCGCTCTGGGCGCTGGCGCTGGGTTGAGGAAACGGGCGCTGGTGTCTTTGATGATGATGGCAACCTGCTCTTCTTGGAAGGAGTAATCACCGATATCACCCAGCGCGTGGAAGCCGATTTGCTGCAAAAAACTGTGTACAACATTGCCGCCGTGGCCCATACGGATATTTCTCTGGACGAGCTATATCATTCAATTCACAAGGCCCTGGCTCTTCTTCTAAACGTACAAAATTTTTATATTGCCCTGTACGATAAAGCTTCAGACATGATTAGCGTCCCCTACTTTGTAGATAAATATGATACCTCTCCGACCGAACAGGAGCTTGGCAGGGGCTTAACTGCGTTTGTTATCCGTTCAAATGCCTCTAAGCTGCTGACGCATGAGCAAATAAATGCGCATATTCAAGAAGGAAAGGTTAGTTTGCGGGGCACGATGCCTCAGGTTTGGCTGGGAGTTCCATTAAGGTCACAAGGTGAGGCGATTGGCGTTTTGGCCGTACAAAGTTATGAGGAAAGCACGGCCTACTCTGAACAAGATAGTCAGTTTCTCACCTTTGTGTCTGAGCAGATAGCCAGCGTCATTAACCGCAAACAGGCCGAAGAGCGGCAGCAGCAGCTCTCGGCAGAGCTAACCAAACAGACGCGACTGCTGGAAGCTATTTTGGCGGCTACGCCGGATAATTTTTTGGTTTTTAATTTGGACGGCCGTTTACAGTTCGTCAGTACAAATATATTAGAGTTCTTAGACCTTTCGATTGAGGCCGTTGTGGGCAAAACTTGGCAGGAGCTTCAGATGCCTGCTGAATTTGGTGAGGCAAGCGACGAGGGGCGGGCTACGGTGCTGCGAACTGGTGAGCCGGTCAGCCGCGAATTTCACTATCCCTTGCCAGACGGCGTTCGCGAAATTGAATTTATTATCACGCCTGTTTTTGATGACGAGGGAAGCGTGGCTTCTTTCGTTAGCACGGTGCGGGACGTTACAGAACGGCGGCAAACGATGCGTGCCATGCACCGTGCCCAAAAAATGGAAAGTTTGGGCATATTAGCGGGCGGCATTGCCCACGATTTCAACAACCTGCTGGTTGCCATGTTGGGCCAGGCCTCATTGGCCCAGGCATATCTGGAGCCGAACAACAGGGCGTATACGCACGTAAACAAAGTGGTGCAGGCAGCGGAGCAGGCTGCTAATTTAACCCAGCAGCTTCTGGCCTACTCCGGTGGCGGTCAATTTACGACGCAAGCCGTTCATTTGAATACGCTTATTCAAGAAAGCACGGACTTACTCAAGGTGGCTTTGCCCAAGCAGGTTGTATTGGAGCTTGATTTAGCAGCGGATCTGCCGCCGACTGAGGCAGATACCGGACAGCTGCAGCAGGTAATAATGAATTTGTTGATTAACGCGGCAGAGGCTATTGGTGACAGAGTGGGAAGGATTCGCCTGCAAACGGCCGTTCGCTGCGTGACCGAAAAAGATGCCCTCTATTGGCGCTATACCGATCAGCCCCTTGCACCTGGTAGCTACATCTCCTTACAGGTGGCAGACAATGGCGATGGCATGGATCAAGAAAATATTGCCAAAATTTTTGATCCCTTCTTCACCACAAAATTTACGGGGCGTGGGCTGGGTCTGGCGGCAGTGTTAGGCATCGTACGCGGCCATCACGGGGGTCTTAGCGTGTTAAGTGAACCACAGGTGGGGACGGTCTTCGAGCTTTTACTGCCTGCCGCCCCTGACACACAGCTACAGGCATCTGCGCACCAAACAGAGCCCGAAGCAGAAACGGCCGTAGCTGGCGTTGTGCTAGTCATCGACGATGAGAAGGCCGTACGAAATGCTGTGGTCGATATTCTGGAACTAGAGGGTTTGCGAGCCCTTACCGCAGCCAACGGCGACGAGGGAATTGCCCTGTATAAAAGTCACGCCGACGAGATTGGCCTGGTCTTGCTTGATTTATCGATGCCCGGAAAGAGTGGCCGGGAAACGTTTGAAGCCTTGCAACAATTTGATCCCAATGTACGCATCTTGCTTTCCTCCGGCTTTAGCGAAGCAGACGCCACTCAGGGATTGGCCTCTCCCTCGCTGGTAGGCTTCTTGCAAAAGCCGTATCGTTTGAACACATTGGTTCAGCAGCTGCACAAAACCTTGAACACCAAATAGCGCAAAATAACTGTAAATCTCCCACATTTTTGACAACCATCCCTGCATTTGCTACCATCCCACCACAATTAAATAAATGCTAAGGCAAGCTATCTGCTTGCTTCAGCAATTCTTATCCAGAGAGGTGGAGGGAACGGCCCGATGATACCTCAGCAACCATCCCAATGCGGTGATCGGTAAGCGGTAATCAGTAAACCAGTAGGCAAAACTGATTGCTGACCCACTGAAAACTGATTACCAGTAAAAGGGACAGGTGCTAATTCCGGCAGAAGAAAAAGTAATCTTCTGGAAGATGAGACGTGGCGACACCGATTTCATGAGCCCCTTCTGTAACTTCCAGGAGGGGCTTTTTCTTTTACAAACAAAAGTGAGAGAAAGTATGGAATCCCTAAAAGAACAGCAAACATTAAAATTATCCAGCGGTACAACGGCCGTTCACGGCCAGATCCACAAGCGCCAGCCCAACCCCAGGCACGCCCTCACGACACCCATCTGGCAGACGGCCACCTACACGTTTGCCGACACGGCCGATCTGGTTGCGTTTCAGGAAGGCAAGATGTGGGGCGGCAGCAACGGCCGTACCGACTACGGGCGCTACGGCAACCCCACCGTACAAGCCGTAGAGAAACGGCTGGCGGCGCTGGAAGCAGCTGATTTGCCAGGCCATTACGATGCGCTGCTGTTTCCCACTGGCATGACGGCCGTTACCAACGTGCTTCTCTCCATACTGCCCAGCGGCAGCCACGTCATCTTCACCGACGACAGCTACCGCAAAACGCGCCAATTTTGCCAGACATTTCTGACACGGCTGGGCATCGAGACCAGCCAGGTGCCTATGGGCGACTACGAGGCCCTGGCGGCAGCCATCCAGCCCAACACGCGCATCATCCTCACCGAAAGCCCTACCAATCCCTATCTGCGCGTGGCTGACTTAGAAAAAGTGGTCGCTATTGCCCGGCAGCACAAGCGCATCAAAACGATAATTGACGCCACCTTTGCCACGCCGGTGAACCAACGGCCGTTAGCCTACGGCATCGATCTCGTCATCCACAGCGGCACCAAATACTTCAGCGGCCATAACGACATCATGGCAGGGGTTGTGATTGGCGAAGCAGGATTGATCCACGCCCTGCGCCAGAGCCAGGGAATGCTAGGGGGCGTCATCGATCCGCATGTGGCCTACCTGCTGGAGCGCGGCCTGAAGACTCTGGCGCTGCGCGTCAGGCAGCAAAACTACACTGCCCAGCAGGTGGCCGAGTTTCTAGAGAAGCATCCGGCCATTGAACGGGTCTGGTATCCTGGCTTGCCCTCTCACCCCGACCACGAAGTTGCCTGCCAACAGATGAGCGGCTTTGGCGGTGTGGTCAGCTTTGAGGTCGTGGTTCCAGCCGGTGAAAATCCCCTGGACAATGCAACGCGTCTGGTCGACGCCGTTAGAATTCCCTACATCGCGCCCAGCCTTGGCGGCGTAGAAAGCCTCATCGAGCAGCCCTCCCTCATGTCCTATTACGAGCAGTCGGCCGAGGAACGGCGCACAATTGGGATAAAGGATAATTTGGTTAGATTTGCCATAGGCATCGAAGAAACGGCCGATATACTGGCAGATTTAGAACAGGCGCTTGAGAGTGTGCAAGTAGGTAAGTAACTTTCGAGCAGCAAAACTTGCAAACCTGCAAACTGGCAGACTGAAACTGGAGAACACAATGACCCTTGTAATGAAATTCGGCGGCACGTCTGTGGGCAGCGCCCAGGCCATGCGGGAAACGGCCGTTCTCATACAGCACACCAGGCAGCAGTGGGGCCAAGCGATAGCAATTGTCTCGGCTATGGGCTCAAAGCCGGTGAAGGTGACTGATTTACTGCTGCAGGGCGCTCACTCCGCGGCTGGCGGAGATGGCGAGACGTACCAGACGCTGGCCGAGCAGCTGCGCCAGATCCATTTTGAGGCGATTGATGGCCTGCTGGCTCCTGATGGTGAACGGCAGCAAATCTTGGTGGAAAACGGCCGTTTCATTGACCGATTTGCCGATTTGTGCCAGGCGGTTTACGTGCTGGGGGAACTGAGCCCGCGCGCTTTAGACACCATTGGCGGCATGGGCGAGCAAATGAGCGCCCGCATTTTGGCCGCTTACTTGCGCCAGATTGGCCTGCCTGCTCAAGCCGTTGATGCAACCGAGCTGATTGTCACCGACAGCAACTTCCAAAACGCCACACCCCTGTTTGAACAAACCAAACAGAAGACCGAGAGTCGCATACGGCCGCTGCTGGCTCAAGGGGTTGTTCCCATCGTCACTGGCTTCATTGCCGCTAACGCCAAAGGCATCACCACCACGCTGGGGCGGGGCGGCTCCGACTACACCGGCGCAATCCTGGGCGAAGCGCTGGCCGCCGATGAGGTGTGGATCTGGACTGACGTGGATGGCGTCATGACGGCCGATCCGCGCCTGGTGCCCAATGCCAAATCGATTTCCCACCTGAGCTACCGCGAAGTGTCTGAGCTGGCCTTTTATGGGGCCAAAGTGCTGCATCCCAAAACCATGCGACCGTGCGTAGAGAACAACATCCCGCTGCGCATCAAAAATACCTTCAATCCAGAGCATCCCGGCACGGTCATTGTGCCCGACGCACCCAATGGCAACGGGGGCATCAAGGCCGTAACGGCCATCAACAACCTGGGGCTGATCACGGTGGAAGGCAAAGGCATGATGGGTATCCCGGGCATCGCGGCCCGCACCTTTGCGGCCGTCGCCCGCGACAACCAGAGCGTGCTGCTCATCAGCCAGGCCTCGTCGGAGCAATCTATCTGCTTCGCCGCACCGGATCAGGCCACAGACAGCATCATTGGCAGCCTGGAGGAAGAGTTCAGGGTGGAACTGGCGCGCAAGGACATCGACCGTATTTGGGCTCACGAGCCGGTTTCGATTGTGACGATTGTGGGTGCGGGCATGCGCGGCACGCCGGGCATTGCTGGGCGTATTTTTATGGCTTTGGGCGAACAAAACGTAAACGTGATTGCCATTGCCCAGGGTTCCTCGGAGTGTAGCATTAGCGTGGTGGTGGATGACGGGGATACGGCCGTTGCCGTCGCTCAAATTCACGAATTGATATAGATTGATCTGCAGAGCAGAGACTGGAGATAGAAAACCGCCAATCTCCTATGCTTTCGTCCTCGCATCAAATAAACCGAAGTTAACTTTTCTTTTAACCACAGATCGAATTAAAGTGAACGGCCGTAAAGTTTTTTGCAAACGGCCGTTCACTTTTATTTGATCGGCCGTTGTTGTTTCCCGCCCCACCTCTCCGGCATAATCGATCCATATCTTAAAACGACCAAACTCTCGCAGGTTTTATTAACCTGTAGGAGTTTGCTATGAAGGAGAAGTTTTATGCTAAATCTAAAAAACAGACGTCTTACCTTGATGCTCTTGTTTATACTCGTAGCCCTGCTAATGGTGGCCTGTGGCGGTGACGATACCGGTGAAGCCGCCACAAACGAAAATGTCGCAGCCGAGCCAGACCCGCAGCCTGATCCAGAGCCCGATCCCGAACCAGAAGCGGTAACAGAAGGTGATGGCACCGCTGGGAATCTCGTCATTTACTCTGGCCGCAGCGACAGCCTGGTTGCCCCAATTATTGAGCAGTTTGCTGCAGCGACTGGCATCAGCGTGGAGGTGCGCTACGGCAGCACGTCAGAGATGGCGGGCGTTTTGCTGGAAGAAGGCGCCAATAGCCCTGCCGACGTTTTCTATGCTCAGGACCCCGGTGGGTTGGGCGCGATTTCCGCTGCTGGTATGTTTGCCACTCTGCCAGATGAGACGCTTGCCCTTGTGCCAGACCGCTTTGCGCCAGAAGATAATTCCTGGGTAGGCATTTCTGGCCGGGCGCGCGTGGTTGTTTACAACACCAACGCCATTACCGATCCGGCTACGGAGCTGCCAGCCGATATTTTTGACTTTGTAGACCCGAAGTGGAACGGTCGTATCGGCTG
>JBHIWP010000231.1:0-9518 GCA_041987425.1 Promineifilaceae bacterium (SeqCode) | reverse complement strand
GGATATTCCATGTCCATATTTTTTACAATATTTGCAAGTAAGTTTTTTACACAGAGTTTTATTAGGACAATTTTTAACTTTACATAAATTATTGCTAGATGCGATATTTACTTCATATTTAAAATTAAATCTAATTATATTGCTGTCACAAATATTATTTCTGTGAGTTTTGTGTTATTGATTCTACAAATAATCTTCTCTTATGCTCATTTTCATAAACTTTATTCAGTTCTATTACTTCTTCTACATCCTTCTTTTCTTCTATTACTATTTCTGGAACTACTTCAAAACAATAATTACAACAATAACAACAATCACCATCACAACAAAAACAAAATATTAAGAATCCTACAAATGACCAAAATATTACAGAAGATAAAATCAAAACAAATATTTGAGAATCTATAGTCATTTTATAATAGTAAATTATTATAATAATAAATTTTTATTATAAAATTATATTCATTTGTTATATAGACAATGTTCGATTACACTATAATAGGAGCCGGGCCAACTGGAATTACTTTAGCTTTTTATTTATCGCAATTCAATAAAAAAGTTTTATTAATCGATAGAGAGAATCAAATTGGAGGTATTCATGCAGTTAAACGTGTAAATGGATTATATACAAAACATTCACCAACAATTTATGTTTCCAGTTTTTATATGTTTCAAAAATTACTAAAAGATATGAATATATCTTACAATGAAATATTTACACCATATAATTTTGGACCAGTCAACTTTGTTTTAAAAAGCATAGAATATTTTAGTTTAAGAGAATTTTTTATAATTGCAATTCAATTACTTTTCTTCTTAAATAAAAAAAAACATAGTAAAATACCTATATCTCATTTCGCTGAAAAAAATAATTTCTCCGCAAAAGCTAAATGGTATATAGATAGAGCTTGTAGACTTACCGATGGAGCAGGAAGTGATAGAACATCCACATGGCAATTTATTAATATTTTTAATCAATTATTATATCCTATATATCAATTAAGAAAACCAACTGATATTGGATTATTTCATATGATCACAAAAATACTATTAAATCAAAATGTAAAAATATTACTTAATACAGAAATATTAGATTTAATACCAAAAGGCAATATTATCAATACTATAAAACTTAAAAATAACAAAAATAGTGAAACTCAAGTTATTAACAGCAAAAATATTATTTTAGCTATACCACCTTATTCATTAATTAAATTATTAGAACAATCTAATGTCAAAAACGCTTTTGGAAATTTTAAAAAAATAAAAAAATGGGAACAAAACGTAAGATACATAGAACATATTGCTGTAACTTACCATTGGAATAAAAATATACAATTACCTAAAGTGTGGGGATTTCCTGAATCTGAATGGGGAATTGTTTTTATTGTTGAATCTGATTATATTAACTTTAAACATAAAGATTCTAAAACAGTTATTTCCACTTCTTTAACTATTCACTCCAAATCAACCAGACTTAACAAAAAACCAAACGAATGTACCCAAGAAGAAATTAAAAATGAAGTATTCAAACAACTTAAAATAGCTTTTCCTAACTTATCAAAACCAACTCACGCAATTATGAGCCAAAATATAATGACTAAAGGAAGATGGAAACCACTTCATAGATCATTTATTGCCACTAAACATGGATATATTGACTTTTTCTCTAAATATAAAAACTTATATACTTGCGGAACTCATAATGGTTTTAGTAAATATAATTTTACATCAATTGAAACAGCAAGTGCGGCCGGGCAACCTGGGCAAGGTATGGTTTGAGCAAGTTCTGTTTCCCCGCGCCTGCCGCGAGGTGGGGGCAACGGTGGCTCACGTGCCCTACTGGGGCGGTCCGCTGCAGTCTCCCGTGCCGCTGGTGGTGACGGTGCACGATCTGACGACGCTGCTGGTGCCAGAATATAGACGGCCGTTTCGCGCCCGCCTGTACAATGCCCTGGTGTCTGCCTCGGCCCGCGGCGCTACGCGCATCATCACCGATTCCAACGCCAGCAAGCAAGACATTGTCACCCATCTGCGCATTCCAGCTAACAAAATTGAGCGCATCTTTCTGGCCGCCGGTACGCAGTTTAACGCGCAAGACACCGGCCTGATGGAGATGGCCATTCTGCGCAAATATGATTTGCCGGATTTTTACGTACTGTACCTGGGTGGTTATGAATTGCATAAAAACGTCACGACCCTGCTGCTGGCCTGGACCTACGTGGGGCAGGCGCTGGGCGAGGATTATCCGCTGGTGCTGGCGGGCCGCAAACCGGCGCAGGCTTCGGCCAATTATCCTGACTACGACTGGTACATTAAGCAGTTAGGTATCGAAGAATACGTTCGCTGGATCGGTTATGTGGATGAAGAAGATAAGCCGGTGCTGTATCGCAATGCCGAAACGTTTGTCTTCCCCAGCAGGCAAGAGGGATTTGGGCTGGGCGTGCTGGAGGCGATGGCTTCCGGCACACCGGTGGTAACAACAAATGTCTCGTCCCTGCCGGAGGTGGTAGGAGAGGCCGGTTTTGCGGTTGATCCAGACGACGCCCGCGGCATGGCAGGGGCGATAATCTCCACCGTTATTCAGGACAATTTGCGCGCCGAGCTGCGGCAAAAAGGCCAGCAACAGGCGGCCAATTTCTCCTGGGAGAAGACGGCGACCGAGACGCTGCTGGTTTATGATGCGGCGGCCACTGGTCAGTAGTCAGTGAAGCAGTAGTCAGTGAATCAGTAAGCAGTTTGTGCAAGCTGACCTACTGAATACTGACCTACTGAATACTGAAAACTACTTACTCTTCTGTTGGTGTCATCTCTCCCAACCGAATGGAGTTAACGATCTCAGCCATCACTGGACCATACTGATTGTTCTGGTCGGCATCGTGTACGGCGGCGATAACGGCCGTTTGCCCCACCGTCAGGTTTTGCATCACCATGTAGCGAAAAATAACCGTGTTGCCCTGGCTGTCTGGCCCGCGCAGCACGATCTGCACGGTGGGTTGGGTGTTGATGACAATGTTCTCGATTTCCTGAATGACCTCCACCTCCTCCTGGGCGCGGAAAGTGCGCACGGCCGTTTCCAATACCTCCGTAGCATTGGCCGTGCCCGTAAAGAGCGAAGGCGACACCACAATATTCGCGCGGGCGCCATCCGTCACAGAGCTGGCCAGCAGCAGCGATTCATCTGAAGCAATCGTGATCGAATCGGCGTCGTCGCTGACCGCCCAGGCTTCGGGCATTTGTAGCGTTATCGGGTAGTTCGGGCTGGTGTATGGCACCATTTCGCCGCCCGTTTCATCATTAGAACGACAGGCCAGCAAAAGCAAGGGAATAAGCAAAATAAAAAGCAAACGCTTCATCCAAAAATACTCCTTCAGGTTGGTCAAGTTTTATAACTTGACCTAAGATAGCGGCATATTACAGAAGTTACCAGCACAAGTTGACTGTAGCAATGACGTAATTTTGGCCGGGTTTTCACCCAAACAGGTTGCGATCCCTCTCTTGGGCATGTAAAATCCGCCGAATTTTGATGCAATTTGTATTGCGTAAACTGGAGTTTTATGAGCATTCATCATCAATTAGCGGCCGTTTTGCAAGAGGCGTTACGGGCAGCCCAGGCGGCTGAGGTGCTCCCCACGTTCGAGCCGCCGGAAATTACCATCGAACGGCCGCGTGAAGCCTCCTTTGGCGACTATGCTTCCCCCACGCCGCTTAAGCTGGCACGTGAGGCGCGCATGGCCCCGATTAAGATTGCCCAGGCCATTGTGGAGCACTTGCCCGCCACCGAGTATGTGCAAGAGGTGACGGTGGCTCCGCCCGGATTCATCAACATTCGGCTGACGGAAGCGCGGTTACAGCAGGTGGTGGCAAACGTTCTGGACGAGGGGGAAGAATACGGCCGTGTTCATCTCGGCGATGGCCAAAAGGCGCAGATTGAGTGTGTGAGCGCCAATCCAACCGGGCCAATTCATATCGGCCGTACGCGCGGGGGTGTCATGGGCGATACTCTGGCCCGCGCCATGCGCCTGGCTGGTTATGAAGTCGTGCTTGAATACTACTACAACGACGCCGGTCGCCAGATTACGCTGCTGGGCGAATCTACCAAAATCCGCTACCTGCAGCTGCTTGGTCAGAGCGTAGAATTGGGCGAAGAGCATTACAAAGGCGACTATATCAGCGATATTGCCCGCGAACTGCAAGCCGCTCACGGCAACAATTTAGAAGATGAGCCAGCTGAATATTTTGGCGCGTTTGCCAAAGACCAGATCGCCAAGAGCCAAAAGGAAACGCTGCACCGCATCAACATCATCTTTGACGTGTATTACAACGAGCAGAGTCTCTATGAAACTGGACGCGTCTGGGAAGCTTTAGAAACCCTGCAAGAAAAAGGGTACGTCTACGAAGAAGACGGTGCCCAATGGTTCAAGACCACTGAATTTGGCGACGATAAAGATCGCGTTCTGGTCAAATCAACTGGTGAGCCCACCTATCGCATGCCCGACATTGCCTATCATTGGGACAAGGCCCAACGCGGCTTTGACCTCGTCGTGGACTTTTTTGGCCCCGATCATCACGCTACTGCGCCACAGGTGCTCATGGGAGTACAGGCGCTAGGCTATCCTACCGACTTTGTGCGCACCGTGCTGCACCAGATCATCAGCATCATCAAAGACGGGCAGGAAATGAAGATGAGCACCCGGGCAGGCACCTTTGTGGCGCTGGATGACGTGCTGGATGAAGTGGGGCCAGACCCCATCCGCTATTTTATGATCTCTCGTTCGGGCAACAGCCCCATCGAGTTCGATCTCAACCTGGCTTTGGAACGCTCAGATAAAAATCCGGTTTACTACATTCAAAATGCCCACGTGCGCTGCGCTGGCATCTTCCGCAAATGGACCGAAGCTGGCGGCGCGCCAGACGCTGATGCCGGGGCTGATCTCAGCTTGCTCACTCATGAAAACGAGCTGGCCTTTATGCGCAAGGCGCTGGAGCTGCCAGAAGTTATTGAGCTGATGGTGCTCAACTCAGAGCCGCACCATATTGCTTTTTATGCTTACGAGCTGGCTGCGGCTTTCCATCCGGCATACGAAAACTGCCGTGTCTTGAACGATGACGTACCCGAGCCGATGCGTCGCGCGCGTTTGCGCTTTTACCGGGCTGCCAAGCAGCTCTTTGCCCACGTGCTCGCGCTCATGGGAATGAGCGCGCCAGAAGTAATGTAATTACCCAGTTGCTCAATTACCTGATTACTTCTGCCTTGTAATTGGGTAATTGTGTAATTAAAAAGTTATGTAAAGGAAAATGTATGGCAATAAAACCAGACAGTTGGATTCGCCGCATGGTGAAAGAAAAGCAGATGATCGAGCCATTTGTGGATGGCCAGGTGCGCGACGGCGTTATTTCTTATGGTCTTTCCTCATATGGTTACGACATTCGCGTGACAAATGAGTTTAAGATTTTTACCAACGTGCATTCGGCCGTGGTAGACCCCAAACAGTTTGATCCCAAATCTTTTGTAGATTTTAAGGGAGATGTTTGCGTTATTCCGCCAAACTCATTTGTGCTGGCCCAAACGGTTGAGTATTTTCGCATTCCGCGCGATGTGTTAACCGTTTGCCTGGGTAAATCTACTTATGCTCGCTGCGGCCTCATTGTAAATGTCACCCCATTTGAGCCGGAGTGGGAAGGTTATGTGACGCTAGAAATTTCTAATACCACGCCATTGCCCGCCCGCGTTTATGCCAATGAGGGCATTGCGCAGGTGTTATTTTTCCAATCTGATGAAATTTGCGAGACGTCGTACGCAGACCGCAAGGGGAAGTATCAGAAGCAGCAAAGCATCGTTTTGCCGCGAATTTAGCTTTTTGCTTGCTTGTTAGGGAACAGCCGTTATAATTCGACTTCTCCCTGATTTAGGGCGCTTAGCTCAGTTGGTTAGAGCACTTCGTTTACACCGAAGGGGTCGGGGGTTCGAGTCCCTCAGCGCCCATTTCTCCCCTTGTTATCCATCTACATTTTGCTATAATCCCGTTTGTGACAAAAAGCACACAACCACCCCTTCTGTTTTTGGGTAAAATAAGCAACAACTTGCAAGATTTCGCTGGAAGAAACAACTTCGTGAAGATTATTTAGTAGGAGAATAGCCTCATGGCAAATGCAGCCGTAAGTGCCGAAGCAAAAGGCGGCAATATCTCAAGACGCGAATTTCTATACTATATTTGGGGTGCATCCATTGCGCTCTACGCTGCTCAATTTTCGGGCTTATTGATCTGGTTTTTATTGCCTCGTTTTCGTGAGGGTGAATTTGGGGGTAAGTTCATTATTTCAGTGGACCAACTGCCTGAAGTGAATGCTGAACCCGTCAACGTGCCTTCCGGGCGTTTTTGGCTGGTAAATCTGGACACGACACAGCCCAACGATTTGATGAAAAAGGCTCCTGACGAGACTGAAGAGATTATTGGGGTGGCCGCCATTTATAAGGTGTGTACACATTTGGGTTGTATTTATGCCTGGACGGAAGCCAACAACCGGTTTGAGTGCCCCTGCCATGGTTCCAAGTACCGGCTAGACGGCCGTCGCATTGAGTCGCCTGCCCCCCGCACCCTGGATCGCTTCCGCATGGAATTTCTAGACGCTGATAGAAACCCCATCCCGGATACACTCTCTGAAGAAGTAAACGACTTTTATGCGCCGGTGCCGCTTCCCGACAATGCAGCCTTCATAAGCGTTGACACGGGCGACCGCAAGATGGGGCCAGATCAGCAGTTGATCTGTAGCTTTACAGATGAATGCCCCTAAAGCTTGTCTGTATAGAACTGAGATAAGAGGATTAAGGAGTTAGAGAATGGCTACCTTTTTTGAACAAGTTAGCGAAATGGGGGTAAAGCAGGCCGTCGTCACTAAGGCGGACGAAATCGTTGAGCGGCTAACCGCTGGTATGAACATCAGCGACATTCGCGGTGCCCTTCGCGGGGACGAGCCGCGTCGCCCCAATCCTCGCTTGCGTCCCCACGCGGATGGCTTTTGGTTCCACATTCGCCCTAGCTTTTATCACACAGAAGTTACCCACATTTACCCCACCTTCCGCTTGGGTTGGCTTTCAACCTTCATGTTTGTCTGGGAAACGATTACCGGCATCATTCTGATGGTGTTTTATACCCCGAGCCCGCTGGTTGCTTACGACAACATGTGGAATATTTTGGGTAACGTGCCGCTAGGGCAGCTAATGCGCAATATGCACCGCCTGGGTGCAGAGGTGATGGTCCTGGTGGTGGCCCTGCACATGCTCAGGACGTTTATAACGGGCAGCTACAAAAAGCCGCGCCAGTTTACCTGGGCTACAGGGGTCATCCTGCTTACGTTTACCGCGTTATTGAGCTTTTCTGGCTATTTGCTGCCCTGGGACCAGCTGGCATATTGGGCCTTGACGGTATTCCTCTCTGGCGCCGATGCGGCGCCTGCACCTGCAGAGTTTAATGCCAACGTGCTTTTGATTCTGCAAGGGTCTCCGTCGCTTGGAGCGGGTGGTTTGCTGCGTTGGTATCTTTTCCACGTTTTGCTTTTGCCGCTGCTAACCGCCATATTCTTCTTTGTCCATTACTATAAGGTGGTGCTTTACGGAATTTCTTTGCCGCCTGGACGAGAAGAAATTGGCGAGGATACGGCCAAGCGCGTTCCCAGAAATGAGCGTACTTACTTTACACCTGATATTTTAACGAGCGAGCTGATGTGGACTGCGCTGACAACGCTGTTCCTTACGGCCGGTTCCTTATGGTTCTGGGATGCGCCGCTGGAGCATCATGCAGATCCCATTGTGACACCGCTGCACGTTGTAGCGCCCTGGTATTTGTCATGGTCACAGGGCTGGTTGAAGCTGGCAGACAAAACGATTGTGGTTGGCTTTATTCCGGTGTTGATTGTCATGTTTATTTTGATGCCCTATGTGGAAGTGGGCAAGAGCCGACGCTATGCTGACCGGCGAGTGGGCCTGACGGTTGCCAGCCTTTTCTTTGTTGCTATGCTGGTCTCTAACTGGATGGGTTCGCCAGAGTTTCGCGTGCAAAGCTCCCCTGAATTAGAGGTGGCTCAAGAGGTAATGCCACAGGAAGGGCCGAATGTGCTGCTAGGGGTGCCCTATGAACACCTGACCCCGGGCGTTTATCTTCCCGGTGAAGAAGTGGAAGGTAATCCGTATCTAACCCGCGCTTTGGAAGAGTTTGAAGCAGCTATGCAGAATCACAGCTGCGTGCTGAATGGCAATCCAGATATGCCGCGTGAGGGTATTTGGGATGATTGTAGAGTGCTGGAAGGCGATCGTTACGGCAATGTTTTCGGCGATAATGCCATGCCAGATCCATACGCCTTTTTGCGCATCACCCAGGAACAGGCCAACATGGTACGCCTGACGCTGACGTTTGAAGTGCCCGATCCGAACAATCCGGGTGAATTGCTGGTCGATTCAGGCGATACAATTTATGCCTTCCGCCATGAGAGTTCTTTTTATGAAGAGGAGTGCCGCTTCCTAAATAAAGATTGCTAAAGGTTTATCAATTGCCAGATTGATTTTGGTGAAAGGATGGCCTTTTTGGAGACGTTTCCTGGCAATTTGGGAGCGTCTCCTGAGCAAGAGATTGCCAGCAGATAGAGGAAAAGCTTATGCAAGTAAAAGTTGTGATTGGAACAATCGCATTTATGCTAACGATGATTATCTTGGGCTACGCTGCTTTGCGTGAACCTGAACGTCTGGAGCATTTTACGGGTGCTCGAGAAGGACGAACGATTGAAACCGGCGCCAAGATTTACTTCGATAACTGCGCCACCTGCCATGGTGTGGAAGGCCGTGCAGAAGAGTGCTATGACGCGGCTGGAAATCAAATTGGCTGCCAGGGCTTGCCCCTGAATAACTACTTTCTGGTGTGTGGAGATTCTCCAGAACGGCTGTCGGAAGAGCGCTTTGAGGGAACTAAAGAGCAGTTTGTTGAACGTACCGTGGCGGCAGGCCGCTCTGGTACCGTGATGCCCGCCTGGTCTACCCGATATGGTGGACCTTTCCGAGATGACCAGGTAATAGATGTAGCGGCGTTTGTTCTGAACTATGAAAGCGAAGAACTGTGTGCCGAAGAGCCCTCGCGCTTTGACTGGCCGGAAACCCTTGAGGATTTCTTGGCGCTGGAGACAGAGGAATTTGTAGCTGAGTCGGGTGATGCCGAAAACGGTGAGGCACTTTACACAAGCTATGGCTGTTCTGGGTGCCACGGCAATTTGGATGAGCCTGGTTCAAATCAGATTGGACCCTGGCTAGGGGATATTGAAGAAGTTGGGGCAACGCGCGTTGAAGGACAGACGGCCCACCAATATGTTTATACTTCAATCCTGGATCCGAATGCTTTTATCGCTCCCGACTGCGCCAACGGCCCCTGTGCAAGCCCGAGTGCGATGCCAGAGAATTTTGATTCTAGAATGGGAAACAATCCGCAAGATATGGTTGACCTGCTGGCCTATTTATTTGGCGAGTAATTGGT
>JBHIWP010000230.1:0-9521 GCA_041987425.1 Promineifilaceae bacterium (SeqCode) | reverse complement strand
ATTGTGATTTGGCCCGGTTTGACGGAATTATTGGCCGTCTAAAAAGCGGGCAACTTTATTATTCGCCTGGCGTGCTTTGCGATATGATTGGGTAAATGAGTATGTTTAAGTTTGGACAACGGCCGTTTTCCCCTCTCTATTTTTCACTTTTTGCTCCAATTTTGTTTTTGCTTGCCCTGCTGCCCCGGCTGGCGGCACTAGGCCAATACATTACGCCAGACGAACTAAACTGGGTTCATCGATCAGTACTAATTCACCAGGCACTGCTGCGAGGTGAGTGGGCCGATACGCTCACGACGGGCCATCCGGGCGTCGTTACCACCTGGCTGGGGGCCTTGGGCATTCATATGCAGCTATGGTTACGGCCGTCCGACCAGGCAGCCTATGAATGGATTACCCGTCTGGCCTGGCTGGCTCCAGAAAATACGGCCGCCTTTCCCCAATTGGCTACCTTTTTAAGTGCGGGTCGTACGGCCGTGGCCCTCTTCAACAGCCTGGGAGTGGTTGCTATTTTTTGGCTGGCGAAGCGGCTGATTGGCTTTTGGCTGGCGGCTGCGTTTGCCCTGCTGCTGGCGTTCGATCCATTTGTGGCTGGTTTGTCTGGCCTGCTGCACGTGGACGGGCTGCTCACGACCTTTACCACGATTTCTCTGCTGGCTCTGGCTGCTGCTTTTGCAGATGGCGTAAAAGATGATTGGCGGTTGACGGCCGTTTCTGGCGCGGCGGCCGGGTGCGCCATCTTAACCAAATCGGCGGCGCTGGTCTTGCTGCCGTTTGTGGCCGTGGCATTTGGCATTGGCTTATTGATATGGCGCAATCAGTGGCAAAAGCTGCTGCGGCTGGGGCTGGTTTGGAGCGTGGCGATGATGGCGATTCAACTTTTTCTGCTGCCCGCGCTGTGGGTGTCACCTATTGGTACTTATGAAACGATTATTGGCACCATTTTTCATGAGGCGGAAGAAGTGCTGCCGCACACGTTTTTCATGGGATTGTATCGGCAAGTTCATGGGCCACAATTTTATCCGGTGGCGCTGCTGTACCGGCTGAATCCAGTCGTGTTTTTGGGGTTGTTGCTGGGCGTCTGGTTGGGCTTGCAGCGCAAATGGGCTGAAACGTGGTGGAAACGGCCGTATCTCTGGCTGGCATTCAGCTGGCCTATCTTTTTTGTTGTGGCGCTCACCCTGGCGACCAAAAAGTATGATCGTTACCTGCTGCCTGCGCTGCCCTGCCTCTTTTTCTTAGGGGTACTGGGCTGGGGACTGCTATTGCGGCAGCGACCGGCCTGGACGCGAAAAGTTGCTCTGGGGAGTCTGGTCGTAGTGCTAATTTATTTGGGAACGGCCGTACCTTATCTGCTCAATGCCTACAATCCGTTGGTTGGGGGAACGTTTACCGCCAAGCACGTGATGCCCATGGGCTGGGGTGAGGGCGTGAGCGCGGCAGCGCAGTGGCTGGCAGCGCAACCGAATGCAGCAGAGAAAACGGCCGTGGCGGGCATTGCCCCGGCCTTTGCACCGTTTTTTCCTGGTGAAACCCTGTTGAACGACGGCGACAATTGGCAAGAGGCGGACTACATTGTTGGTACATTAGCCAGTTTGCAGATAGACCACTTTCGCTACAATCCCTGTTCGGGGCCAACTTTGGTTCATTGCATTCGTTATGATGGCGAGAATCAAGCGTGGATTCATGCTAACGATGATCCAGTCAATCCGGAAATTGACTGGGAGGAGCAGGCGGTTCAGTTTGGTGAACAGATTCAGCTACGGGCAGTGGGAACGGCCGTTCAAGACGACGAGCTGAGCGTCTATGTTCAATGGCAATTGGCCCAGCCGACAAACGGCCGTTTCAATGTACAAATTCGCCTGTTAGATGAAAACGACCAGTTATGGACGCAAGTAGAGATGCCCTTGTTAAATGAGGTTTATTTTTATCCTGAACATTGGCAGTTAGATGAGCAGCCAGTTTGGCGTTATGGGCTCGTGCTGCCGCCCGGCTTGCCACCGGCAGCTTACCGCGTGGAGATGTCAATGTTTGCAGCGGACAGTGGGGCGCAGCTGCCAGCCTTGACTGATGACGGCCGTTTCACCGGTGTGGTTCACTCTCTGGCAGCGCTAAACTTAACCCCGCCGCCGCTGCTGCAAATTGAACCGCTGGGGCTGGAAACGGACCCCCAGGCGCTGCTGGGCGGAGACTTGCTTTACCTGGGACAGTTGAATTTACCAGCAAGTGCACTGACCGCCGGAAATGTTTCGCTAGACTTGTTTTGGCAAGGAACGGCCGTCCTGCCCCAAAACCTTCGGCTGCACTTTAGCCTTGATGGTGCAGCTGCGGCAACGGTGCCGCTGAGCCGGTTTGATGGCGGCCATTGGCAGATGGGACAGGTGATTCGAGAAAAGTACCGTATCCCGGTTCCGGCAGAGTTGGCAGCAGGTATTTATAATTTACAATTGGAAGTTGTGGGTGAAGACGGCCGTTCGCTATCAACTCCTATTGGTTTAGGGGCAATCAATATCCAATCACCCGACCGGCTTTTTAGCCTGCCAGAGGAAATCAGCCAGCCGCTGGCGCTTCAGTTTGGGGATCTGGCCAGGCTGCGCGGCTATGATCTGCTCACAGAAACGGCCGTGCCGGGTGAACCGGTGCGCCTGACGCTTTTCTGGCAAATTGATCGCCAGCCTGACGAGATTTTTTCTACGTTTGTCCATCTGGTGGGGCCAGACGGGCAAATTGTGGAGCAGGGCGACCAGTGGCCGGGCGGCTTGCCCAGCAATACGTGGGCCGCCGGGCAGGTTATCATCGATGAGTACGCAATCCAACTGCCGCAAGATGCGCCACCGGGTACGTACCAGGTCATCGTTGGCCTCTATTCAGCCGCTAACGGCGTGCGCTTGCCCATCGTAACGGAGAATGGGCAGACCTTGCCTGGTGAGCAATTTGTCTTGCCACGGCCGTTTGAGGTGGTTGCTCGATGAGTCGCTGGCAGCGATTGCTCCTGCTCATTTTGGTGTTGCTGCCTGCGTTTTGGCTGCGGTTGTTTCTGCTGGATGGACAAAGCCTCTGGTGGGATGAAGGTATTAGCCTGCATCTCGCAACTTCCAGCTTTGCTGAAATCGTAGCCAACCGCCTTACCAACATTCATCCCCCGCTCTACTTTTTCTTGCTAAAAATTTGGGTAGCTCTCACCGGAACGACGCCATTTGCTGCACGTTACTTTTCGGTGCTGGGCAGCTTTTTGCAGATGGCGCTGGTGTACGCCGTGCTGCGCCGCTGGTTTGGCCGGGGCACGGCGACGATTGGATTGGTGGTAACGGCCGTCTGGTCACTTTCCATCATCTATGCCCAGGAAGTGCGCGTTTATGCTTTTCTGCCGCTGGTTTATCTGCTGCTGGTGTGGCTAGCCTGGGAAATTGGTCTAGGAGTGCCGAGCCGCCAGACGTGGCTGGCGCTCGCCACAGTAGAGTGGGTGGCGCTTCATCTGCACTACAATTCACTTTTTTTGCTTATTTTTCTGAATGGCTGGCTGTTGCTGAAGCTGTGGCGCGGGTCGCACTTTGGCACGTGGTTCATGGTGCAAATTGCTGTTGGCCTGGCCAGCCTGCCCTGGGCGATTGGCGTGCTGCTGAACTGGGATGCCGTGCAGGCGGAGGCCAACCTGGCAGGCTTTTCGACGCAGCCGCCCGCCTGGGACTTTGTGCTGCCGCAAGTTTGGGGGTTTCATTTGACCGGGCTGGTGAACGTGCTGGCTGATCCGTGGGTACGGCCGTTTAGCGTTGTGCTTTTGGCTCTGCTAGGGTTGCTCATCTTAGGCCATTGGCGGGCAGGCTTGCGAAGCTGGACAAATAGCCTGATGTCGTTTTGGCTGGGGCCGCTATTTTTAGGCTTTGCCGTCTGGCTGGTGCGTTCCTACTCACACCCGCGTTACATTGCTCTGTTTGCCGCTGGTTTTGTGCTGCTGCTGGCTTATCTGCTCACGCCTCGTTTGTCGCAGTTGGGTCGATGGGCGAGCTTAGGCAACCTGTTCAGGGCAGGTACGGCCGTAACCTTTCTCTGGCTATCTGGCTGGGGATTGCAGCACTACTTCTTCGATCCGGCCTATGCTAAGGAAGATTTGCGCACCGTGGCGGCCACACTGGAAGAGATGGCTGAAACCGACGATTTAATTCTGCTGCCGTATGCCGGCTACGCTTTTAAGTTTGAATATGACGGCGACACCCCTGTGGTAATCCCCAAGCAGGTCCGCGCGGATGTGCTTTGGCCAGACCTGGCCGCGTGGTCAGCACGGCCGCGCCGCCTGTTTCGCATCGTGGACGGAGCGGACATCACTACCGCGGCCGGACTATTGCCCTTTGCTCTGGAGTCCGGCGGCTGGCTGGTGCAGCAGCTGGATTTTGGTGACACTCAGGTGGCGGTATACCAGCTGGAGACGGAAGTCAGACCACCTGAGTTTCGGCCAGCAGCCGCGCAGTTCGGTTCACTGTGGTTGACCGGCGTATGGCTTGAGCAAGGGGTGGCAGCGGATACGGCCGTTACCCTTGCCCTCTCCTGGGAAAAAACGGAGGCAAACGATCAGGAATACAGCACCGCTCTGCGGCTGGTCGACAGCAATGGCTTGGCCCTGGCGCAGTGGGACGAGCCGCTGGTTGATGCCCTCAACCGCCCCACTGGGCTGTGGCAGTCCGGCGAGACGGTGATTACCTACCATCGCCTGCCGGTCACGCCCGGTACGCCGCCGCTGACGTTTACCGTAGACCTCTCCCTCTACCAGGAAACCGAAATAGGCATTGAGCCGGTTGAGCGCCTGGATGAGGCAGGGCAGCAGGTGGATTTGGGCCAGGTCAGCCTGTCGCCGCCGGTCGGCGTGGCCAATCCTTACCGGCTGGCCGATTCATTGGCTCCTTCACCCACGCCCACTATTTTTGCTGACGGACTTGCCTTGCTGGCCGCCAGTGTAGACCGGCAGGAGATTGCGCCGGGGCAGTCGCTGCTAGTGGCGCTGAAGTGGCAGTCCGTCCAAGGGGACTCGCCCCTGGTCGAGCCACGGGTGGCGTTGGTGCAGGGCAATGACGTGCTGGTCGAATCTGTCAGCGCGCCTGCGCTGGGGCGGTATCCAACCAACTTGTGGCAGTCCGGCGAGGTGGTAGTGGAGCATCGTTTCCTGCCCATCCCGGCGGAAGCGGAAGGCTCTGCGCAACTGGTTGTTGAAGTTGGGGATGAACAAACGGCCGTTACCAACATCACTATCACGGCCACGGCGCGTCAATTTTCCCAACCGCCGGTGGACATATCGATGAACCAGGCGTTGGGCGATTCGGCAGTTTTGGTTGGCTACAGCCTGCCTCAAACTGAGCTTGCTAGCGATGAGGCGCTGATGGTGAACCTGGTCTGGCAGGCGGCTGATGTGCCGTTTGGCAGCAGCTACACCGTTTTTGTGCACCTGGTGGACGAAGCGGGTAATTTAATTGGCCAGCACGATGGCCTTCCGGTGAACGGCAGCCGCCCGACTATCGGCTGGCTGCCGGGGGAATACCTGGTTGACGCGCATGAGGTGCGCCTGCGCGACACGTCGTTCAGCGGGCGTGCCAAGTTAGTCATTGGCCTGTATGATGCGGTAAGTGGGATGCGGCTGTTGGCTGAAAACGGCCGTGACGCCATTCCCTTGCCAACAGAGATTGTGATCACACCGAATGAATAAAACGCAGCTTTTACCGATGCGCTGGGCCGTTCGCCTGGCATTTTTGGCGCTTTTGCTAGTGACTATTTGGCATTACCAGTCGGCGCTCCACTTTGGCTTTTGGTGGGATGATCCGGTTTGGTACAGTCACATGCCGGGGCGCAGCTGGTGGCAACTGCTGCTGCCCATCCCCGAATTTCAATATTACCGCCCTGGGTCCATGCTCTACGTAAGCTTTTTCCTGCAAGGCGATGGCACGTATGATGTATTTGCCCTGCACTGGCTGCAGATTGGCTGGCACTTGCTGCAGGTGGCGCTCAGCTATGCCATTGTGCGATTGCTGAAGTTGCCGACATGGGCCTCATTTTTTGTCGCTCTGCTGGTGGCCTTATTTCCCTTTTCCTACCAGGCCACCGCCTGGGCCGCGCCCAACCAGCCAATGGCTGCCGCTTTTCAGGGCATCGCCTGGCTGTTCTTTCTGGCGGGCACCCGGCAGCGGCGCAACAGTTGGTATGGGGCCAGCCTGGTGTTTTTTTTCCTGGCGATGATGCTGCAAGAAAGCAGCGTGGCTCTGGCCTTCGTGCCGTTTTTGCTGCTGTTGGTGGTGAAGCTCGATGGGCTATCTTTTTCACAGGCGTGGCAAAACGGCCGTTCCTGGCTGCGGCATCCGCTGCAGAACGGCTGGCAGTGGCCGCTGCTCTATCCGCTGGTGGCGCTGCTATTTGTGGCCGGTTGGTCCCAGGCGCCCCGACAGGAAGGTATTACGGGGCTGATTTTTGAGGGGAAAACGGCCGTTTACCTCCTGCAAAGTGTCGCCTATCCTCTCTTGGCCCGGCTGAATGGATACGCGCCAGAGCATCAGCTGACGGTCGTTGTCGTGTTCTTCGTTGTGGGGGTGACTGGCGCTGTCCTGCTCTGGCTGGCGGCTCGGCAAAAGCGGTTTGTGTTGGCAGCGGCTGGCCTGGGCTGGGCCTTGATGAGCATGCTGCCTGCCTTTGTGGGTCTGCGCTTTAGCTACGTGAGTCTAGCCTCTCGGCTGCTGCATATCGCCGCGCCGGGCATCGTGCTGCTGTGGGTGAGTGCCCTGTGGGGGCGAAACGGCCGTTCTTGGCTGGCCTGGGTGGGGCGGCTGCTGTTGGTGGGTATTGCCCTGCAAGGCAGCCTGCTGCTGCGCCAGTTTGAGAATCTGTACGCCGTGGGTACCAGTCACTTGCAGGAAACCATCACCACGCTGGCGGAGTCTGACGGCCGTTTGCTGTTCATCAACTATCCCGACCGCTACGCTCCGAAGCGACTGCCGTTTCCTTTGGGCTATTGGGGAATGACGCTGGCCCCGGTGGTAGTTGAGCTGGACGATTTTCTGCCACTGGTGGCGACTGCAACGGCCGAATCGGCCAGCTACAGCATGCCCTGGGTAGACGAGATGCGACAGGCTGCGGTGTATGACGTGGATCTGCGCGGCGTGATTGTTCAACCCGATGAGCTCGCCCGCCTGGCGGCTGAGTACGACGCTGTTTATTTGACGCGCTATTGGGCAGACGGCCGTTTTCATCTGCAAGAAGTCGGCCGTTTGGCATCGCTCCAGTCACAAGATTGTGTAGCAGTTTTTGAGGACACCATCTGCCTGCAAGAAGTGACGCTGTGGTCCAGGTCGGAGCAGCTTGAGGTGCAGTTGACCTGGTCCACGGCCGCGCCGCTGCCGCCCGATTACACCATTTTTCTGCATCTGGGTCAGGCGGGCATGCCGCCGGTGGCCCAGGCCGATGGCGACACTTGGCTGGGGATGCTGCCCCTGGCGGATTGGCCGGTGGCTACGGCCGTTGTCGACCTGCGAACCCTGCCGTGGCCAGCCAGCAGCGAGCCGCTGCAAATTCATGTCGGCGTATACAACCGGATGAGTGGGGCCAGATTGGCGGGTGTGGATGCAGAACAACGGCCGTTGCCGGACAATGCGTTTAGGGTTAATCCTTGACTGTCATCTCAGCAGACTGTTAGAACAACCCCACCACCTTGCCTGTCTCCAGGTCCAGATCGACGTCGTAGAAAGACGGCCGTGTGGGCAGCCCCGGCATCGTGCTCATCGTTCCCACCAGCGGATAGAGAAAGCCTGCGCCTACGCTGGCGCGAATCTCACGAATGGGCAGCGTGAACCCTGTCGGGCGGCCCTTCAGGTTCGGATCATGGCTCAGGCTCAGGTGTGTCTTGGCCATGCACATAGGCAGCTTGTCAAAGCCCAGGCGATTGTAGTCAGCGATCTGCTCTTCCGCCTTCTCCGAGTATTCTACGCCGTCTGCGCCGTAAATTTCTTTGGCAATTGTCTCGATTTTTTCCTTAATTGACGCGTTCAGGTCATACAGGAACTTAAAGTTACTTGGCTTTTCACAGGCTGCTATCACTGCCTTGCCCAGCGCTACGGCGCCTTTGCCGCCTTCAGCCCAGTGGTTGGTCATCACCGCGTCCTCGGCACCCGCTTCCTTGGCAATTTTGCGCACGAGGGCAATCTCGTTGTCCGTGTCGTCCTTGAATTTGTTCACGGCCACAACCACCGGAATGCCAAAGCGCAGCGCGTTCTTGATGTGGGCCACCATGTTGACGCAGCCTTTTTCCAGCAGCTCCAGGCTTTCCTCTGTGTAGGCCGGATCGAGTGGCTTGCCAGCCACCACTTTAGGACCGCCGCCGTGCATCTTCAGGGCGCGAATGGTAGCTACCAGCACGACCGCATTAGGCAGCAGACCACTGTAGCGGCACTTGATGTTGAAGAATTTCTCCATGCCAATGTCGGCGCCAAAGCCAGATTCTGTGAGAACGTAGCCATCTGGCCCCACCAGCTTCAGGGCAATTTGGTCGGCTACAATGGAGCTGTTGCCGTGGGCGATGTTGGCAAACGGTCCGGCGTGAATCAGCGCCGGAGTGCCTTCCAGCGTTTGCATCAGCGTGGGCATGATGGCGTCCTTCATGAGCACGGTGAGCGCGCCGCCCACGCCTAAATCATCCGCGGTGATGGCATCGCCTGCCTTGCTCTGGCCAATGACCATGTTGCCCAGGCGCTCGCGCATGTCGGCCAGATCGGTAGTCAGGGCTAAAATCGCCATGATCTCACTGGCGACGGTGATGTCGAAGCCGGTTTCGCGCTCAAACTTTTCTGCGGAGCCGCGGCCAATGGTGATACCGCGCAGGAAGCGGTCGTTGGTGTCCATGACTCGCCGCCAGGTGATAGTCTCTGGATCAATATCTAGCCGCACAACTTTGCTAATTTCTTCCTCGGTCAACTCGTTGGGGTCGGTTTTGTCGATGCCCAGCTTTTGAAGCCGCTTGATTTGCACCGGGGAGATTTTGCGACGGCCGTCTTTTTCTTCGGGGAAGAGGGCGTTAAAGAGACGCTTATCGTCCTGGTAAGATTCGTGGTGCATCCGCACATCGATGGCGGCGGCCAGCAGGTTGTTGGCGGCTGTGATGGCGTGGATGTCGCCAGTGAGGTGCAGGTTGAAGTCTTCCATGGGAATGATCTGACTGTAGCCGCCCCCTGCTGCTCCGCCCTTGATGCCAAAGGTGGGACCCTGGCTGGGCTGGCGAATGCAGGTGAACACTTTTTGCCCCAGATGCGCCCCCAGCGCCTGGCTAAGCCCGACGGTGGTCGTAGTTTTGCCTTCCCCCAGCGGCGTGGGCGTGATGGCGGTGATGTCCACATATTTGCCGTTGGGACGGTCTTTTAGCCGGTCACGCACGGAGAGCTTGACTTTGGCCTTGTCGACGCCATAAGGTACAAGCTCCTCCGGCAGCAGCCCTACCTCCTCGGCAATCTGAGCGATTGGCAGGGGGGTGGCTTCCTGGGCAATTTCGATGTCGCTGG
>JBHIWP010000229.1:0-9525 GCA_041987425.1 Promineifilaceae bacterium (SeqCode) | reverse complement strand
GCTGCATCTGGACCATATTCGGTACGGCGGCAGCAACACGTCTTGCGATCCTGTCAGCGAGGCACGCTACGGTGCCGACTGCTTTAGCGACCCGGGTTACGCTGCCTGGCAGCGGGCGCAGGTCAACGGCACGGTGCGTCGGTTTTACGAAGAGGTTGTGCCTCTAAAGGAAGGCTTGTGGCTGTCTGCGGCCGTGTGGCCGATCCATGAGCTAGACCCCAGCTGGAATTTCCCCGGCTTGCCACAGCAGGGCAACATTCATTATTATCAGGATTCCAAAGCGTGGCTGGCCAGCGGCATCATCGACAGCATCTCGCCCATGATTTACCCTGGCACCAGCTACAACGGCTGCGACGGAGCGGGCAACTATCTGGAAGACCCGGCGCCTACCTCAAGCGACTATTGGATTAGGGCCCGTTGGCAGACGTTGGTAGCGGATTTTCAGGCGGATGACAACGGCCGTTACGTCATTCCCGGCATTGGTGCCGGGTACTGCTCCTTTGCGGAGATCGAGGCCAGAATCGCAATGGCGCGGGCAGCGGGCACGGCCGGGCATGCGCTATTCTCTTACAGCAGCCTGCTGGCAAACGGCTATTTTGACGATCTGGCCAGTGGCCCTTACGTGGAAACGGCCGTCGTGCCCGATATCAGCTGGCATCCATAAGAACGTTAATTGTTAATGGTAAACGGTTAATGGTAAACTCGCTGAACTGAACAAAATTAAGTGAGTGAGTTTATGCTGCAAGCATCCCCTATCGTAATTCTTGGATTTGTAACGGCCGTGTTTTCTTTTACGGCCGTTTTTCTTCTAGTTTGGGCTAAATTTTCACCAGAGCTAGACTGGCTAGAAGCTGGCTTTGTTTCGTTGATAGGCAGCGTCATTTTTATTGGCTGGTCAGGAACCATATTAGTGACGTTTGGTGGATTTTCCCTGGTGGCGGTTACTCTGGGGTTGTTTTTAGCGGCTACTGGACTATATTTCTATCAGCGGCCATTCGCCCGCCCCCAATTTGCCCCGCTAAAATGGCCCGAATGGCTGTTGCTCATTCTGCTTTTTGGAGCAGCTATTGTCTACTTCCGTCCCCACGAATATGTGCTAGGCGGCATTGATCCAGGGGTATACGTAAATATTGCAGCTACGGCCGTTCGCACAGGCGACTTCATCCTAACTGATGAGTGGATTAGCCTTCTAGCGCAACACGCCGAGGTTACCTTGCGTCCACAACCAAGCCAATGGCGCACAGAATTTCTACAATTCGTAGGCTGGTATATTGACGATACCCAATCTAACACAATTATCCCTCAATTTTTTCCCTTCCATCCCATGCTGATGGCTGTAGCCATTGCTCTCGGCGGGTTGTACAGTGGACTACTAGTAACCCCCTTTTGGGCAACACTAGGGTTAGCAGCGGTGTTTTTGTTAAGCCGTCGGCTGTTTAACGCCAGAATTGGCTTGCTAGCCACCTTGATGCTGGCACTTACGCCTACTCACATTTACTTTTCTCGCTATCCTACTACGGAGCCACTCACCCTACTGCTAATCTTTACAGGGCTGCTTGCCTGGCAAAGGCTCTGGGATAATGAAACCGAAGCGCCAGTTATTTGGGGAATTTTTGGCGGTGCAGCGTTTGGCGCCGCTTTTTTGACTAGAATTGATTTGCCGTTAGTAGCTGTCTTGTTAGTGAGCTTTTTGCTAATACGGTGGTGGCAAAGGATGTGGCACTCAGGCTGGACTGCTGCTGCATTATCGTTGGGCATAGTATCAGCGCACGCAGGTGTATCTGCCGTCGTCCTGAACTGGCCTTATATGTGGAATACGTATGGCAGCGTCTATAGAATGTTAGCCAGATCATCTTTGGTAGTTGGGGTTGGTTTAATTGCAGCCGGTCTTTTTACAGTCTTCGGCATAATAATGTATCGCCTACCGTATTCGACTTTCCGAAGAAGCAGAGTCGTCAGCTGGATAAACCATCCCGCTTTTCGTTGGCTACTCGCTGGATCAGTAATCTTACTCAGTTTGTTTGCTTACTATGTCCGCCCTGTTTTACAGCCACCGGGCGTTTACACAACGTGGCTTACTGGCACTGAGGCATTTATGCTGGACGGGGAAAACTGGGTTCGGCTGGGCTGGTATGTGACCCCGCTTGGACTGATTTTGGCTACAGCGGGCCTAGCCTTCATTCTCTATAGTTGCTCTTTGAATCGGCATGGTCTCTTTCTATCAGTGGGAATTGTAACAATTTTGCAATATGTCTACCGCATATTCAACACTGCCTACCACATTTATGCAATGCGACGCTACGTGCCTATCGTGTTGCCCATGCTGCTAATTTATGCAGCAGTGGCACTCTATACTTTGGCCCATTATAAACGGCGCCGAATGGCAGTTTTTACTGCTACTTTGCTGACTCTGGGGATAGTGGGCGGCTTGATTTACCAATCCCGCTTTGTATTACCAACACGCGATTTACAGGGTGCAACAGCTGCCCTTTTGGATTTTCATGACCTGCTAAAACCTAACGCTATCATAATGATAAGCGAACCAGTCTCTAGCACGTTTGCTGACACGTTTGGTCCCCCGCTACGCTTTATCTTTGGCCATGATGTTGCTACAGTCCGGCAAGCGAACGGCACAGAGGCATTTATAGCCGATTTAGTCGAGGATGCACGGCAGCGGGAACGGCCGTTACAGCTTATCGCCATTGCCCCTGTGTTGGACAGCATACGTAGCCAGTTTCACTTAGAGCCAGTGGTCTTCTACCCTATCCGGCTACCTAAGCTGCGCAGTACTTTTACTGAATTTCCCTCACAAATGGAGACAGTCTATTACGGTATTGAGGTTTATAACGCCACGCCTAAACCTGCCGTTTCTGCTCCACGGGACTTTTCCGAATTCTACATTGACATTGGCAGCCTGGATGCTGCGTTTCTGGGGGATGGTTTTTATGGTAAAGAGCCTCTGGCTGGAGACATTACTGCACGCTGGACCTCAGAAACGGCCGTCACTTATATTCCTTTGCCTAATTCTCAACAGTTTGAAATTCAAGTAAAGGCCCGCATTTTTAGACCAACTGGCGTGCCAGAAGCGGACGTTACCGTCTATCTTGACGAGGTGGAGCTTGGTCAATTTACCCCTACTCTGAATTGGCAAACCTTTACATTTACGGTAAGTACTCCAACAGATGTTAGTGAAGCTAAACTAATCTTTGAAAGCACCACGTTCAATCCCGCTAGTCTCCAACTCAGCGAGGACACTCGTAATTTGGGCTTTCTCATTGACGCTATATACCTCCAAACTTTACCTTAGCTTTTGCTCAAAAGAACAAATTAACTATTGCTCACATATCAGGCACAAATTACCATGGGGCGAATTACATACAAGTAGTGTCAATAGAAATTGTTTCATCCATGGAGTTGGTGTGTTCCGTTCATCAACAATAATGAGCAATTTCAATTCGTCTTTTAAAGGTAATTTTTATGACAAAAACCAGATTTATGTGGTTATTAGGCGGCACGGTGGGGCTTTTGCTCTTCACTATCCTTATTTTCAACCCCACCAGAAAGATGCAGGCAGCGCCGCAGAGCACTATTCGCCATGTGGCAATAGTTGGTACCGATAATGCCTCTTGCGGATCAACTGCTCAACCCTGCCGCACTATTCAGCAAGCAATTAACCTGTCCAACAACGGTGACACAATTTTGGTGGCAGCAGGCACATATACTTACTCAGGAAGCAGCACCTGTCTGGATGGAATAAGTACGGCCGTCGTTTGCGTACTTACCAAGCATCTTTCCATTTTGGGTGGCTACACAACCAACAACTGGACTTCCCCTAATTCCACCGTCAACGTAACCGTTATTGACGGCCAGAATACCCATCGTGGAGTTCAGTTATATGGACCAACAGCCAATGATGCAAGCTTGCGTATAGAAGGATTCACAATTCAAAACGGCCTGAAAAGAGGTGAAACAAGCGGAGGCGACGCGCTTACTTTTGCTTTTGGCGGTGGCATGTTAGCCGACAGAGGTTCTGTCATTGCCAGAAATCTTATCATAAAAAATAATCAGGCCATTGGTGGCAACACAGGCTCCCCCTACGGTGGGGCCAGCGCTGGTGGCGGCATTGCTGTTAGAGGCAACAGTAATGGTGTGCACCTGGAAAACATTACTTTTGAAGGAAATGTTTCCCATGGCGGAACTGGACTGGAACGAGGCGGTTTTGGCATTGGAGGGGGCCTGTATACACTAGATGCTGTTGTTACTGGTAGTAATCTGACCTTTACCGATAATACTGCACAGGCCGGTAGCAGCAATGGTGACGGCCGCAGTGACAATAACTATGCTGACGCTCAAGGGGGAGGGGCGGCGTTTCATAATTACTCTAATGTCAATATCAATACCATTGTGGCTTCAGGCAACGAATCTATTGGTGGCAACGCCCCAAATGGAGATGGTGGTGGAGCATATGGAGCTGCCCTCTATAGCGAACGAGCTACAGTTTACCTCTCTAACCTTGATTTGCGCAATAACTTGACCCAGGGTGGCGATGGAAAAGACCCCACTATGAGCAGTTCACTGGCCAACGGCGGCGGCTGGGCATCAACGCGGAGCGACGTTACTCTAGAACAAGCCACAATTGTCAACAATATTGCCAGAGGCGGCGTAGGTGATATCTATTGGGGAGCAGGGGGTGGTGCAGGAATCTACTTCTCAGGCTTTGCTGAAGGTAATACGCTTACCCTCAACAATGTCATTGTTGCAGATAATTTAGCCGAAATGGGTATCAGCAGCGGTGGAACGACAACTGGTGGTGGCGGTGGTGGGTTGTTCCTAAATGGCGGCACAGCAAATATAACCCACGCAACTTTTGCCCAAAATCGCTTGGGGGCATCACCTATGCAGGGAAATGGCATTGTCGTCATTAACGGAGGAACGGCCAACATCACTCATAGCATTATTGCCAGCCATACATCATATACAGGAGCAATTGCAGTACACGCACAACCCGGTAACAATGTCAACTTTAATACTAATTTGCTTTTTGGTAACAATACCAATAGTGGGGGCGGCGGCACTTTTACAGGTACAGGAAGCAACGTATCTGGCAATCCTAACTTCGTGGCTGCAGGCTCACCTAATTTTGATTACCATATCAACACTGGTTCGGCAGCAATTAATCAGGGGGGCAGCAGCACAACGAGCATTGATGTTGATAACCAAAATCGCACGCCTTTTGCTCCAGCCGATTTGGGAGCAGACGAATACATTCCACTTTACCTCCATGTATTTCCCAATGATCAAACTCTAAGCCTAAACTGGATAGCCAACCCTACCTTGCTGCCAGGGCTTGATCATTACGAGATTGCTGTATCTCAGAGTTCTGGTGCTAACCCTCCTAATGAGGGACCAACTCCAATTGATGTTGGCAGCGATACTACATTTACATTAACTGGACTGACCAATGATGCTTCCTACACCATCACAATTCGGGCAATAAATAGTAGCAATAATCTTATTGCTTCATCGAATACGGTAACTGTTTTCCCTACAGATGATATAGTTTATCTACCTCTGATAATAAAATAACAAGCAATAAAATGAGAGCGGCAACCAATTCCTTTCTGGTAATAAACAAAAAGAAATGGCTGTCGCTTTTCTTTGCTCTACTGTCAATTGGGTCACTTCTCTGTGCTCAGCTAAAATCGAGTGGAGTGCTGTTAGTTTAGCCGAAGTAAACACCTTGTAACAAATAGGCAAAGGAGAAAGTTGTTTATGCCGCCACCACGTACAACCTACGTTATTTGTGCAACTCCTCGGAGCGGCAGCCATTTGCTTGCTGAGGCTTTTCAGATCACTGGCATAGCAGGAAATCCAGATGAGTATTTTATTACTGACAAAACTGGTCAATTAGAAAACAAACAGGGTAATATTGCTGAGCTCTATGGAGAGCAATCACTAGAGTCTTTCCATAAGCTGGTCTTATCACTGGGCAGCACGCCAAACGGCGTCTTTGGCATCATTATTCAGTGGGATTATTTACACCATATCTTTGCAAACTTCCGACAATTACCACAATATCAACATTTGTCTGACCGAGCTTTACTAGACGCCCTTTTTTACAATCCAAAGTATTTCTGGCTAAAGCGTCAAGATAAGGTACGTCAGGCTATCTCATGGGTGAAGGCTCACCAAACAGGTGAATGGGCACTAGAAAAGAACCAACCACCGGTACAATCTCATCTGGGCGCATCGTTAGCATATGATTTCAACTTAATTGATCAAAATGTGAAGCGATTCGTAAACACTGATAAGGCATGGGAAAGTTTCTTTCAAATAAACCAGATTGAACCTTTTGTAGTCGTGTATGAAGCACTCGCTCAATCCTTTGAGGAAACTTCCCTCATCTTACTTGATAACCTCGGCATTCCTCATCCTCAAGAAATAAACTTTTTGAATCGGAAATGGCAAAAACAGGCCAACACCATCAATGATACATGGGTTAGAAAATATCGATGGCAAAAAAAGTCGCTTTTGCATCGTAGCTTACGGTTCCTAAGCTCCATTCGTTTCAGGTTTCTCTCCTCATTAAAGTACTTTCTCCAGACATTTTAGTCAGGGAACATTTACAGCGACACATTTGAGCATACATTGAATCAAGGGTAAGATTGGCGACTATGCAGGTAACAGTTGTTATCCCCGTTTGGAATGGAGAGAGTGTTATTGAGGCGTGCTTGACGGCCGTTTTCAACAACGCAGATTCTGTCTTGCATGAAGTCATTTGTGTAGACAACGGCTCCCAGGACAATTCCAAACACCTGATCGAAACACAATTTCCTCAAGCTACTTTGCTGCCTCAGCCCGCCAATCTGGGTTTTGCTGGCGGGGTAAATGTGGGATTGCGAGCCGCCACAGGTGACTTGCTAATTCTGCTTAACCAGGATTGTGTTGTACAGCGTGGTTGGCTAGAGGCATTGTGCCAGCGTGCAGCAAGCAATAAAGAGATTGGCATTCTGGGGGGACGTGTTCTCAATATTGACAAAACTGTGAATCATGCGGGAGCTTATTTGGAACGGCCGTTAGCCTATGGTCGTCACATCACTACCCAAGATCGTCCAATCGAGTATGTTACTGGGGCAATGTTTGGTATTACCCGGCGAGCCTGGAACACTATTGGAGAGTTTGATGAAGGCTTTTTCCCAGCCTATTTCGAGGAAGTTGATTATTGCCTTCGCGCCAGACAAGCCGGGTTTGCCATAGAGTATGCACAAGAAGCAGCGGCCGTTCACCTGTTCAATAACAAATCATGGCAAGCTGAGCCGGTAAGGCATAATGGAAACCAACACGCCATGCGTTACCGCTTTATTGCTAAGCATTACAGCGCCCACGAACTAGCTGAGTTTTTTCAGGCCGAAACTGACGCCATTACCACCGAAATGTATTATGAACAGGCCGTGGGGCGCACACTTGGCTTGCGGCAATTGCTCACTAATTTACCTACCGTACACGCTGCGCGAACTGAACATTTAAGTAAGCCTCGAGCGCCAGAAGAAAAACAACTGCTTAAATCAGGGTTTACTCAATTGCTGCATCAAGCAGTTGACAAAGCCATTAGCGCCACCATGCAGCGCCAACCTGCCCAACCTGCTCCGCTTGCAGCCGACTGGCAAGAAACCTGGCAGCAGCTGCAAAATTTACAATCACAAGAGCATCAGCTACTATCACGGATTTATTTTATTGAACCAGGCATGGGAGCAGGTGAACCCTGGCCCAAACGATTCTGGCGGCTGTTGGTGCTACGGCCGTTTAGCTTCCTCGTAGGTCGTGATTACTTTTTGCTGGCTCAATTAAATACCATCCATGTCGCCCGGTTTGATCAAATGAATAAAATCAGTAGGATAATCGAAAGACGGTTAACATTACTGGAAACTTTGTCCCGCTATGAACACCGCTAAACCCACCGTCTCGATTGTGATTAATACAACTGATCGAGCAAAACCTCTGGCAACTCTTCTACATGCCCTGGAGCACCAATCATATCCCCATTTTGAAGTAATTGTCGTCGTAGGACCTACCAGGGATGAGACCCTGAACGTACTTGCCCCCTACAAGCAAAGGGTGCAGGTACTGCGCTGCACCCGGGCCAATCTCAGTCAGTCGCGCAACATTGGTCTACTGGCTTCTCGCGGCGACATCGTCGCCTATATAGATGATGACGCCGTTCCTAGCTATCGTTGGCTAGAGCAGCTAGTCCGTCTCTTTGGCGATGAATCTCTGGCCGGCACAGGCGGCATGGTTTACCTGGTTCACCCCGCCAATCCTGTTATTCAGCATCGTTTAGGAACTGTCTCGTCTCTAGCTGAGCAAACTGATGTGCGCACTTCCTGGCTAGACCAATTCGTGCCACCTGGCAGCGGTAAGCAATGGACAGGACGCATGATGGGTACAAACATGGCTTATCGCCGACGCGATTTGCTTGAGGTGGGTGGCTTTGACCAATTTTTTGAATGGCTGTACGATGACACTGACATCGCTCTGCGGCTTGTAAATGCGGGCAAGATAGTTCATCCGGTAAAAGAGGCTGTCGTATACCATGTGCCCGCCTCTAGCCGAAACCGGCAGGCGCGCAGCTACAATGCCCGCTGGTGGGTGCAAACTCAATCAGTGATCTATTTTGTATTAAAATATGGGCCTGAGGCGGGCGAATCACGGCGTGAAATGGCGCTGCGCTGTTTACATTATGTACATGGCCATTTGCTTTGGGCACAACAATTGCGGCAGTTAGGCCACATCACAACCCGACAGCTGTGGAAGATGCGTCAGGAAGAGATAAAGAGTGCTATTGTCGGCGCATATCATGGCCTCTTTAGACCGCGGCAAACCTTAAACACGAGTGAAATACCCATGAAGCATGAAGCTGACGCCGAAATACGGCCGTTTCCCAACCCCACATCGTCCCAGCAACCTGCCGTTGATCCGATAACCGGTCGACGCCCTCGCATTACCTTACCTGATGAACCCCTTAGAATCTGCCTGCTTAGTGCCGCTTATCCACCAGATCAGTATGAAGGCGTCGGACGGCTCACTCATTTGATGGCCCAAGGCTTGTTTGAAATAGGCCATACGGTTCACGTTATTACCCGAGGGCAGCGCGACACGGTTACCTTTTACGATGGTGCCTACGTTCACAAAATTCCTATGTCTCAGCGGTACGGCCGTTACCGCATGTTTCCTAAGCTATACCATACCCTCAACCATAGCCATGCCGTCCACGACAAGGTTAAGCGTCTCATCCTCAATGACGGTATACAAATTGTGGATTCACCCTTGTGGCAGTATGATGGGCTGGTAACGGCCGTTTCTGGCGAGATTCCCGTGGTCGTGCGGCTGGTGACGGCTCTGCGCCAAATTGCCGCCTTGCAAGACGACTTAGAAGCTGACGCCCGATTAGTGGGCGAGATGGAGCAGCTACTTCTGGAAAAGTCCGCTTACCTGCTGCCCAATACTCAGGCTACGATGAACACCGTC
>JBHIWP010000228.1:0-9589 GCA_041987425.1 Promineifilaceae bacterium (SeqCode) | reverse complement strand
CGAATTTCCTCATACAGCCCCACAAAATCCATCCCCACGCGGCTCACAATCCGGTCTGGCAGCTCGGCAATGGGCAGCAGCTCCGGCCCCTCCACGCGATAAAGCGATTCCGTGAGAAGTTCAGCCCGGGCGGCATCCAGCCCGCTGATGCTGAGCGTAAGCGCCTCGGCCACGTCGAAGGGCGAGACCGGTATCTCCCAATCGGGATGGGCCAGGGCCAGCCAGGTGAGCCAGGCGCGCACGCGCGGTTCGTCGCGCGGGCTGGAGCGGCGGCGCAGCAGGTAGTAGGGCAGCCCGGCCTCGCGAAAGGCGTTGCCCAGCATGAAGCGCAGCGCGCCGTCCAGGTAGGGGGCAATGATGGCAATTTCGGACGGATGCAGGCTGTGTTCGGCCATCAGCTCGTGCAGCGCGTCGGCCAGCTGCACCACCATCTCGCGGCGATAGCGCCCGCCCACCGTGCCCAAAATGGCCTGCTGCGCCTCGGCAAACGGCTTGCGCGTGTTCATCAGGTGATTTTCTACCAAGTTTGCCAGGTGCGTCAGCGGCGTGTTGGTGATGAAAGTATCCTTGAAGTCAAAGGCGTAGGCGCTGAGGCTGCGGAACTTGTTGGCCCCCAGGGGATCGGCGGCGAGGAACCGTTTGTAGCCCCCGGCGGCATCGTAGGCAACGGCCGTTGTCACCGTTTCGTTCATCAGCTCGGCCACAAAATTTTGCCCGGCGGGCGTCTGCTCCTCGATGTTGTCTACGATGAGATGGCGATAGCGCTCGCTGAAATATTTGTGGAATTCGGGGTGCTGCACCAGCTGCGTGTCGAACACCTCCACGGCCAGCGACAAATCCAGCAGGCTGTCGCGCAAGCAGGTGGCGCGGAAGCCGCGGGCGGCGGTGGCCGCTTCGTTCAGGTGGCGGATGCGCTCCGGCTCCCCGGCCCAGGTGCGAATTTGCCGCTCGATGGCCTCGTCCAGGCTCAGGCTGTTGAGCGCGGCCCGGTTGAGCGTGTCTAGCAGCTGACTCACGATTTGCTGCGGGCGCAGGCGCAGGTCGGCAAAAGCGCCCTCGTTGAGCATGGGGGTTATGATGTGCCACATCAGCAGCTGGGCCAGATCATAGCTGAGGAAGGTGGGGGGGTGATACGGCCGTTCAAACCCCGCCGGTCGGGCCACCAGCGGCCAAAACAGCTTCACCATCTCCATCGCCATCTGGTTGTAGGTGGTGATCTTCAGGTCGGCGTATGGCCCCAGGCCGGACCGGTGCACGGCGTCCAGGTACGCGGGCGCCTGGTCCGGCTCGGCGACGATGACCAGGAGCGTGTAGGCGGGTTCCCCTTCACGCAGCAGGCGGAGGAGGCGGTTTTGCAAAGCCGTGGTTTTGCCCGTCCCGGCCGGGCCAAGCAAAAAGCTGGTCTGTTCGGCCGTGATGGCGGCCTGTTGGGTGGGGGTTAATTCAGCAAGCATGTCTGTCATGGGGGAAGTATAGCAACTTATATGGATTCGCGAACAATTTGCAGCCGCTGACGCATGGCTGCGGGGTCCAAATCAAATTGTTTGGCTTGGGTAACGGCCGTTTCCACAAAGTCTGCCAACATTTCTACGGAAATAAGCTGACGCTGCATCAGAAAAAGTATATCTTCAATATCCGTATCAAAACCCCGATCCAGTTTACTCAAGGCAATGGCATATGGATCAATTACATACACCATTTAATTGCCAAACTCGCCGACGAAGAAAGCCCGAGCGTCGGCATTTTGGGGAAGCGGCACAAATTCAGCAATGGGCACTGCTTCCAGTTCAAAGTGAACACCCAATTGATCAAGTGTTGCGACCAAAGTAGTATTTGTGATCAAACGAAATCGTTGATTTATCCTGCAACTGGTGGAGGGGGGCAGTAGTCCTGTTCGCCTAAACGGGACTGGTAAAAAACTGATATATGCTGCCTCGATGGTCTCCTGTCGAGTATTTTATCAATCGGTAACTCTTTGAGTTAAAAAGAAATGCTCTGTTGTTTTCCGTGGTGATTTTAGATCCAAAAAATTCATTTCGGTAAGTGAAAGAATATGTACTGCAACCTTTCCTCTTTTATTAAGTTTACGCGCATGTTTAGCAAAATCATGAATTTCCGGCCTACCAAGCGGGAGAAGAGTGCTAAAAATAACAGCGGGGATCTTTGCATATTCAGCCATTCTTACTAGCGAGGTCAATTGCTTTAAACTCTTTGATTTTTCTTTCTGCAACACTCCATTTTTAAAGTCTTTGCACTCAGCAACCACTATGTGACCATCAAAAGTTGTAACTAAATCCAGTTCGCTTTCAATTTGACTGTTTTTTACTACGATGCCAAACAATGCCAGCTTATGGGCAACAGTACGCATATTTAAACATCTCTGGGTCAATAAAACAGGAATTGCTCCCTGACTCACTGCTCTAGCGACTAATTCATTCAATCTAAATACAATAGGAGCCTTTACAGGTGGACGTAGCCAATTTAAGCATCCTACACACTGTACTCTTTCAGCAAGGATATTAATAGGATACCAACGAGAATATCCACAAGATGCGCAAGTAAACGTCATCCCTCGAAGCAAAATATCTTTGTGGACAAGTTCATCAATAACATCATCACATTTATTGCCTAATTTAAGATGTGATTTTAAATCATTAAACGTTAGAGTTTTTCCACTTTGCATTTCCCAAAACAGATCTCTAACTCCTTGAGTTTCGAGTATTTTAGATGTCCCAAGTAAATTCAATAAACCTTCTGTAAAAGGGTGTTTGTCACTTAGCTTCGTATGAAAATCTTGATCTTGAAAAGCACCAAAAAACGCATCTTTAGCTTCTACCAAACAGCCATTAATAAAATTTGCTTTTTCCCATGCTCTACAACAATATCGCCCATACTGATATCTTACCCAATAACCACCATAGAGATTGATTCGCTTTTTATCTAGCTTGCAACAAAGATTATGGTTAAGTTTAGAAGACCAAGGTAATTCATCTTTTCTATCTGTTTTTACGTCAACGACCCAATGTCCGTCTCTAATAAACTCGTGAAATTCTAAGTTTGGTCGCCGAAATGAGAATCGATCAGACTCAGTTACTAATTCAATGTGTTCGGTTGTTGAACGCAATTGTAAATCGCCAACTAGAAGCAATCTATCTTTGCTAACCTTAATCTCGGAGCGTCTAACATTCTTGTTTAATCTTTGAGCTAAGGAGCGAAGACGCTTTACATGAACACTATCGGAAAACAACGTAATTTTATTGGATCTGAAAATCTCATTGTTTTCAAGAAATGAAGCTAGTTTGGCGAGGTTTTTTGAACTACGAAACAGGTCAATCGGGAGAATTAATTCTGAAACATTTTGTAAAAGAAAATTCTCGGTTAAGCGTAAATTCCAGAAAATACAAAAATCGCGAACAAGATTAGAACCAGTAAGCACTATGCTTAAGCCTTCAGGTCGGGACCGATCAAATCTCAAGTTAAAATTTCCTGTAATATATCTTCTTGTTAAGTTAATTGGGTTTGCCCGCTGATGAACAAAAGCAATATTTTCTAAATATTTATCCAAATCTTCCGAGTCAAAGGCAACACTTTCACCTTTAAAGTCTTCTAAATAGACTTTCCTATAAATTCCATGAACGATACCAACCTGTGCGGCCACATAGGTATAAAATCTATTCTGTATATCAATGTTCGGAATACTCACCTTAGAGTTCTCTGATGTCATTGGATTAGAAAGAGTGTCAAAAGTGTACGCGAGTATTGGGAGCATTGGTAAGGCCTTTATCCATCTATCAGCCCATCCCTCTTCATGTCGCTTAAGTACATCATTTTTCTCTTGCCATTGTATCCAGTTGTAAAAAGAGAAAGGCTGAATTTCGTTCTCTAATAGCTCATGCAGTGTTGGTGATACTACATTTCCCTTAGGGTCAAGATTATCTCCGCAGAACACAATAATATCTGGACCATATATTTCAAGATTCTCTAGCCATGAATTATCTATGTTTTCCCCATCTGTTGGAACTAAATAATTATAGTAGCCTCCCCAAACGACTGAATTGAATTCCAAAATTTCAGCTAGATTTTGATGAGATATATCCTCCCGGATCAAAAATGCAATCCTTATGGGACGTGAAATAAGTTCTGCCCGCAATCTTTCAATTTTGCCTTTATCGTCCAAAACTTTGGCTAATTTGCTGAGTTCTTTTGCCATAGAAATCTTCTGTAATGTGCCAATAAACTTCTTCTAAAATGAAGCAATGAGAAACTAAAAAGGTAATTTATTATAACAGTTCAAATCCTTGCTCCAAGAAAAGTTTTTTCAGGTAAAATGGCCGTCTTCTTATCCTCATTTCTCTGATAAAACTGAATCGTCGTGCAACTAATTGCAAACTATAGTTTGCGCTGCTACACTTTTCATATTGCAAATCACAAAAGACTTGTTCATGACTAACATCAAAACCATCATTGTTAAGAACTAATCCTGGCGGGAGTACAAATCTCATGACTGATTACCGTACGCTGGATGCAGTCTCTGTCGAATACTTCACTCAACATCCCAAAGAGATTGACGCTTTTCTCAACGAAACCTTCGCCGACTACGCTCGGGATGGCGATTCAGCCACGCTGCTCTCTGCTCTGCGCATCATTGCCCGCGTTAAGGGCATTTCCACCATGGCCGAAGAAGTGGGGATGACCCGGCAGGGCTTGCAAAAGGCGCTCTCTGCGAAGGGCAATCCACGTCTGGACAACATTAACGCAATCATGCGGGCCATGGGCTATCAGTTGATGCCTCATCGTTTGGAAAACGCTAAGGCGCAGTATATTGCTTCGGAGGGTGGCCCATGAAAGTTGTTGCCTATTCAGAAGCAAGAAATAATCTGAAGCGTGTTTTGGACCGAGTCATAGATGACGCAGACCACACGGTAATTACGCGACGGGACGCTGAAGATACCGTGGTGATGTCTTTAGACGCCTTTAACAGCTTGCTCGAAACCGGGTACTTACTGAAATCCCCGGCCAACGCGGCTCATCTTGCTCGTTCTGTTGAACAGTTCAAGCAGGGACAGGTAACGGAAAAAGAGCTGCTGGATGAGTAGAAAGCGGGTCGGGACAGACGAAGCATGGTCAGACTACGCTTATTGGCAATCGCAGAGCAGGAAGGCGCTCTCTACCAAAAGCAACCTTCGCCTGGGCAATACTAATGCCTTCATTGTTCAGATGTATGTTTCCAGACACGAAACAGACTGGCGCAGTCACCAAAACTGCGCCAGTCTGTTGTTGGGGTGAAACGGACGATACTGGCAAACACATTTACGCTGTAGCAGGTGTCCCACCGCGCTGCCCAGGCTGGCACGGTCGGGAGCGCAGCCCTTTGGGACTGAGATGCGGCCAGAGCAAGGGCCGTTTGCCGACACACCAACAAAAAATGCCCTGCTGCCAGGGGAAGAGGTGATGAAAAACGACCGTTACTGGGGGAGTAACGGCCGTTATATTAATTACTTTCAGGACACTAGACTGGCGTGGTCAGGAGGCTGGCCAGAGCAAGCTAAGGTTTCTTAACAACATTTCCCTGCTCCTGTAGAATCTAAATATCCTTGAGTGCCTGTAGGGGTGGCTGGAGGAAACCCTGTAGTTGCCCCAAGAACATTAGAATCAACTATTAAGCCCGTAGAAAATGCCATAGCATTAATAATACCATTATTGGGTGTTGAGGGAATTACCGTTGGCCCCATTTCCATATTCATCCACAAAATTGTACCAGATATATCCGATGGAGGGGGGGGATATAGAGCTTCACCTAAGGCCATTTGATGATCCCACAGATCATTTGCTGCGGTTTCCATAAACTCATCAATATATTGAGATCGAGCAGCCGCACCACTAGATTGAGCTAAACCATCAAAAGCTATATTTATAGTAGCTGTTGCAGAGCCACTTATTCCTCCATATAAGAATGAATTGAGGTATGACATAGGATCTAACATATCTGGTTGTGGAGTGCCAGTGATAATGGAAGTAGTTGCCCTGCTTGATATGTCACCTATTACATTAGCCGAAGCACCTACAAAGAACGATCCCCCAATTGTTCCTACAGTACTCCCTTTAAAAATGAGAGGTACTGCAGGCAATGCATAAGCCGACAGCCCGCCAGATACTGCCCCGCCAATCCCTGAACCCACAAGCTCCGCTTTATTAATGTTTCCCCAGCTAAATGCCTCATTAAACTCCATACCATCTTGCATATTTGAATATCCTTGAATAGCATAATCTACACCCATGCCTAACACTGCCCCAAAGGCAACCGCAACACAAACAGCTGTGTCTATACCGAATATACAATGACCACTAGGATCATTAAATGTTACCGCGTTGTTTAGCACATAAGTGTATCGATTAAGTTGCTGTGGGTTGTTCAACTCAGGCACGATGCTATCAGTACTAACAAACCTACCGATTCCCGGCACATAATATCGTGCATTCATGTACGTCAGGCCAATGTCGCGGTTCTCGTGGTGGCCTGTGAAGCCCAGTTCCGTCAGGCTAGCCAGCGGCTCCGTGCGGTAGCCGCCAAAGGGCAGGAAGCGGGCCAGCGTCTGGGGCACGTAGCTGCCGCTGGCGTCACTCATGGCCGTGGCGCTGCCCAAATGGTCGCCGTGCAGGTAGCGCAGGCCATCGCGCGCCGCATTGGGTGGGCTGCTGATGGTGCGCTGGGCAATCACCTGCCCTGCCAGGCCGTAGCTGGTGCGCGTCTCTATCGTCGTGCCGCCGGGAACCTGCGTTGTGCCAATGGCAAAGCCATCAATCACCTCACCACCAAAGTCGTGCTCAGAGCCGTCCCAATACAAGGGTGCTTGCGCCGTGCAGCTGCCCTGGTAAAGCCCATCACAGTTGAAGGCATCGGCCCCCGTACCGCTCACAGTGCCACTGCTAAACGCACCCACGGTAGAGAGATAGAGATAACCAGGCTCGAAGTGAACGGCCGATACATCTTCACTGCTGCCCGTCAGGCCAATGCTGGACCCATCCAGATAGAGCAGCCAATTGGTGCCTTTGCCAGCACTGGCATCGTACCAGGCCAAATCCTCATCCTGCCCACTCAGCCCGTCTACACTGAAGGGCCCCACCGTGCTAAAGATAACGGCGCCACCGGGCGAGGTGCTCAGGGCATCAATATCCTCATCATTCGTCGTCAGGCCAATGGTGTCGCCATGCAGATACATCTCAAAGTAGCTTTCACTACCCAACTCGCCACTCTTGTAGTGCACGATGTCAGAATCATCCACGGTTGCGCCAATATCGGAGAGAAAGATGGGGGCATCGAAACTCATCAAGATGCTGCCGTCGGCTAAAAAGGTAAAGGCATCAATGTCCGTTGCACCTAACCCAATAGACGAGCCATCCAGGTACAGTGACCAGGCATCATTGGTGGGGTCGTAAAGCAGAATATCCTCATCGGCGAAGGAGAAAGTGCCACCCACGCCGTCTGGCAGCGTGCCACCAGTGCTGGAACTAACATAGATAAGGTCCGCCTCCACCATTTCTACGCGCTCTTCAACTTCGTAGTTGGGGAAGGGGTAGTGGGTTACTGTGCCATCTGGAGCTGACGTCTTGAGGCGAATGCCGCCCACGTCGTAGGCAAAGCTGGTGGTGCCAGCGCCGGATTGAGTCACAGAAATGAGTCGATTTTCCACATCCCACGCCTGAGTGTAGGAACCCGTGGCGTCGGTGCGCACGGTCATGTTGCCATTTGCATCGTAGCCGAAGCTTTGCCCGCCGGAAATGGTCTTGACCGCATGAGGCTGGCTTGCGCCATAATCATAGGTCTGACCATCCATGCTGCTGATATTGCCGATTTGGTCGTAGGTGTAGCCCTTGCTGTAGCCGGGGATGCTGCCCGCAACGGCCGCTGTGGCGCTCGTCAGGCGATTGAGGCTGTCGTAGACGAAAAACTGGGTCTGGCTGTCGCCGCTGGTGCTTTCCGTCAGGTTCAGCACGTTGCCGATGGCGTCGTAGGCAAAGGCGTAGTCTGGCAGCGCATCGCCCGCCGCGCCGTGCTGGATGTTTTGCAGGCGGAAGGCGTTGCTGGCATCGAAGTAGCTGTATTGAGTGGAAACGCCATTGCCTCTGTCTAGCTGCACCAGCTTGCCCAGCTCGTTGTGCGTCAGGTTGCTCACCAACAGGTCTGCACCTGCCTGCAAGGTCTCTTCAAACTGGCCGTCATAGCTCAGCGTTACCAGTTCGCCGTTAGGATAGGTCATCTGCAACGGCCGATCCATTAGATCATAGCTGTTGTAGGTCATGGTGTAGCCCGTGCCGTCGATGGTGCGGCTGTGGCTGGTGGGCCGACCGCGCCAGTCGTAGGCAAAGCTCTCGCTGTAGTCAGGGTTATTGATCGATTGCAGCCGCGTTTGCCCCAGGCCAATGCCCGCAGTATAGTAGCTGTATGTGGCTAAGGCGGTACCCGTGGGCAATGCAGAACAGTCACCCGCGCCGCTGCCTTGATGGTACTTACCCTGCAGGCGGTTGGCCGCGTCATAGTAGAAGCAGATGCGCTGGTCTTTGGCATCCGTCTGGCGAACCAAGTTGCCGCTGCTGTCGTAGCCGTATGTCCAGTACCCCATGTCGGGGTCGTTCATGCTGATTTTCTGGCCCAGTTCGTTGTAGATAATGGTGGTCTGGTTGCCCACGGCATCGGTAACGCTGGTCAGGTTATCGCCCAGGTCATAGTCGTAGCTGGTGAAGTGAACGTCGGCTTCGCGGTAGTCGGCAATGTAAACGGCCGAATTGCCATCGTCAGAGCCAGCGTGGACAAAAAAGCTGTACTGCTCATCCTTGAAGAAGGCGTTGTCGGTGGGATTGTCCAACGTCCAGCTAAATTGGTGGTTGGGATCGCCCGGCTTGTCTTCACGCCATACGCGCCAGGTGAGACGGCCGTCTGGATCAATCGTCATCTGCGCCCGGTACCACACGTTGGCCACCTGGGGAATGCCCAGCTGCGTATTGGCTGTGTCGCTGGTTCGCTTGTAATCGAGCGTAATCTTGTTATCAAAAAAGCCAAGACCCATGAAGCCGGTGTAGTTGTCTCGGTGCAGACCGATGCGTCCGGCAAAGTTCGTGTCGTCCAGACGGAAGCGGAAGAAAATGCCGCCGGGGGCCTGCAGCGGGTAGCCCGTACGCGTGGCCGGGACGCTCTCCCAGGGGACGTTGCCCCACACTTTCAGGGCAGGCTGCCCGTCAACGGTGGCGTTGGCATCGGTGCGGTTGCCCACCAGGGTCCAGTCAGACGGGTCATTGTCAAAGCTGCCGCCAGCAAACGCATCATAGTAGGTGGCGAACTCTTCTACGGACGTCAGGCGGCCCAGCGTATCGCTGGTGCCCACGCTGATGTGGCCCAGGGGGTCCAGACCCACGCTGGTGCGCCCCAGGCCGCGGGACATGGAGACGTTGCCGTCTACGCCGATCACATTGCCCGCGCCACCCAATACGCCAAACTGGGTAATAGTCTGGTCAAAGCCATCTGGGTTGTTGGGGTCGGTGCAATCTTTGCTCCCGCTACCACGACGGTGGATTCCTCACTGCCGTCGATCCC
>JBHIWP010000227.1:0-9612 GCA_041987425.1 Promineifilaceae bacterium (SeqCode) | reverse complement strand
CAGAGCCCTGGCCTGCAGCACAGTTCGTATATTTCAGCCCCAACATCAACATGCGGGACCAGTAAGAACCGTTGTTTCAGTAATTTAACGCACATAAAAGACCTCTTAAGGTAATAATGGAGGCAGATCAAGCACGTCAAAGTTGCCCTCTTTCGTTATTTGTAAATTAAACACAAATTCGCTGGTGCTGGCCGAGCCATCATCGCCACAGCACGGTCCCAGCGTGAAGATAGAACCGTCATCATTCATTAGACTGACCGTTAAGCTCACGATTGTGGTCTCATTTGCATCTTCTAAAACTTCGGCCGACAAAACCTCTTGTAGGCGCAGACATTGGAATCCGTTAGCCTCGCAAGCATTGCGCAGTAGAGCAGCTTGGTCTGTAGGATCAACGTAGGGGTTCATAGCAATAAGAACATCATAGCTGCCGCCATAAAGCGCAACGGCCGTTTGGTAATTGTAATCTTCTGAAAGACTGTTATCGCCCCAATAAAGAGAATTCAGGTAGTTATCCAGTGTCGAGATTGCTTCTGTAGCGATTGGATCAGTAATAGCGACGTCCGTGTGCGGGGACGATGTCGCTGCCATTTGATCAATTGCGCCTTGCTCAGTAGGGATCAGCGGGGCTGTTTCCGTTGGCGCAAAGGGGGTAGGCGATGGCGAAGAGGAAACGGCCGTTTCTTCTGTTGCACTGCAGCCAGGCACAAAGATAAACAACAGACATATTAGGAAAAAACACAGGTTTCTCATATAAACTTTCGGTTACGAGCCAAACTTGAAGGCCAGGATGGTGCTGCCTCGCCGGACGGCAATTCTGTCTAGCCCCTCACCGTTCCAGTCACCAACCAAAAATTCGCTCACGTGAATTGAACGGCTCAAAATAACGCGCACATCTGGATAGCTGTCGAAATTAATGTCCAGCAGAATAAGATTGCTCCGGCGCACGGCCAGGTTGTCTTTGCCATCGCCATCCCAATCACCAACCAGATATTCATCTTCTTCATTACCTCGGCCGTAAACTTGCTCCAGATTGTGATAGCCGTCAAAGTCATAATCCATCAGCACGGAATTTCCGCGGCGCACGGCCAGATTATCAATGCCGTCGCCGTCCCAATCACCAACCAGATATTCGTCTTCATCATTGCCAAAGCCATAGTTATAGTCGAGGTCGTGAAAGCCATCATAGTCGAAGTCCATAAGCGTGGCGCTGCCGCGGCGCACGGCCAGATTGTCGATGCCATCGCCATCCCAGTCGCCAACCAGATATTCATCTTCAGCATTGCCAAATCCGTAGACGTAGTTTACTGCGTCGAAATTAAAATCCATTAACGTGGCGTCACCCTGCCGTACGGCTAAATTGTCGCGGCCGTCGCCATCCCAATCGCCAACCAGATATTGATCTTCACGATTTCCTGCGCCGTAAATCTGCTTAAAAATGATTTCCGGCAACTCAGTCGCGCCTCCGCTGGCGCCGTAGGCCGTTGAGAAGGGGAAGACGGCCGTAAATAGCAACACAAGCAACGAAATGCGTGCATAGAAAGCTACCTTTTGCATGAGAGACCTCCAATTGCTTTTGATGGCGCTAATTGCCTCAAAAGACGCAAGAAAACATCTCTTATCAGGTTACGTTTAAGAATCTGTTGATTGATCGAAACGCATAAAGACACCTCCGCATCGAAAACTGCCTGTTAGCAAGCTGTTCTTCACGAAGACGCCAGGTGGAGCCGTATGTACCGGAGAAGATCTTCAGGGCATGTTGCCAAACCATTCTGCCGGTTGTCGGTGTCACGGGGCGATATCTTACTGCTAAATTATATGATAAAAAAAGCTGACTGTTCAACGCCAATGCTGTAAAAGCGCTACGCAAATCCTCCGGTGACGCGGTATACTTTGTTTTTCAACAGTAAAAAGGTGGCGCACGATGGATATTGGTTTAAAAGATAAGGTAATCATGGTGGCAGCCGCCAGCAAAGGGCTGGGCTACGGCATTGCCCAGGCGGTGGCCCGGGAAGGCGCCCGTGTGTCAATTGGCAGCCGCACCGAGGCCGATATTCTGGCTGCGGCCGAATCGCTGCAAAAGGAAACCGGCGCAGAAACGCTGGGTGGCGTCTTGGATGCACGTGATGCCGCTTCGATTACGAGCTGGGTAGAAGCAACGGTTGCCCGGTTTGGCGGCGTGGATGGGCTGGTGGTGAACGCCGGTGGCCCGCCGACCGGTGGCTTTGACGATTTTGACGACGCTGCCTGGCAGGCTGCCTTTGAACTAACGCTGCTCAGCAGCGTGCGCCTGATTCGCGCCGTGCTGCCTCACTTGCGTGCCCGCGGCGGCGGCTCGATCCTGGCCGTTACGTCCTCTTCCGTAAAGGAGCCCATAGACATTTTGCTCCTTTCTAACGTGATGCGCTCCGGGGTTACCAGCCTGCTCAAAAGCCTGTCGCGGGAGCTGGCACCCGAGCAAATTCGAGTAAACAACCTGGTGCCGGGTCGCATTTTCACTGACCGGGTGAAGTCGCTGGACGCAATTGGTGCCAAAAATGCCGGACTCAGCGTGGCGGAACAGCGGGCGATGCAGGAGCAGAAAATTCCCTGGGGCCGTTATGGCACCATCGAGGAGTTTGGCCGGGCGGGGGCGTTTTTATTGTCTGAAGCAGCCAGCTACATTACGGGTGAGACGCTGATTGTAGATGGCGGCGCAATGAAAACGGTCTGGTAAATGAAGTTCCTTTTGCTCTATGGGCCGCCAGCGGCCGGGAAGCTGACTGTGGCTCAGCTTTTGGCCGAGAAAACGGGATTGCTGCTGGTTCACAATCACATGATTGTGGATTTTGTGGAGCCGCTTTTTCCACGAGGTACCTCGGGCTATTTGCAGTTAATTCGCAAGCTTCGGTTTGCCATTCTGGAAGAAACGGCCGCATCCCACCATCCAGGTCTCATCTTTACCATGGTGTTTGCCCCCTCCCGCCAGGAAATCGTTGATCTGTACTGCGCGCACGTGGAGGAGCTGGGCGGCGAGGCGTGCCTGGTGCAAATCACCTGCGACAGGGCAATCATGCTGGAGCGGGTGGGCAACGACTCGCGGCGGCAGTGGCATAAGATACAGTCACCAAAGCTGCTGCTTGAACGACTGGCCAGCCTGGAAGATCCTTTTCAGCTGGTGAACGGCCGTTACAGTCTGGTCATTGACAGCGGCAAGCTGGATCCGCCCGCGGCCGTGGCTAAAATTATGAAGCATTATGATTTGACGGAGAAAATATGAGCAGTGAAGTTGAAGTACAGCAGCAGGGCGCTGTGTTGACGGTGGCCCTAAACCGACCAGAGGTGCACAATGCCCTGACGCCAACGATGATGAAGGAGCTAACGGCCGTCTTTCAATCAATCCCCACCAGAGAAGACGTTCGGGTAGTGGTGCTGACGGGCAACGGCCGTTCCTTTTGTGCCGGGGCAGATTTAAGCTTTATGCGCGCCGCTGCCGACTACAGCTTTGTTGAAAACGTGCAGGATGGCGAAGCAATTTTTGACCTGATGTTAATGGTGGAGCAATGTCCCCGGCCCGTTATCGGCCGCGTGAACGGCGCTGCCATTGGCGGCGGTGTGGGGTTGGTGAGCTGCTGCGATATTGTGGTAGCGGTGGATCGAGCCAAGTTTGGCTTTAGCGAAGCGCGGCTGGGCATTGTGCCAGCGGTTATTTCACCCTTTGTTCTGGCCCGGATTGGCGCGGCAAACGCCCGCGAGCTTTTCCTTACTGGAGAGCGTTTTGATGCCGATCATGCCCAGCATATTGGGCTGGTAAATTATTTGGTGCCGGAAGAAGAGCTGGATACGGCCGTAAACGAACGTATCGAGCAGCTCTTGCAGGCCGCCCCTGGCGCGCAGGCTGCCGCCAAAGCCCTCATTCAGCAGGTCAATCACCAGCCCAAAGCAGCCATGCGAGACTATACCGCCAACCTTATTGCCCGGCTGCGCGACAGCGACGAAGGTCGTGAAGGCATGAGCGCCTTTTTGCAGAAGCGCAAGCCGTGGTGGCAGGAAGAGACATGACAGAAACGGCCGTTATTCAAAAATCTCCGCATCCCTTCACGAAGTCAATGCTGATAGAGCATTTAGGCACGCTTGGCCTGCGGGCAGGCATGACCGTGCTGGTCCATTCCAGCTTGAGCAAGATCGGCTACGTGCCCGGTGGCCCAGTTGCCGTGATTCAAGCACTGCAAGAAACGCTCACCGCAGCCGGAACGTTGGTCATGCCGACGCACTCCAGTGACTACTCTGACCCGGGCCCGTGGCAAAATCCGCCCGCTCCGGAACCCTGGCACCAGACCATTCGCGACGCAATGCCTGCCTATGATCCGCTGCTAACGCCAACGCGAGGGATGGGCGTGATTCCCGAACTGTTCCGCACCTGGCCGGGCGTGTTTCGCAGCCATCATCCGCAGGTTTCGTTCGCCGCTTGGGGCCGTCATGCCGCCCTCGTTACGGCCGATCACCAGCTTGCCTTTGGCATGGGCGAGCAGTCGCCGCTGGCCCGCATCTACGACTTAGAGGGCTACGTGTTACTGTTGGGGGTGGGCCACGCCAACAACACGTCGTTTCATCTGGCTGAGGTGCGTGCTGGCGTGCGCCAAACCAGGCAACAAGGAGCGCCTATCTGGCTGGACGGCCGTCGCACCTGGCAATGGTACGATGAACTGGACTACGACGATGACACCTTCCCCCTGATTGGGGCCGAATTTGAGCAAAGTCATGCTGTGCAAATTGGCAAGGTAGGTCTGGCAGAGTGCCGCTTGTTTTCGCAGAAAACGGCCGTTGACTTTGCTACCAGCAGGCTGCGCGATTTCTCAACGGCCGTCAACTAACTGCCTGCATTTGGCGTGGCGAGATGAATCGTTACAAATTTTGCTAAAATATATTGCAGACCCACCAATTGGAGACCGAAGGAGTTGATAAATGAAATATGTTCCGCCAATTATTGCCTTTTTGGCGCTGTTGCTGGTAGTAGCCTTGCCACAACGCGCCGTCCAGGGAGCAGCCGATAAAGTAAGCGCCCTGCCGGAGCAGCCGGAAGCGCCCGTCGCTGTAACATCCACCCCAACCCCGCTGCCCGCGCCCACAGAAATCCCAGCCACCCCAGAGCCGCCACCCCCACCCGGACTTGCCTGCCTGCGCATTAACTTTGAAGTAAGCGGTGACGTGGCAGAGGCTGGCACTTACGAAGTTGTAGAGTTAAGCGGCCGTTCGCTGGCCAGTTGGGAAGCGCAGGCGGGCTGGCAAGACAGCGGCTGGTTTTCCAACCTGCAAATCTCCTATGAAGCTGTGTATGTCAATGTCTTCTACCATCCCGCTGATGGCTCGGCCTCGGTAACGATGGCGATTCACAACCCGGCACCCGGTACACAGTATGGCTGGGTGGCACGGGGCATGTGCCATGCGGTGGAGGTAGGCTGGCCTTAAGTCAGTAATCAGTAAGACAGTTGTCGGTGAAGCAGTCGTAATTTGACGATAGTGGTTTTCACACTCTCATGGGTTTATGGTAAAGTTGGCGCTTAACTATGATCCTGTGGGAGTGTGTATGTTTCAGAAAGTATTGATTGCCAATCGAGGGGAAATTGCCAGGCGGCTGATTTTGGCCTGTCATGAGCTGGGAATTACGGCCGTTGCCATTCATTCAGATGCCGATAAAGACGCACCCTGGGTAAAGCTGGCCGATGAACGATACGCCCTCCCCGGCGTTAGTGCCACCGATACTTACCTCCACCAGAACGCCATTTTAGACATTGCCAGCCAATGTGGGGCTGAAGCGATTCACCCCGGCTACGGCTTTCTAAGCGAAAATGCGACATTTGCCGCCGCCTGTGCCGCGCGAGGCATCGTGTTTATTGGCCCCAGCCCGGAAGCGATTGAGTTGATGGGCAGCAAGGCCAAATCGCGCGAGCTGGCGCAGCAGGCGGGGGTGCCCATTGTGCCCGGCGTGGATGGGGCTGGAATGGACGCGGCGGCGCTACAAACGGCCGTTGCCCACATAGATTACCCCATTCTCATCAAGGCCAGCGCCGGAGGCGGGGGCAAGGGTATGCGCGTGGTCTGGTCCGACGAGGAGTTTGCCGGGGCGGTACAGGCAGCGCGCAGCGAGGCGCAAAACGCCTTTGGCGACAGCCACGTTCTGGTCGAAAAATATTTTACTGAAATTCACCACGTAGAAATTCAGGTGCTGGGTGACCAGCATGGCAAGGTGCTGCATCTTTTCGAGCGGGAGTGCTCCATTCAGCGGCGGCACCAAAAAATCATTGAAGAAACCCCGGCGCCAGTGATTCAAGATGACGACCTGCGGCAGCGCATGGCGGCAGCGGCCGTTTCGCTGGCGCAGGCGGTGGGCTACAGCAGTGCCGGTACGGTGGAGTTCATTGTTGACGGTGAGGGGAACTATTACTTCTTAGAGATGAATACCCGGCTTCAGGTCGAGCATCCCATTACGGAGCTGGTAACCGGCGTCGATATTGCCGTCTGGCAAATCCGCATTGCTGCGGGGGAGGCGCTGCCTTACAGCCAGGACGAAATTCAGCAGCGGGGCCACGCCATTGAATGCCGTGTTTATGCCGAAGACCCGGCGCAAAACTTTTTACCCTCAATTGGAGAGATTACTCACTATGAACGGCCGTCTGGCCCTGGCGTGCGCGTTGATGATGGTATTGCCGCCGGTACGGCCGTTTCGCCCTACTATGATCCGATGCTGGCAAAAGTGATCACCTGGGGACAAAATCGCGAAGAGGCTGTCAGCAAGATGGTCCATGCCCTGCAGCAAACCGTCGTGCTGGGGGTAACAACCAACATTCCCTACCTGCTCACCATTCTGCAGGAGCCAACTTTCCGCAGCGGCAGCACAAGCACAAGCTATCTTCAGGAGGTGCTGCCGAACTGGCAGCCAGAGCCAATGCCGGAAGAAGCGTGGCTGGGCGCGGCCGTTTTTGAACTGCTGCAAAGTGGGAGCAAACTAAAGAAAACGGCCGTTGCTGCAGAAAACGGCGCTGCTTATGATCCCTGGGCAGAAACGGCCGGGTGGCGTAACGTAAAGGTTGCTTAGAAAAAACCCCTAAATTTTGAAACCGCTAATTGTGGCGATCCGGGCAGGCAAAACATCTGCATCGATCGGGCTTTCCCCAGGTGTTTCTTCCAAGGATTGCGGTTTACAGCAATCGACAAATTCGGCATAATTAGCACGCACCATGTTGTAGTACCTGATGAATTCATACGCAAAGGCAACGTCTTGTGAACGACCCTAAACGGACCATTGACGCCACTCAGATGACCATTCATACTCTTCGAAAGATTGCCCACACACAGAAGGTGCATGAATTGTCGTCCTTGACTTTGCCCGAAATCGATAAATTGGTGTCCGCCATTGCGCGATATGCTCCGGCCGGCAACGTTCCCAGCGTGATTCTCAACGGCCTGCTGCGCCTGCCCAGCCGCCAACCGCCAGCCAAAACCGTCAAACGCGACATTCACCTGCTCTTCAAAGGAATAGACCAGGCGTTGTTAGATAAGGCGGTGTACGGTACATTTTTTGCTGGACCAGCGGCCGTTTTGTGGGCGTACCAAAATTTGCTCAAGCTGGCCGGTAAGGAAGTGGATGCTTCATTTCCTGAAGGCATCTGGCAGTTTTACATCGATTATGCCCTGCGTGATGACACCGCCCGACACGCCTGCGAAACGCACGGATTCGACACCACCCTGCGCCAGCACAATATCCAACTCTCCCCGGTAGATCGCGTAACCGCCTGGGCCATGACGGCCGTTTACTGCTTGCACCAATATTACCACCTGCTAGAAAACGAGTGGCGCGAGCGAGTCTATACCACCATCCTGCGTGAGCTAACCGCCAGGCTGCCAGAAAGCAAACGCTTTGCCGATCTATACGTGCGCTGGGAGCGGCTACGGCCGTACGGCCGTGGCGCCGACGTGCAGCCGCAAGAGGATTATCCCGCCTACCGCCGCCGCAAGTTCGACACCTTTCTAGCCAACGCCCTGGCCGATCTGCCCTCCGCCCTGCACGGTGAATGGCAAAAGCGCCTTGCCGCCGCAGAAACCGATGCCCTGCCCGCCTACCAGCAGCAGCTTAGCATTCGCGCCTATTTGGAACCAGCCCTATACGGTGAAGAGCGTAAGCCGATTGCCCTGGAGCAGCTGCAAATCGGCATTATTTACCAGGGTCGCTACTATCTAATTCCGGCCTGCTCCGATAAGAACGGCCGTCCCCAAAACGTAGCCACCATGCGCGGCTATATTGCCAACCTGATGAACGATCCGGCAAAGACGAGCCCACCCCAGCTGACTAATTTGGCCCAGATGAAGCGGTCGTCCTTGCCCGAGTTTTTGGCCGCATCGGGCGAGGGACTGCGCCAGGAAATGACGGGTTTGCGCCAGGCGCCCATCTGGATCAACACGGACCAGCAGTCGCGCCACCAACCCCTGGCTAGCTTGCGCCAGGCTGAACGGGCCGTTGGCGACCAGCCATTGACGATTTTTGATACGGGCGAAACGTTCGTTTTTGACCTGTCGCACATCTTTTTCGACGGTATTTGGGGCGCGGCGATGGCCGAGATATTGACCAACGAAGCGCTGGCCTGGGCGGTGCACTTGCACAACCTGCCTGCAGTAACAGGGACGCAAAATCGGCCGTATGCCCCTGAGCTTATGCTGCGCCCTGGCGACCGGCAGCGTGTCCAGATTGCGCCGCGCGTGGCGCAGGAAGTTAGCGCTGAGAGCACGGCAATTAACTTACCGGCCATTTTGGAACTGCGCGAGCTGTTCAAACAGCGTAACGATCTGCTGCGCATGACCGTGAACGATTTAATGGTGCTCTATCGCACGGTGCACAGCCTGGTCTACCGGCCAGCGCCGGAGCTGGTAGACCAGCTAGAAATATTGCTGACAGACGACCGTACCCAGCCTGCTGCCAAAACTGCCCTGGCAGCCCTACAAAGCCACGCCAATAATCCCGTTATTCTCATTCCCGTAGACGCCAGCCGCCGCAACCCGCGCGATCGGGTCTACCCGATGACGTTTGAAGTGCCGCTGGCTAACCTGGACCTGATTGGGCAGCATCAGCGCACCCTGGCGGCGCTGCGCAACTATGAGCGGGCCAATCGCAACCGGCAGCACATGTTTGGGCAGTTTGAAAAGCTGCAAAAATCGTACCTTGCCATGCTGGCCGGATTTGGCGAGGTGCTGAACCAGGCCAAAGAGCGGGCCAGCACCGGGGAAAGCATGAGCGTAGACTCCATTCGGCTGCTGGCGCATCTGCCGGTGCCTTTGCAGCGTTTGCTGGACAAAATCCCGGGCCAGTTTGACGTTCTGAACGATCTTATTAAGGGGCGCGAGGTATTCTCCAACGTGGGGCGCGTGCCCGCCAGCAGCAGCCTGACTCGTTTTATGACCGCCAAGGATGACAACGAGAAAAAGGAGCTGGCCTGGGGCGTGCTAACCGACTCCGATGACGTAATGCACGTGACGGTGCGCGATTTTCGGCCGCACGTGACGCAGCTAACGGCCGTTGGCCGCCATGATTTAGCCGTGCGCATTATTGCCGATCAGCTGGACTCCTTTGCCAGCGGGCTGAAT
>JBHIWP010000226.1:0-9698 GCA_041987425.1 Promineifilaceae bacterium (SeqCode) | reverse complement strand
TGGTAGGACGGCCGTAAAAGCTGTAAAAAATAACGCCGTCGGGGAAGCGGGTGAGCAGCGTTTCATTTTGGATTAATTGATGGAGAGCGGTGGCGGCAACGGCCGTTTTGCCCATGCCTCCCGGACCCCACAGCGTTAGCATTTGACCAGGGTAGAGGGTTTCTAAAACTTGCGCCACCTCAGACTCACGGCCGGTAAAATGCTCTACCGGCGGCGGCAGCTGAATCGGAATGCGCGGCTGCCCATCGGCCCGCTGGTAGTAAAAATTCTGGTTGATTGTTCCAGCATTTTCTTGGATAAAACCATAGACATCACGATCCACCTGAATATTGAGCGGCATTCTGGTCACGATTATTCCTCAGTCGGTTTGCTGTTATCGATCTTGGCCTTTTTTTCCATATTGTAATTTTGCTCAACTGTGCCGCTGTTGTTGGCTATCAAACCATAAGCATCACCAGCAATATGTATGGTGGTGCTCCCTTGAGCAGGGCGCTGCTCTGGAGCCGATTCTGGAAGATTAGCAAACAGTTCGGCCCAAGCCACAAATGAACGTTCCCGCTGGAGATAATTTTGTAAATCGTTCAGCCGTTCATTGCGCTGGCAATAACCGATTAGCGCGGTGATGACGTCTGATTTTGGACCACCGCCAAGCTCTTCGTACTCAATTCCTAAATCGAAACAGAGCGTGCGAATGTCACTCAAGTTGAACCGTTGGCTGATGGTCTGGCGCAAATCTTGTGCGGTCATGATCTATCCTCAAGGTATGAAAATGTTGACTGGTCTGGAAAGATTGTAATAATTTGCCCAGGGCATGGCAAGAGGCTTCTTTGCTGCCTGGCGACTCTTGCTCAAATTTCCACTTTATTATCTACATTTCACTCCTGTAACGATTTTTGACATAGCTTGTGCAATTCGTTACAATCGTGCCTCCATGCCTCCTTCCACCGGGGGCATTTTAAATCCTAACAGAGAAAAGCGGGTCTGGTGCTGAAGCTCACAAATTTTTCGACTAGCCAAAAGGCGACTTGCTTCAGCTTATCTGTTTTGCTCCGGCAATATTTTTGTAGAATTTGCCTGGCGAAACGGTGCCCCGCTTTTTATTTGTCCAAAGAGACTCACTAACAATTAAAAAGAAGAGGAGGCAGTAGACAATTCATGCAATACGCATTTTTTCTTGCACAAACGGCAAATGAACGAGCCAGTTTGCCATTAATTTGGTGGCTTGGGCCCATTGGGGCGATATTGGCCCTGGGCTATGCCTGGTATTTTTATCAGCAGGTGATGAAAGAAAGTGAAGGCACGCCCAAGATGATTGAGATCGCCCAGGCGGTACGCGAAGGAGCGATGGCCTATCTTCGGCGGCAGTACAAAGCCGTTGGGTTGGTATTTGGTGGCTTGTTTATCATCTTTATTATTTTGGCGTTTTTGGAGCTGCAAAATCCCATTGTGCCGGTGGCCTTCTTAACGGGCGGTTTCTTTTCTGGCCTGTGCGGCTTTTTTGGGATGAAAACGGCGACCAACGCTTCTGCGCGGGCGGCCAATGCCGCCAAAGGCAGCCTGAACGGCGGTTTGCAAGTTGCTTTGCGGGCCGGTGCCGTGATGGGTCTGGTCGTTGTAGGGTTTGCCTTGCTGGACATTACCGTCTGGTTCCTGGTCCTTTACTTCGTCCCCATTGCGGATTTTATTAGTGAAGCCGCTAACCCGCTGCCACAAATTACGGCAACGATGTTGAGCTTCGGTATGGGCGCGTCTACGCAGGCGCTGTTTGCCCGTGTTGGTGGCGGTATCTACACCAAGGCGGCCGATGTGGGCGCTGATCTGGTGGGTAAGGTAGAGGCCGGTATCCCGGAAGACGATCCGCGCAACCCGGCAACCATCGCCGACAACGTGGGCGATAACGTGGGTGACGTCGCCGGTATGGGCGCAGATCTGTACGAATCGTATGCTGGTTCTATTTTGGCGACGTCTGCTTTGGGCGTGGCGGCCGTGGTGGTTGGCGGTGCGGCCTTGTTTGATGGCCAGACCCCCACTGTTCTCCAGCAAATGGATCTGCAACTAAGATATATTGCAGCCCCTATTGTGATTGCGGCGATTGGCGTGGCGCTTTCCATTTTGGGTGTTTACCTGGTACGGGCTAATGATGGTGCCACGCAGGGCCAGTTGATTAATGCACTGAGCCGTGGTTTGTACGGTAGTTCTATTGGCATCGCGGTGTTGTCTCTGCCGGTTGTGCTGATTCTTGATCTGCCAAATGCCATTCAGGTCTGGATCTCTATTTTGGTTGGTCTGATTGTAGGTATTATCGTGGGTAAGGCGACTGAGTATTATACTTCCCACGCTTTTAAACCGACGCGGAGCATTGCGGAACAGGCGGTTACCAGCCCAGCGACGCTTCTTATCGAAGGGTTGGCTGTAGGTATGGAGTCTGCTGGCGTTCCGGTTTTGGCGATTGTTGTCGGTATTGCCGTTAGTTTTTACTCCATGGGCGGCGTAGAAAATATTTCGATGGGTTTGTACGGCGTGGGTATTGCTGCTGTTGGTATGCTCTCGACGCTGGGCTTTACGCTGGCAACGGACGCTTACGGTCCGATTGCTGATAACGCTGGCGGTAACGCAGAGATGGCCGGGCTGGACCCGAGCGTGCGTGTGAAAACAGACCAGTTGGATGCAGTGGGTAACACAACGGCCGCAATGGGTAAGGGTTTTGCCATTGGTTCGGCTGCGCTGACCTCACTGGCGCTGCTTGCTGCATACCTGGAAGAGATTCGCCTGTCGTTGACGCTGCACGGTGGTGGCGAGGCATTGAGCGTAAACGGCCGTGCCGTGGAGTTCTGGACGATGCAGGACTTTATGACCTTCTACAACGTTACGATGCTGAATCCAGCCGTGCTCATCGGCGTGTTTGTGGGCGCTACGACTGCCTTCTACTTTGCTGCGATGACCATGCGGGCCGTGGGCCGCGCTGCAGGTGGCATGGTAGAAGAAGTGCGGCGGCAATTCCGCGAATTGCCTGGTATTTTGGAAGGAACAGAGCGGCCTGATTATGCTCGCTGCGTTGAAATTAGCACCGCTGCTGCCCAGAAAGAGATGATCGCTCCTTCTGTTTTGGCGCTGATTGTGCCGGTAGTGGTGGGCGTTTTGTTTGGCGTGGCTGGCGTGTTGGGGCTGCTGGGCGGAACGCTAACCGCCGGTTTTGCCCTGGCTATCATGATGGCCAACGCCGGAGGTGCCTGGGACAACGCCAAAAAGTATATCGAAGAAGGCCATCATGGCGGTAAAGGTTCACAGGCGCACAAAGGCGCAGTGATTGGTGATACCGTCGGCGATCCGTTTAAAGATACGTCTGGTCCTTCTTTGAACATTTTGATTAAGCTGATGTCCATGGCTTCGGTTGTTTTTGCGGGCCTGGTTACCTTTTTTGGTGACGGCGCTGGACTGGTTGCTATGTGGTTTGGTGGCTAGTATTGCACCCCAGAAGTTCGCATCAGGTTTGGGCTGCGGCGCAAACCTTAAACAGTCCGGCGAGCTCGACCTAATAGCCCTGTGTGAATTTCCGCAGGACTTTACCAGGGCTTTTTGCAAGCACAAGAAAACATAGTAATTGAAGGAGGTACGGCCGTATACGGCCGTACCTTTTTTCTTTACAGCCCAAAACCCATTCATCTGGGTATAATTTACCGTTGAGGAAAATATTTGAGTTGGAGTCTCTATGACAACTACCGCCGTTTATGTCCCCGCCGCTGCGCACACAAAATCTGGTCATCCTGAAAACCAGGGGCGTATTAGCCAAATTCTGCCCTTTTTAGATGAGGCTGGCGTATTAAAAGATGTTCAACTGGTGGAACCGACATTAGCAACCGTGGAGCAGCTACGCCGGGTGCATGCCGCAGCGCTCATTGAGCGGGTTCGCGAGGTGGCGGTGACGGGCGGCGGCACCCTGGACCTGGGGGATACTTACGCAACGCCAGCAAGCTATGAACTGGCCAGAATGGCTGCGGGTTCGGCCATTACCGTTGTAGACCGTATTCTTGCCGGACAGGCAGATAATGGCTTTGCGTTGGTACGCCCGCCGGGGCATCATGCCGAACACAGCCGTATCAGTGGTTTTTGCTTGTTTAATAACGTGGCCGCAGCTGCTCGCCAGGCTCAGGCAGTGCATAATGTAAAGCGTATTTTGATTGTGGATTTTGACGTGCACCACGGCAACGGTACTCAGGACATTTTTTATAAGGATGATTCTGTCCTTTTTATTTCTACGCATCTGTTTTTGCCGCGCATGTTTTATCCGGGGACGGGGGACCAGCAGGAGATAGGGGCTGGCCTGGGGCACGGATACACGGTGAATGTGCCGTTGATGCCCCATGTAGGTGATAGTGGCTACGGCCGTATCTTCTCAGAATTGGTGCGGCCGTTGGCCCAACAGTTTCGGCCGGAACTGATTTTGGTCTCGGCCGGGTATGATGCTCACTGGCAAGATCCCCTGGCAATGGGCGGACTAAGCCTGACTGGTTACGCCGATATGGCACGGGCCCTGGTTGAGCTGGCACAAGAGGTGGCAAACGGCCGTATCCTTTTCGTTTTAGAAGGTGGTTATCAGGTTCAGGCGCTTTCCTATGGCATTCTAAACACGCTTTATGCCCTTTCCGGCCAGGATAAAATAGAAGATCCCTTGGGCAGTATGCCCCACAGCGAGCAGGACATTAGTCAGCTTCTGCGCCAGCTCAAGCAACGTCACTTGATTTATTAGATGAAACTTTGCATAATATTTATGTAAACGATAGCGATTTTGTGGAGAACCAAGTACGTCAAAACTGAGGCGAAAAGTGACATCTATTCTTTTACACGATTATGTCGAGCAGGTTGAAAAACTAATTGACGAAAACCGAACGGTTGAGGCTATAGAGCATTGTCGCCACATTTTGCATACCTATCCCCGCCATATTGATACCTATCGCGTAATGGGCAAAGCGCTGTTAGAACAACAAGAATACAGTGCGGCCAGCGATCTATTTTTGCGAATTTTAAGCGCCGACCCCAACGACTTTATTAGCCATGTAGGGCTTTCCATTGTTTATAAAGAAGAGCGACAAAATGATCAGGCATTGTGGCATTTAGAGCGTGCCTATGAAATTCAGCCATACAATGTGGCTATTCAAAGCGAGCTGCGTCAGCTCTATGCAGAGCAGACGGAGAGCCGACCGGGCATTATTCCCCTGACTCGGGGTGCGCTGGCACGCCTATACATGCAGGGAGAACTGTACCAGCAGGCGATTTCCGAACTGCGGCGCATCCTGAATAAAGAGCCAGACCGGATGGATTTACAGGCGCTGCTGGCCGAGGCGTATTGGCGAGATGACCAGCGCATTGATGCTGAAGAAGTTTGCCTGAACATCTTAGGTGAACTGCCTAATTGCATTGTTGCCAACGCCATTCTGTCTGAAATTTGGCTGCAAACGGGGCGCATTGCTGAAGCTCAAAAATATCTACAGCGTCTTCATGGCCTTACGCAACAGACGCAACATTCATTAGACAAAGAAACGATTGCTGGGAAAGCTTTTGCTACTGAAGGCGCTTTTCCATTGCCAGAAGAAGCTACAGTTGAATTTTTAGAAACGGGCCTTGCCACCCCAAGGGATGCGACCGTTCCGAATGCCGATTGGGTGGGGGAAATGGACTTCGCTCAAATGCAAGGCGGTCAGAGCTCTCCAGATTCGGTTGTGCTGGAGCCAGAGAGTGGGATGCACAGCTATGATTGGCTGGCAGATATTGGAGACCAGAAGGATAGCGAAACGGCCGTTCCCCGGCAGGTAGATAGCGAAACAGATTGGTTCTCGCAAGACAAGGCAAAAAACGAACTAAACATTTCCACAGGTGAACTGAATGCCGAATGGCTGGCTGACCTCCGCGGCGACGATGATGAGGCTGAATTCCAGCCGCTGGACCTGGAAGGAACGAGTGGGCAAGAGAGTAAGAAGGCAGAAGAACTGTCTGATGAGACGAGCTGGTTCTTAGATGAAGTGGAGTCAGTTGAAGAAGACCTGCCCGTCCTTGATGAACTAATTGATGCGTCGGACGATGAAGAAGATGAATCGGAAGACCTGGACTGGCTGGATGCGCTGACCGACGATGAACCTAAGATACAAATCGATTCGACGAGCCTTATGGATGGAGGCCTGCTAGATTGGGCCGAGGACGATGCCCCGTCCGTTGTAGAAGAGCCCAAAACGCCATTCTGGCTTTCAGAAATGGCTGGTGAGGAACTGGATGCCGTCCAATTAAATCCCGAGGAAGCCCTGGACTGGATAGACCAAGATTCGGATGAGGTTGAAGGGGATGATTGGCTTTCGGCACTTGCCGATGATGAGCCTGATGCCAAGTTTACCGAAGAAGCTGAGGAAAAAGGTGAGGCGAGCCAGCCTGAGGACGGCATTCAGCTAGATGCCAGCACGGGAGATTTGGCCGCATTGAGCGACGCCGACGATTGGATGGAGTCTGCCGCCGTAGACCTGGAAACTTTGCTCGGTTCACAAACCAATGAACTAAACTTTCCAAACCTGGAAATTCCTGAGTTAGAAGGTAATGAAGCAGAAATTCCAGATTGGCTCGACGATGAAGACCTAAACCGTGCAGAGGAATTGGAGGCCGCCGTGAGTAGTGAAAGTGATCCTCAAGAGACACCAGAAGCCGAGGAGCCTCAGAAAAGGCCAGGCACGGCACCAAATGAAGAAGAAGATGGCTCAGATGCTTTTGACTGGCTGGACGAACTATCATCTGAAACTGGAGATGCGCTGCCAGACCCCCCCGTGGACACTGAGGGAATGCCAAGCTGGATGGAAGGTGCCAAAAGCGATGAAGCAGTTGATGTAGTGGATGAATGGGACTCCCAATCGGCAGATATTCCCCAATGGTTGCAGGATCCTGTAGGGTTGTCTGACCTGGATGAAGCTGAGAGCCTGCTGGATGAAGCTGATGAAGACGATATGGCGGACCTTACTGATCTGCTGGGCGAGATGGAGGCGGGAGACGAGGCGCTGGACCTGGATAGTTTGGGCGATATGGATTCCCTATTCGCCGACTGGGTAGGCGAAGATAACCAGGGTAGTTTGGCCGATCTCGTTGGTGAGCTAGAGGAAGGTAGCAGAGAGCGCACGCCTGAAGATTTCTTGCTGGAAGATGATGATGTGTGGGAAACGGCCGTTTCTGAAGAAGCAGATGAGCCTGTAGAGATGGGCCTAACCGGGCTGCTGGCTAATTTAAATGTTGAGGTGGATGTGCCAGAGGATGAAAGCATAGAGTCTGACGAGGAATATTTGTCAGATATTCTGGCAAGTGCCGACGAAGACGATTGGGGTGATTTTCTGGGTGATGAAGAAGGCGACCTGGAACCAGAAGCGCCACAGAGTGAGTTTGATGGTTTAGACCTTGAGAACGTTAGCCTGACGCAATTACTTTCCGAGGCAGATGTACCAGACGAGCCGCAGGCTGTAGCTGATGTTGAAGAGGATGACTGGTTATCTGATTTAACAGATCTGGCAGAGCTTGAAGAAGACACTGAGCCACAGCTAGATGAAGAGCTAGGGCTGACCGGCATGCTGGCCAATCTGGCGCCGGACGAAGAAGGTGAGGCGGCCGATTTGTTCCCAGATTTAGAAGAGCAGGCGGCAGAAGATCTTGGCCTGACCGATTTGCTGGCAGGCATTGATTATTCTGAAGATGCACTTGATTCTGAAATCAACATTGAGCTGCCTGAGTTTGAGCAAGATTCAGAAGAACCGCCGCTTACAGAAGTGCTTTCACACATGGAGGCAGAGCCGCAAGAAGATTTGCCTATCTCAGCAGAAGATACAACCTGGTTGATGCAGCTAGAGGAAGATACCGGCAGCCTGATAGAAAAGGCTGATGATTTTGACATGGCTGAGGAGACCGGGCTTGATTGGCTGACGACACCAGAAGATGAACCGGACGTTGAAGAACCCGAAGTCGAAGAGCCTGCGCCAGCTCAAAACACAGCTGGAGATGTTGGTCAGGAGCAAGATGGAACGGTTGATGATTGGGATGATGCCATGTCGTGGCTGGAAGAGCTGGCTGTACAGCAGGAGGACCCGGTAGGTGAGCTGCCCAGCGTCGCAGAAGACATGCTGGATGGCGAACTCGATGCACCGGTTGATTCAACAACTGACTGGGACGACGAACTGGAAGACGGCCATCTGGATTGGCTTACCGATTTGACAGAAAGTGAAGAGGAAGCTGCCTTGGCAGCGACCGATGAAGATACGGTCCCAGATCTGTTCCAAATGGAAGCGCCAGAAAAAGAAGAAGCATTTGGCCTTGATGATCTGGATGACGATGATGGACTTTCCTGGCTGGATGAGTTAGCTACGGGACGCCTGGAAGGTGTGCTGCCTGAAGAGGCAGAGACCGAGACTGAACTGGAAGCATTCCCGGAAGAATCTGACATGGCTGAGGATAGCTGGCTGGATGAACTGGCTATTCCCGATGAGGCCGAGGAAGGGCTGCCCGATTTTGACACGTGGGAAGAAGCGGACGAACTGGCCGACTTTAGCCTGGGTGTGTCTGATGCAGATCTTGACTGGCTGGACGCAACCTCTGATGAGGCAGAAGAAATTGCGGAAGAGCTGGATACGGCCGTTCCCGACGAAGAAGCACAGGAATTGTCGGAAGAAGAATATCTGGTGACAGGGGTGACGGATGCTTTGAAAGTAAGCAGCCGCATAGAGGAAGCAGAAGCAGACCTGGAAGAAGCGCTGGCCTGGCTAGATGAGCTGGATGATGAGGGTGACGTTGAGCTACCAGATGAAGCGCCTCCTACGCTTCATACGCCAACCTATCAAGAGCCTCAAGAGTTTGACTGGGACGATGAGCCGGAAACGCTCATTGTGACCCCGGAAGCGGATGAACTGACGCTGGCCCTGGATCGACTGGAGCAGCAGGTGAAAGACGAAGGGCTATTGGTGCCAGAAACGGCCGTTGCCCCACTTTTGCTTTCTAACGACGAACTTAACGATGCGCTTGACTGGATTGAGCAGATGGAGACCGCGCCATCGGCCGAGGCTGAACTACTTCCGCCTGCTGAAGCAGAAGAAACAGAAGCGCTCGTTCTGGAATCGGATGAATCTATTGATGAAATGGCAGCGGCCGTTCCCGTTGTGGATGACTTAGATACCGATGTTGAAGTTGGGCTGGCGGCAATGGCCGATGACCCTGAGGCGTGGCTAGAGCAGCTGCTTAGCGATGACGCGGACATGGCGATAGAGATGCAGCCCCCGCCCATCAAGCCGAGCGAGGACGCTGTTTTCGTGACCGATGATGGCCTGGAAGCAGCAGAAGTGGAGCTGCCCGATTCGTTGCTAGATGATGTCAGTCCAGACGAAGTGCCGGAAGACCCCGATGCGGCCGTTGCCTGGCTAGACCAGCTTATAAGTGGCGATGCTGACCTGGACATAGAGATGGAGCCGCCACCCATCAAGCCCAGTGAGGATGCCGTCTACACAACGGACGATGCTGCCTTTGAGGACGCTGAGGAGGCAGAGCAGATTACGCTTCCCCCGGCGGAGCCTGCGGATGAAGCCGATGAGTTTAGCCTGGAAGATGATCCAGAGGCATGGCTGGAGCAGTTGTTGGGCGACGCCGACCTGGAAGTGGATATGGAACCGCCGCCGATCAAGCCCAGCGAAGAT
>JBHIWP010000225.1:0-9708 GCA_041987425.1 Promineifilaceae bacterium (SeqCode) | reverse complement strand
AGCTGTCGTCGGCGGCATTCGTCAGTTTGCCACATTTTCGGTGAGCCAGGCTCGGGAAGAAGCCGTTAGCGAGCAGGACAAGGCGCTGGTAGAACAGGTGGCGGAGGTGCTGGCTGACTATGCACGCCTGCCCGGCACAGAAGCACGCGCTAAAGTCATTGAACAGCTCAAAGGCAAGGTTAAGCAGCGCCAGGCCCAACAGCCAGCTGCAGCCCCACAGCCTGAGCCAGCAGAAGCCAAGAAAACGGCCGTTCCCCCCCAGAAACAGCCAGAAAGCGCTGCTCCTTCTCCGCCACCAGCAAAAGAACAGCCAAAGTCTAAACCCTCGTCAGCCACTGAGAGCAAGCCAGCCCCACGCGGTAAGAAGTCCAGCAAGTGGGACCGGCACCCAAGCAGCCGAAAGCCAGTAGAGCCTGACCCAGACGGGTTGGTCCAGTCGGTAACGGCCGTTCGCGGAATCGGCCCCAAGCTGGCAGAACATTTGGCCAAGCTGGGTGTCAACACCATCGAAGACATGCTTTACCTCTTTCCCCGCCGCTTCGACGACTACACCCTGATGAAGCCTATCCACAAGCTCGTTTACGGCGAAACCGTCACCGTCATCGGCACAATTTGGGAAACCCGCGCTCGCCGCAGTCGCAACAATCAGATCATCGTCAATTGCGTCATTAGCGACGGCACCGGCCAGGTCCAGGCCACCTGGTTCAATCAGCAGTGGCTGGTTAACAAGTTAAAGGCAGGTATGCAGGTTGTCATTAGCGGCAAGGTAGAGCAATATCTGGGGCGGCCCGTTTTTAATTCGCCAGAGTGGGAGCCGCTGGAGCTAGAACCGCTGCGCACCCGGCGCATTGTGCCCATCTACCCGCTTACGCAAGGGCTTAGCAGCAACCGAATGCGCGACATCATGCGCAGCACGGTGAGCTACTGGGCGCCCCGCGTGCCAGATCCGCTGCCGCAGGGCATTCGCCAGCGGCAAAAGCTAGAACCCCTGGGCGAAGCCATTCAGCAGCACCATTTCCCAGACAGCCAACAGGCTTTACACGAGGCACGTCGCCGCCTGATTTTTGATGAGCTCTTTTTGCTACAGCTGGGCATGCAGGGCTTCCGCCGCGAGTGGCAGTCGCAGCCAGGCGTGGAGATTCCGGTGGATACGGCCGTTATCGAAGAGTTCCAACAAAGCCTGCCCTACACGCTTACCGGCGCCCAGCAGCGCGTCATACGGGAAATTGCCGACGATATGGCCGACAGCATTCCCATGAACCGCCTCCTGCAAGGAGATGTGGGCGCGGGCAAAACCGTCGTCGCTGCCGCTGCCCTACTGCTAACGGCGAAAGCCGGTTACCAGGCTGCCCTAATGGCCCCTACCGAAATTTTGGCCGAGCAGCATTTCAACGGCCTACAGCCCCTGCTGGCCCCATTTGGTCTGCGCACCTGCCTACTCACCGGCAGCACAAATGCGGCCGAAAAGGCCCGCATTTATGCCGATCTGGCTGCTGGAGAAATTGATCTGGCTATTGGCACCCATGCCCTCATTCAAGAAGGCGTTGCCTTCCAAAAGCTGGCCCTGGCGATTGTAGATGAGCAGCATCGCTTTGGCGTGGACCAGCGGCAGGCGCTGCGCGACAAAGGGCCGTCCGGCGGCGAATATAGCCCGCACCTGCTCACCATGAGCGCCACGCCTATTCCGCGCTCGCTGGCCCTGTCGCTTTACGGCGATCTGGACCTGTCTATTTTGGACGAGATGCCGCCGGGTCGGCAGGAGATTAAAACGCGCTGGATTCGCACCCGTGAGCGAGAGCGGGCCTACGCCTTTATTCGCAAGCAGGTAGAAGATGGTCGGCAAGCGTACCTGATTTACCCGCTGGTAGAAGAGAGTGACAAGGTAGATGCCAAAGCGGCCGTTGAGGAACATGAGCGGCTGCAAAGCAAGGTTTTCCCAGATTTGCGGGTGGGGTTGGTACACGGCCGTCTTTCCAGCAGCGAAAAAGAAAGCGTCATGCGCAACTTTTATGAAGGCACGCTCAATATCCTCGTTTCTACGTCCGTCATTGAGGTCGGTGTAGACGTACCCAATAGCACCGTTATGCTCATCGACGGTGCCAACCGCTTTGGGCTGGCCCAGCTGCACCAGTTTCGCGGGCGCGTGGGCCGTGGCGAGCACCAATCCTACTGCATCCTCGTGGCCGACAGTGATTCGCCAGATGCCGAGGAGCGGCTGGGTGCCCTCACTCAGACCAACGATGGGTTTGTATTGGCCGAGAAAGATTTAGAGATACGCGGGCCAGGTGAATTTTTCGGCCGTCGCCAAAGTGGCCTGCCAGAGCTGAAGCTGGCTTCCCTGCTAGATATGGACATGCTGCAAATTGCCCAAAGCGAAGCCCAGGCAATCGCGGAAGCAGACCCCCTACTGGAACAGCCAGAACATGAACTGCTGCGGGAACGCGTTGCTCACTTCTGGCAAGACGCCGGGGATGTAAGTTAATCAACATTTCCCAACCTCCCGCAGGGTTAGCCACGAGTAGGGCTGCACCCAAAACTTGCGGGAGGGTTTTATCAAGCCGCTATTTCCCACAGGAGCAATCATTGTGATTACCGCACTTTACACTGGCACTTTTGATCCCGTTCATTACGGCCACCTCGATCTGATGCTGCGCGGCGCAGGGCTATTCGAGAAGCTTGTCGTCGCCGTTTATGACCACAAGATCCCGACAAAATCGCTGCTTTTTTCGGTAGGCGAGCGCGTCCAGATGATTGAAGATGCCCTCTCGCAAAACAATCGGCCAGACAACATTATTGTTACCAGCTTCAGCGGCCTGGCGGTCGATTTTGCTCGCACGGTAGATGCCAAGGTGTTTGTGCGTGGCCTGCGCGTCTTCTCTGACTTTGAATTTGAGTTTCGTCTGGCGCTGGCCAACAAGCGTCTGGATCCGGGTATAGAAACAGTCAGCCTGATTACCGATGAAGATCACACCTTTTTAAGCGGCACCACCGTGCGCGAAATTGCCTCACTGGGAGGAGATGTCAGCAGCATGGTACCCCCAAACGTAGCCTCGGCGCTCTACAAACGCTTCAACGGCAATGGAGCAGATTCGTTCAATCGGCCTGTGCCATTGCGTGATTAATCGGTTAACCACTATAATAAGCAAATCACGAAAAGGCTGGGATAACAGCATGGACATTCAACATTTGGTCGATCGATTAGAACAGGCGCTCAACGACAGCCCGCGCATCCCGCTCACTGCCAACCTGATTGTGAATGAAGACCGCATCTTTAGCATTATTGACCAGATGCGGGTGGCGGTGCCTGAAGAAGTGAAGCGGGCCAACCGCATCGAAGCTGAGAAGGATCGCATTTTGGCCCAGGCCAAAGAAGAGGCGGAGCGCATTCGAGAGTTGGCGAAGCAAGAAGCGGGCGAGCTGGTGAAGCGAGATGCGATCACCATATCTTCGCAGCAGCGGGCCGATAACATTCTGGAGCGGGCCCGCCGCGACGCCGAAGCCTTGCGCCACGACGCAGATGCCTACGTGATGGAAGTGCTGGTGAAGCTGGAAGAAGATTTATTGCGTTCCCTTTCCGTGGTGCGCAATGGTTTAAACAAGGTTGAGCGGGAGCAGGCAACAACCCAAACGCAGGGCGCTGATTAGGGGAAGCTTTATCCTTTTGGGAACGGCCGTTTTTGCTTGACAGTCAGACAGCGAAGGCTATAATTGCCAGTCGCGGCGAATTTGCCGCTTGTTTTTTGTTGAGTAGAAATCATAACAGGCGAAAGGTCTAAAAGTGACCATTGTCCTGAAATTAGTTAGAGAGGATGTTGTCATGGGTGCTGTACCAAAGCGAAGAATTTCTAAATCACGCCGAGATCGTCGGCGAGCGCACGACGCGTTAAAGACATTCCACCTGGTGGAATGCCCGGACTGCGGCAAAATGAAGCGCTCTCACCGGGTTTGCCTCGAGTGTGGCAAATACAATGGGCGTCAGGTTCTACCGGTTGCCGAAGCGTAAAGATTGGGAAGAGGCCGTAATTTTGCGGCCTTTGTCTTTTTTATCTTCATTTATTTTATTTTGGACATTATAAAGTGAGTAGTGCATATCTTTTCCCTGGACAAGGGTCACAGCACGTGGGCATGGGGTTGGAACTTTATCAAAACACCCCAGAGGCACGTGCTGTTTTTGATCAAGCGGATGAACAGCTAGGCTTTGCTCTCTCTGCGCTTTGCTTTGAAGGGCCGGAAGACACCCTGACCGACACGGTAAATCAGCAGCCAGCCCTATTTGTTACCAGCATGGCAATGTGGCAGCGGATGCAGGCGCAGGGGTGGGAAATGCCCGCCTATATGGCCGGGCACAGTCTGGGAGAGCTTTCGGCATTAACAGCCGCAGGTGCTCTATCCTTTAGTGACGGGCTGCGGCTGGTGCGGCAGCGTGGTGAGCTTATGAAGGAAGCGGGCGAGCGAGAGCCGGGGGCAATGGCTGCCATCCTGGCGCTGGATATTCCTACGGTGAAAGCCATCTGCGAGCAGGCCAGTGATGAGGATAGCTCCGTACAGGTCGCCAACGATAACTGCCCGGGACAGGTTGTTATTTCCGGCGATGAAACCGCCCTTACCCGCGCTATGGAATTGGCGGAGGCGGCTAAGGCGCGCAAAGTGGTCAGGCTGCCGATTACCATTGCCGCCCACTCCAGGCTGATGGCTTCGGCAGCTGAGGCATTTGCCCGGGCAGTTGATCACACTCCCATTGAGGCACCAACCGTACCGGTGATTGGTAACGTGGATGCCGTGCCACTGACAACGCCTGAGCAAATTCGAGAGGAGCTTAAAGCCCAACTCACATCCGGTGTGTCGTGGACCGGTTCCATGAACTACTTGCTGGCGCAGGGTGTAGACACCTTTGTGGAGGTTGGACCTGGTGATACGCTGCTTAGCTTTATAAAACGTATCGACCGCCAGGCAAGCCGGGTTAAACTAACTTTTGGCGAAAATTTGTAAAGAACCAGGACGCAAAAAGCGCAAAGGAACAAAATATATAAATCTTTGCGGCCTCTGCGTCCTTTGCGGTTAAATAAAATGGAGGAAGTGTAGTGTCTTTGTTAGCAGGGAAAGTGGCAGTGGTAACGGGGGCTTCCCGGGGTATTGGTCGGGCGATTGCTGAAGATCTGGCCGAGCATGGGGCAAAAGTAGTCATTAATTACAATGCCAGCAGCGGGGCCGCCGAGGAAGTGGTGGCGGCTATTCAGGCAAATGGCGGTGAGGCAACGGCCGTTCAGGCCGATGTGTCGCAATTTGAAGCCGCCCAAACGCTCGTTAAGACCGCAATTGATACGTATGGTCAGATCGACATCCTGGTGAACAATGCTGGCACCACCCGCGACACGCTGCTGCTCACCATGAAGGAAGATCAGTGGGATACCGTGATCGACACCAATCTGAAAAGCGTCTTTAACTGCTGCAAAGCGGCCGTTCGCCCCATGATGCGTCGCAAGCAAGGCGGCCGTATCATCAACATTTCCTCCGTTGTGGGCCTGATCGGCCAGGCAGGACAGGCCAACTACGCGGCCTCCAAAGCAGGCATCATTGGCTTCTCCAAATCATTGGCCAGAGAAATTGGCTCTCGCGACATTACTGTTAATGTTATTACCCCTGGATTCTTCCCTACCGCCCTGACAGACGTGCTGGATGACGGCATCGTAGAAGAGTCTAAAAAAATGATACCGTTGGGGCGCTGGGGAAAATTGCCGGAGGTGGCTTATCTGGTATCATTTTTAGCATCAGACAAAGCAGCCTACATTACGGGACAAGTCATTAGTGTAGACGGCGGCATCGCCATGTAGCAAAGGCACCAGACTAAGAACCTATTGCGCACAAATAGGGAGCAAACAATAATGGATAATGTACAGGAAAGCATTGGCCGGATCGAAGTTGCCCCAGACGTACTGGTAACGATTGCCCATTACGCGACGCTACGCGTAGAGGGCGTGGCTAAAATGGCCCCCATTCCGGCAGACGTGGCCCGGCTTTTTCGTCGAGAGTCGCGGCAGGCGGGCGTTTTGCTTAATTTAGGGGATGATAATAAGGTTAAATTTGATATTTACGTTATAATGAGTCCGCACGTGAACATTATGGAGACCAGCAAACGCCTGCAAACGGCCGTTGCCGAAGCAGTAGATACGATGGTTGGAATTTCTGTAGAAGCTGTCAACGTGCACGTTGAGGATGTTATCTATACCCAGGAAGAATCAATCAACTAGTCACTGCCCCTAAACCCTTCCTGGCAAACGGTCAATCCGTCTGTGAATTATGAAAACAAGACGTCGCGCCAGGCGCGTAACACTGGAAACGCTTTACGAATATGATATTGCCAACCACCCACCAGGTGAGGTTCTAGAGCGGCGTCTGCTGGAGAACCCCATGGAAAAAACGGGCGTGGAATTTGCTTCCCGGCTGATTCAGGGCGTTATCCAGCACCAAGAAGAGATGGACACGCTCATTGCCAAGTATGCGCCCGAATGGCCGCTGGACCAAATGGCCGTGATAGACCGCAATATTCTTCGCATCGCTATTTTTGAATTTTTAATTGAAGCAGAAACGCCTGTGAAGGTAGCCATTAATGAGGCTGTTGAACTGGCCAAAACATATGGCTCCGACAGCGCCCCTCGCTTTATCAACGGCGTGCTTGGCACGCTGGCAGACCATATCCCTCAGCTAAAAGAGCAGTTTCTCCCCCTCCCCGTTCCTGAATAACAACCTTCTAAGCCATGGCCACTATTGTTTGCTACGACGTTCACGGCAACGCAGTCCCAGTCGCTGCTGAATCCATTACTTTTCGTCCGGCTGTTTATGGCATCTTCATTGAAAACAACCAGGTTTTGCTGCAAAAGCAGCCGCAGACTGGCCTGTGGCATCCTCCTGGCACCATGCTCACCATCAGCGAACCACCTACGCAGGTCATTCGCCACTATTTTCGGCAGATCGCGGGGCTTACCCCGCTTATCGGCGCGCTGCTATACATTGAGGACCAATATTTTCTGGACGAGGAGCGCCGGGCCTGGAAGCTTTCGGCGATGTATTATGGTTTGGAACGGCCGTTAACCACCGCCACCGCCCTTACCGAGTCCGAAGAAAGTGCTCAAACCCAGTGGCTCCCGCTGGCCGAGCTTGAGCATGAACAGTTTCAGTTCGGCTATGAGGCCGTACAAGCGGGCAGGTTGCAGCAGAGGTTGTAAACTTGACACCCCTGGCTCTCAATGCTATCATGCGCCCATCATGAACCACCAGCGATTTTTTAGCTTCTTCTTTTTTATGAATGCCCGCGCCGCGTTTGCGCCGGAGGTTCGTTCTACCTGAGAAGAAGCAGTAAACAAAACGAACTTACTCTGAAAGACGCGGCCAACCCCGCGTCTTTTTTTGTGCGTTTGGGCAACTGCCGCTAAACTTTTTGCCTGGGAATTGAAGCCATAGAGAACATCATGGCTAGGAAGGATTTTAGAGAAAAATCTGTGCATCTCTGCGTAATCTGCGGATAAAAAACAATATCTTTAGGAAGTTAATCATGCTAGATGAACTGGAATCATTGTACAAATCAGCTCTGGACAAATTAGAGGATGTGGACAACACGGCCGTTCTCGAAGAATGGTACCGTGAAACTCTGGGCCGCAAAGGTGGTATCTATTTGCTCACGCGCCAGGTTGGCCAGCTTAGTTCAGAAGAACGGCCGATTTTTGGCAAGCGGATCAACGTCGTAAAGAGCGAGCTGGAAGCGGCTTACGAAACCCGCCAGGCCGAGCTAAAGGCAGCAGAACTGGCCGATAAGATCGCCAGCTCCGCTATTGATGTGACCCTCCCAGGACGGCCGTTAACCACCGGCGGCCTGCATATCATCACCCAGACCCTGCGCGAAATTTACCGAATCTTTGGCGATATGGGCTTCCAAATTTACCGCTCGCCAGACGTGGAAACCGACGCCTACAACTTTGAGCTGCTCAACTTCCCGCCGCACCACCCGGCACGCGAAATGCAGGACAGCTTCTACACCGAAAACCCGGACGTGATCCTGCGCACCCACACCAGCGCCGGGCAGATTCGGGCCATGCGCGAATATCATCCTGAGCCTGTGCGCGTAATCTTGCCTGGCATGTGCTACCGCAACGAGCAGATCACCACCCGCAGCAGCATCCAGTTCACCCAGGTAGAAGGGCTGGCCGTGGGCACCAACATCACCTTTGCCGACCTCAAAGGGACGCTCACTGAGTTTACCCGCCGCCTCTTTGGCGCCAACAGGCAATCGCGCTTCCGCGCCAGCTACTTTCCCTTCACAGAACCCAGCGCGGAGATGGACGTAACCTGCTTCCTGTGCGAGGGCGAAGGCTGCCAGGTGTGCAAATACACTGGCTGGCTGGAGATTTTAGGCAGCGGCATGGTGCATCCCACGGTGCTGCGCAACGGCGGCTATGATCCTGAACTGTATACTGGCTTTGCCTTTGGCATGGGGCCAGAACGCATTGCCATGCTCGAATATGGCATCGACGACATTCGCCAGTTCTGGAACAATGATTTACGCTTCTTGCAGCAGTTTTAACGGCCGTCGTTATCCTGTCCTGAGCAGCCAACATAATGCACCTTTCATCAGTTACAGCGAGTGAAGCAAAACGATTGGCCTTGCTCTTGCTCATTTTTGTATTCTTGAGTGGCTGCTACAGCTTTGTCACGCCGCTCTATGAAGCACCAGATGAAAAAGCACATTTACAATTTATTAGCTGGTTAGCCCAGGGAAAGCCGCTGCCTAATATACATACGGACCTGGACAAAATTAGCCATGAAATTGGGCAACCGCCTCTCTATTATGGCCTGCTGGCTCCAGTAGCAGCCCGGCTTGACCTTGCGGAAATAGACAATATCGCCCCATTCAATCGCTATTGGCGAGCAGGGGCTGGCGTTAACGCTCATTTTCATACCGAAGCCGAGAATTTTCCCTTTCGAGGCACTGCGCTCACTGTCCATCTGATTCGCCTGTTTTCCATTGTTATGGGCAGCATCACGGTGGCAGCCACGTATTGGCTGGCGCGAATATTCTCTCCACGTCTTGCCTTCACGGCCGCCATGCTGATTGCGCTCAACCCGCAGTTCTTGTTTATGAGCGCCGTCATCAACAATGACAATCTAGTGACGGCTTTAAGCACCCTTACGCTGCTGCTTTTGCTCAAGGTTATGAGCAATCCTGGCCCTCCTGTTTGGCAATACTTGCTGCTGGGCGCAGTTTGGGGATTGGCAATTCTCTCTAAACTGAGCGGATTGGGCCTGGCTGCGGCTATCGGCGTGGGGCTGGCAATTACGGCCTGGCGCCGCCGTGAATGGCAGCCGGTTTTGGTTGGCGGCAGCGCAGTAGGCGCAGGTACACTCCTCGTCTCTGGCTGGTGGTTTTGGCGCAACTGGGTGTTGTATGGCGATCCATTGGCCTGGGACGCGTTTTTATTAGCCAATGCCAACTTAGTACGCACTGTGCCGCTTAGTTGGGGTGAAGCACTCCAGCTTACGGCTCGCCTTCCCCAATCTTTTTGGGGGGTGTTTAATTATGGGGTATTGGCTCCAGACGCGTTCTACTGGCTTACCAATGGGCTTATGCTGGTGGCAACGAGTGGGATTATCTACTGGCTCTGGGCTAAAAAATGGCGTCACTTATCCCAAAGCTCTTTGCTGCTGCCGCTGCTGGTC
>JBHIWP010000224.1:0-9739 GCA_041987425.1 Promineifilaceae bacterium (SeqCode) | reverse complement strand
AAGAATTTGATGATTTCGTCACAGGGGAATTGATCATCCCCTCTGCTACTCTGGGTCTTTCCTATACCATGAACTAGTGGGCGAGGTTGAGAGACTGGCCGTACTTCTTGCGCTGGGTGGTGAGATGATCCACAACGGTTTGGGCAAAGATGATATTGGAGCGGGTAAACGGCCGTTCCCCTCTTACAGAATCAATAGCCAGGTAGCCCAGCAGCTCCTGCTGGCTGGCCGCAGGAATGAGCAAAGAAGCATTGGCGCCAAACTGGGTAACATGCTGCTGAATTGTTTCTTTAGAAGCAAGCTCATTTTGTAACGAAAGCAGCAGCGGCTTTTGCTCGCGGCTGAGTTGCTCAAACGCATAATCGCCCAGCATGGGCAGATCATATATTTCATTGGCTGCCTTTGGATTAGAATTCGCCAGCAGCCTGCCGCTGCCAGCACCTTGCTCATACATGACAAAACGACATTGGTAGGCGCCCGTGTAGGCCTGAATTTCGCGCACGGTAATCTCCAGGGCATCGTCGCGGGTGATGGCCTGGTTTAAGGCGCGCCCGATGCGATAGAGCAGTTCCGTTTGGCGCAGCAGGCGCTGGTTTGCCAGAATGGTTGCTGCCTGATCGGCCAGGGTGCGGAGTGGTTGCAGCGAAGTCGTGGCAAACGAGTTTGGCGTTTTGTGGGCCAGTGCCAGCGTGCCTAACCATTCTTGCTCCAGGTAAATGGGTATGATTGCGGCCGCATGGAGGTCGTTCTGAGAAAACAACTGCCGGGTATGTTCGTCAAGATCAGGCTGGGTTTGGGCTTCGGCGATGACGAGGGCATCGACATTTACAAGATTGTCGCCAAAGCTATAGGCTTCTCTTGGGATGCGCAGGCTGGGGTCAAACTTAATCGCATCGTCGCCGCTCCAGGCTACGGGGATAATGAGATAATCTGGATTTTTGGGATCGGCAATGACGATCTTGACAGCGTGGGCGATTTCGGCGGAGCGGGCAAAATCGATCAGCGTTTTGTAGATTTCGTAGGCATTTGTGGCCTGGCCAATGCGGCGACTGGCGGTGTATAGCCGATTGGTTTCATCGAGCGTGCTTTCGGTTTGGGCAAAGAGGTTGGCATTTTCAATGGCAATTGCCAGCTGGTCTGCCAGGCTTTGCAGCACGGTAACGGTTTCACTGGCAAAGGCGCTCTGCTGGTTGCTCTGCGCGGTGAGGGCACCAATAACTTTGTTACCCGTCTTTAGCGGCAGCGCCAGCTCAGACTGGGTTTCTGGCAGGAGCGGATTTGGTTTAAAGGCGGTTGCCTGCTTCACGTTTTGTTCTACGCGCGCCTCACCGGTGGCTACGGCCGTACCGATCATGGAACCGCCACCAATAACCTGGCTGTGTTTCAGCTCTAGCTGCAAACGACCGGCTTCGCCAGTGCCAGCCCTTAAAACGGCCGTATTCGTTGGTTCATCGACCAAAAATAGCCCCACATAGTACAAATTGAAATGAGAGCGTATCAATTCCACGACTTCTTGAATAAGCTGATCTCGATCTAGAATCGTGCTCGCGGCGCGGGATACTTCAGCCGCCAGGCGGAGCTGGTTCGAATAGGCGCGCGTGGTTTGCACAAACTGGGCGTTGTTAAGCGCGCTGCCCATCTCTCGCACCAGGTCACCCACGAAGGTGCGGGCTTCTTCAGGCAAATTTTCGATGCCGGGAATGCGCAGCTGGCCGAAACTATTATCGCCAATCTGCAACGGAAATAAAGCAGATTCCTTGTCTGGGACAAGTGTCTGGCCGGCTTCCGCTATTTCACGAAAGATGTTCAGGCTGTCGGCATCGGCACGGGCGTGTAGGGTGGCTTCTGGTGTGTTCCAGATGCTGTCTAGATAACGGCCGTGAAGAATTTCTAGCTCGTGGGCGCGCTGTTGCGTTTCGTTTAGCAGGTAAAGATTGTGCCACAGCGCGGCCAGGTTTTGGGCAAAGGTACGAATTAAGATGAGATACTCTTCGTAAGTCTCGGTGGCCAAATTGATGTTGTTGGCCACCATGGCGCCCAACAGCCGCTGCCCAACCCGCAAGATAATGCCGACGGAGATGCCGTCTTCACCCTCTTCAGATTGATAAGCGCGCACCATTTCGCCATCTTTGTTGAGGGCTGCCTCCAGCAAATCAATGATGTTGGCCGGGGCGCTGTCTCCTTGATCCAAATAAGGCGCGGTGGTTGTGATCACGCGCCACTGGTCTGGCGGTTCCAGGGTCTCAAATAGAGTAACGTTGGTAATATCCAGCGCCCGACAAATGCCGGAGACGGCCTCGCTTAGCAGGGTGGCTTCATCGTTGGTCTGGCTGAGCCGGGCATTTAGCTGCAAAATCTGGTTTAGATTGCTGTTGCGCTGTTTTTGGGCTTCGTGTAGAGAAATTTGTTGTTCTAGCTGGGTGTGTAAAGCTCGCTGAAGCGCCGTTTGGGACGTTTCCTGAAAGCGCTGCTGCACAATTTCACGGGCATTTGCTACTTTTTCTAGAAAGAGGATTTGGAAGTCATTCAGGCGACGAGCAACGGCCGTATCTACCAAATTTATCTCAGAACGATGCAAGACGCGCATCATTTGGGTGGCGGTGACCATGGCCATGCCCTGCTCGGCTAGCTGGGTGGCAACGGCCGTAATGTCAGATTCGTTTGCCTCGTAAACCAGATATTGTTGCACCAATGATAATATTTGGTGCGTCACCTGGCGGCCTCGTCGAGGTGAGGTCAACACCCCGCGGTTATCGATGGCGTGGCGAATGAAGGCATTGTAAAGGGCCGTTTCCAACACAACCGGCTCAATACCCATTACAACTGCTGTGTTTTCCTCTACTTGCTCTTGTTCCTGCATTTTTCACCGCTCCAAAAGCTGCCAGAGAGCTTAAGAAAGCTCGTCCTTTAGAAAAAAGGCAGCATAAAAAGCCATGTCGATGCCCGAGCGGTCCTGTTCGGTAATAAAATCTGAAGGCAGGCCCAGAAACTGGGTGATTGGTTCCACCAGGCTGGGATGCCAGGGCTTAAGAATTTCTACGGATTCTTCCAATGTGTTTAGGCGGATGGGCAGGCGGGCTTTTCGGCATAATTCTCAGAATTGATAATAGCCTTCTGGGTCTTGCATTTCGCCATGGGTTTGGAAAACCAGGAACAGCTTGGAGCCGTTAGGCGCCCATTCATGAAGAGTGCGGGCTAAACGCTGCGTTTGTTCTGGCGCGATAAAAAGCTGAACGCCGTTTAGCCCAATAGCCACTGGCTCATCAAGATGAATCAATTTAAGCACTTCAGGAGCCATCAATAGTGTTTCTGGCTCCAGCGCGTTCCCCCGGATATAGGCAATGTTTTCGTGGTTGCTGAATAGGCTACGGCCGTAACTAACCGCCACGGGATTAATATCACTGTAGACAATCCGCCGGTCAGAGACAATCGTGTGTAAATGATCGTCAGAAGGCATGCCAGAGGCAATGTCCAGGAACTGCGTAAACCCTTCGCGGAGTAAGATTTGAGCTGCTTCTTGAATAAAAGCCCGTCGCAGCCGAACCCACTTGCGCAAGGAGGGCATCATCTTAAGCATCTCTTCAGCGGCCTGTCTATCAACCTCAAAATTAGCCGTTCCACCCACCAGATAGTCAAAAATGCGGGCCACGTTAGGCAAGCTGGTGTCTAGGAAAGCGGACGTTTGCGGTCGTTCGATTCTGCTGAAAGGCTCTGCTTGTGTCATGATGTTTTTGTTTGCCGACCGAGCTGAAGCTCAACGGCCGTGCCATTTAGCTGTTTTGATAAAGCCCGCAGGCCAATCCCGACGATTGTTTCAACATCGGCCGATTGGTGAAGCTGGGCGCTAATTTCATTCAAATATGCCTGGCGTCTGGCGCGCGCTTCGGCGTTTGCCAAAAGCTGGGCGTTTTGAATGGCAACCGCCAGCTGGTCGCCCATAATCTGCAAGGCCCCGATGAGATCATCGGAAAACAGGCCGGGAACAGTACTTTGTACCGTCAGAGCACCAATCGTTTTTTCGCGCACTCGCAGGGGCAAGGCTAACTCTGATCGCGTATCGGGTAAATGGGGATTAGGTAACCATTCTGGGTCTGTAGTTACATCCTGGGTGATACGCGGCTTGCCGTCGTTGGTGGCCCCACCGATCAGAGATTGCCCGCCAACTTTTAGCCGACGCTTGGCGGCCAGCTGGGCTTCACCAGCTTCGCCAGTTCCGGCCTTTAGCACCGCGTAATCATCTTCTACCAGGAAAAGCCCAACGTAATACAGGTTAAATCGATCTTTTATAAGCTCGACCGCCCCTTGCGCAAGCGTGTCTTGCTTTAAAACGGTCGTGGCCGCGGCGGCAACCTCCGCTGCGGTTTGCATTTGCAGGCGCTGCTGTAGCTGGATTTCTAGTGCCTTTTGCACGGCTTCTAACTGCAACAGGTTGTTAACGGCAATAGCCAGGGTGCCTGCAATCGTGGTTAACAACTCAATATCTCTTTCGCTAAATGGGTCCAGGTTTTGCAGTGAGAGCACCCCAATTAGCTCGTTGGTTACGATTAAGGGCAAGCCAAGCCAATGTTCATGGACTTCGTCGATACTGCCCACCTGGAAGGAGTTGTATTTGGCCCGGTTTTCTGGTGTAGATTGAATATGCAGCGGTGAACGGGATCTTACGACGTAGCCGCTAAAGCCTGCATCGAGCGTGAGAGGAGGGATGTTCGAAAGGTCCACTTCCTGACCATAATCGTACAGATATTGCCAGTTCAGGTGGGTGCGTTCATCGTTGAGAAGGAAGACGGCAATACCGGTGGCTTCAATCAGCGAAAGAATTTCTCTGCGGGTTGCTTTGTAAACTTGTTGCAGGTTGGGAGCGGCGGACATCGCCAGGCTGAGCCTGTTTAAGGAGCTGAGCTGAGCCACTCTGGCCTGAGTTTCTGAAGTGAGCATGGCATTGGCTAGAGAAACGGCCGTTTCATTGCTCATTGCCTGGGCCAGTTGGATTTCATTATCCGTAAAGGCCCCTTGCATCTGATTACGGTATAAACGCACAAACCCCAGCTTGTCGCTGCCGCGCACCAGCGGAACATCCAGGTAGCTGTGGAGCTTAAATTTTTCAAGGCGCTGCTTTTCCGCTTCTTCTAGCTGTTCATCAGACAGCCGCCACGCTTTTGGCTGGCCGGATTCCAAAGCTTTGCGAACATTAGGAAGCGTGTCCAGTTCATAAGTGGGCAATTCAAGCAGGTATTGATCAATCGTCCCCGCTACCAAATCATAAACAAAATCCACCTGCGTGGTAACGGTGTTGGCTTCCTGATCTAAAGAAAAAATCGTGCAGCGAGAAGCCTGCAACCAGGTCGTTAAGGCACGCGCTGCCCGACGATGTAGTTCACCTACATCCATTGTGCTAGACAACAGCGTATTAAATTCATATAGGATGCGCGTTTCGTTAAGGCGAGATTCCGTTCTGGAAAACAGCCGGGCGTTGTCGATGTTGATGGCAATTTGGTTTGCAATGATTTGTAAAATGGCAATATCTTCCTGGGCAAAGATATTGGGCTGATCCCCCTGAACATCCAGTACGCCCAGCAGTTCATCACGTGCCACCAAAGGCAGCGCCAGCTCTGCACGAGTGTGGGGCAAGAACGGTTCTTCTTTGTAAGCCTCGTCCGTTTGAACATCATCAACCACCCGTGGCTCGCGATGCAGCCCAACCCAACCTACGATGGAGTGATTATCAATGGGCAATTTATATTGCAAATTGATCAAATCGATGTGCACATCTGTGGCGACTTCGCGCAAGTGTAAGGCTTTTTTGCTGGGATCCGTCAGGAAGATGGATACGTGGTAAAAACCAAACTGAGATTTTAGGAGTACGGCCGTTTCTTGCAACAGCTGGGCCATATCCAGCGAGCTACTCCCTTTTTCAGCAATTTCGGCGCTAAACTGTAGCTGCTGGGCGCGGCGCTGTAACAGGTTGCTTTGGTTAAGCAGTTCTCCGGCCAGCGTTTTGGAGTTGCGCAAGGCGGATTGCAGATAATCAGAGGTGGCCCAGGCCACAAAGCTGATGCCCAGACACGTAACTAAAAACTCAACGATGGTTAAGAGCGAGAAGGTATTGGAAATAAAAAAATACGAGGCAACTAATGTTAGAATGACGGCGCTGTAGAATGCCGAAGCCCGTACGGAGTCTAGCGTGGCAATAGCTACCACTGAAATAAGCATCAAGTAGGGGAAAAACAGGTTTCTGGAGGTTGTTATCAGCAGCACAAAAAATATCGTGTTGAGAACCACAAAAAAAAGGTGTGCGGCTAAGCGAACCCGGCCAACGTGTACAACCCAAAGGCAAAGTACAGCAAATAAGACGGAGGTTAAAACCTGATTGAGTGCCAGTTGGCGCGTGGTTTCGGTTGGCTGGTAAATCTGCGAGGTTGCCCGGACGAGACTCAGGCCGATTAAGACAACAATCAGCCCTTGCAGCAGGGCACCTTTGCGCCTTACTTCCAGATCATCCGTGTTAATCCTTAGAAGATTTAAAGGGTTGAACATAGCGGGTCTAGATCCCCAGATCCCATACAGATTCTCCACTCAGGATTTGCTTGATTTGCTCTGGGAAGCGGTCTGCATCCAGGGGTTTTGAAAGGAAGCCGTCAAAGCCAGCCTCCCGCGCTTTTTGCATTTCGGCGCTGCTGCCATGAGCCGTAACCACGACAACCAGCGTGCTTTGCAAATGTGGATCATCGCGAATCTGCTTGAGGGCCTCGTAACCGTCTTCGTGAGGTAGGCGCAGGTCCATAAGAATTAAGTCAACGCGAGACATGGTGTTGGCAAAATCTACAACGCCCCAACCAGTTGTTTTCCATTCACATTTCTGCACGCCCATAAAGGCTAGTAGGCGGGCAATGAGAACAAAGTTAGAAACGTTATCTTCAACAACGAGGATGTAAGCATCTTTCGGATCAACTGGGGTTCTTACTGAGGCATTACTCATAGGGTGTCTACCTTTTTATCTATATATGAAACCGGATTACAGTTATTGCGGCGTAAATAACGTCAGTTTTAGGGGCCTGATAAGCCGGTTACGTAAGTAAAACGATGGTGGCTTACTTTTTTGATTAACATATATTAAACGGTGCCGTAGTTTGGTTCAAGTGAACGGCCGTTTCCCTTCAAGTATGCCCCCAAAAAGAAAATAATTACCTGACCTGAATTTATGATAGCGATTCTTAGGCAATAATGCCGTTAAGGAGGCGCAAAAAGTCAGCCGCCTACCGCCTAATGCTGCTCGATCCAAATACGGCCGTGTTTAGGCGGCAGCGCGATGGCAGAGTTAGCCATAAACGGTTCGCCATCAGGATTTAATTTTTCTTCTAAGCGCCGGGCAAAACCTGGGGGTGCTATGATAGTTTCTTCACGTTCACCCATGTTAAAGGCGATAACGGCCGTTTGCCCCCGGTACTTTCGTTGATAAACAACAGCAAACTCGTTGGCATACATAATGCTGAAGCTTCCCCGTCGCAGTACCGGATTGTCATGCCTAAGCTGAATATACTGCTTAATGTCCTCCAACAGAGTTACATCCCAACTGCCTTCATCATGCCAGGGAAAGGCACCGCGACAGTAGGGATCGTGCCCGCCAGACATCCCAATCTCGTCTCCATAATAAATATTAGGCGTTCCTGGCAGGGTCATCTGGCACAGGTACATCAGGCGAAGGGCGGTCTTGTCGTGCCGGGCCACAGTCAGCGTGCGCGGGGTGTCGTGGCTGCCCAGCATGTTCATCAATGAGAAAACAATCTCCTGATGGTATAGCTTGTTATAAATGCGGTCTAGCTCTGTGGCGAACTGGCTGGCGTTTAGCGGTTGAATGTAGCCGTACCCCATACGCACCGTATCGGTCTGGTCCATGGCGGTGCCAGAGAAGTAGCCAAGCACTGCCCGGGTAAACATATAGTTCATCTGCCCGTCAAACTGGTCGCCCTGCAGCCAGCGATTGGCCTCTCCCCAAAGTTCTCCCACAATATAGGCATCTGGATTTACGGCCTTGCAGCGGCGGCGGAACTCGCGCCAAAATTCGTCATCGTCGATTTCATTCGGCACGTCCAGCCGCCAGCCGTCGATACCCTGTTTTAGCCAATAGGTAGCCACCCGCCACAGAAACTCGCGCACGGCCGGCGTTTGGGTGTTAAACTTTGGCAGCGAAGCGATACCCCACCAGGCATCGAAATTTGGTGATTGGCCATCATGGAAAGCATTTATGGGCCAACCATGCACATGGAACCAATCTGTGTAAGGGGACTCCGGGCCACATTCCATGAGATGATTGAACTGAAAAAAGCCGCGGCTGGCATGGTTAAAAACGCCGTCCAAAATAACCCGGATACCTCGCCGATGCGCTTCATTGAGCAGTTCTGTCAGCGCCTGGTTACCGCCCAGGATCGGATCAACCTGAAAATAATCGTAGGTGTGGTAGCGATGGTTGGAGGCAGAAGCAAAAATTGGATTAAGATAGAGGGCGGTGATGCCTAACTCTTTTAAATAAGGGAGTTTCTCCACAATGCCGAGCAGATCGCCCCCCTGGAAGCCATGAAAGGTTGGCGTGGAGCCCCACGGTTGTAGATTTGTTGGTTTTGGTAGGTAGCCGTTCTGTCCGAAACGGCCGCTTTTAGCAAATCGATCGGGAAATATCTGGTAAAATACAGCGTCTTTTACCCAATCTGGGGTAGCGATGCTCATTGAAATATTCTCCTCATGACATTATTATAGGCGGTTTTTCCTAATTGATTACGCTCTCTATTAGGGAAAGAGTACCAAACTCTCACCGTTTTTTGTAATTACTGCCCTTATGTAATGTAGAGCGGGAAAGTTTTTACAGGATACGATGGGCGCTTGGGCCCTTTATTCGAGCAATTGGTAAATTTTGCGCCTCATCTATTTTCAAAGATTAATTGCCAATTGCCAAAAATTAAAAGGTCACGGTTTTAATATGGAATCAACACCAAAATTTAAATTACGCGAACCACTCTTGATTTTAGTGTTCGCTTTTCTCCTTATTTTTTGGGTAATCAATGCTTTAAACACGGGGAACATTTTTTGGTTTCTCCCAGTGCAGCCAGTGTTTCAACCCACGCGAATTATCGTGCGCAATTATGGGCAGGTAGTTGAGTTGCAGCCAGGAAGCCCAGGCTTCAGTGAACTGTCTCAGGCCCTTACAGAAACCTTTGCCAATGGCTTTGATAACAACGCACTGGTGTCTATTGGCTTGTCAGACGAAACGTTGCGCCGCTACGCTGAAGAAGAGCTTGTGATTGAGTCTTATTACGGTCAAGATATCTCCTTTAACACGCGCATACGCATGAATGGCGTTACTCAACTGCTGGTTCCACTTGATGGCACGCACGCAGATCAGCGCTATCTCTTTATGGGCGCGCGCGGTCAGTGGCGGGCCGGGGCGCTCGTGATGACCGATGACACACCGCTGCGGGAAGCCATGCGCCAGCTAGGCTATTTGTCCGAGGAAGAACAAGATGGCGGTGAATAAAACATTGGCGATGCGTCTGCTAGAGGGCAAAAAGGTATCTTATGAAGCCGTGACGTATGATGCGGGCGAGCGGGACGCGGAAAAAATCGCCCTTCAGCTTGGCGTTCCACCCGGGCAGGTGTTTAAAACGTTGGTGGTTGCTGCGCCACTGAATGGCAAGCCCCTCCTCATCATTATTCCCGCTAACCGTCAGCTAGACCTGAAAAAATTAGC
>JBHIWP010000223.1:0-9739 GCA_041987425.1 Promineifilaceae bacterium (SeqCode) | reverse complement strand
GGAAAACCCTCAGAGGAGGTGAGGGAGTGTCCTAATTTTGGCACTTATAGCGCTTTCGCCGCCTAATCGTCTAAAACAATGAGGCCGTGGCGCACCGCAACGCGAATTAACTCAACGATATTGCGGGCATCCAGCTTGGTCATGAGGTTGGTACGGTGCCGTTCTACGGTCTTGACGCTTACGCTCAACAGATCGGCTATTTCGGCATTCGTGTGGCCCTTGCCAATGAGCTGCAACAGCTCGTGCTCGCGCGGGGTAAGCTGGTCGGCCGGAGAAAGGGAATTGTTTGCGGGAGGCGTCAACACGGTTTCAGAAACGGAAGGGCTAAGATAAGTTGCGCCCCGGCTTGCTGCGCGAATTGTGAGCAGCAGTTCTTCTTTAAATGAGCCTTTGAGCAGATAGCCCTTAGCACCGTTTTGCAATGCCTGGCGCACAAAAATCTCATCAGCATACATCGAAAGAATTACAACCTGAGTTGGCAGATTTTGCTCGCGCAGCTGCTCCAGCACCTGAATGCCGTTTATCCCCGGCATGGCAATATCCATCACCAGCACAGTTGGTTGAAGCGACTGTACGAGCTGAAGCGCCTGCTGACCGTTTTCGGCTTCGCCCACCACGTGAATATCCTCGGCTTTTTCCAGCAAGGCGCGAATGCCTTCACGCACCAGGTTATGATCATCGGCAATGATTACGTTTATCATGCTTTCAGTTTACCTTGTTTGTAGAATTATTTTTTCGCATCGCCGCCTGCATTAGAAAGGGGCAGATGCGCCACAATACGTGTTCCACGGCCCGGCGTACTGTCTACTTCCAAACGACCTTCCAATAATTCTACGCGTTCGTGCATACCAAGTAAACCCAGGCCAACAGTTTGCGGTTTGGCAACGGCCGTACCGCCATCAAACCCAATACCGTCATCCACAATCGAAAGATGAACGGCCGAATCTGCCTGCCACAACTTTACCCACACTTGCCCGGCCTGCGCGTGCTTGGCCACGTTTGTTAAAGACTCCTGCAAGACCCGATACAGGCAAATATTAATGGCGTCTGGCAAATCTCTCAGCCGCGTGCCTTCATACGAAATCGACAGCTGCGTGCGGCGGCCAAAGGTTTGGCAAAAATCCTCCAGCGTCAAATTCAAGCCCACGGTGTCTAAGGCAGGCGGCCGCAAGCCGCGTGCCAGCAGGCGAATATGGTCACGCGTTTTATCCGTCAGGGCAATGGCTTCACCCAAATTTTGCCGCAAATAATCTTCTGCAGGCGGCACGTCTCCCTGAATAATCTCCAGGCTAATCTTAAGCGCCGTCAAAGCCTGCCCGGCTTCATCGTGCAGCTCGCGTGAGATGCGCTGTCGTTCCTCTTCCTGGGCCATCACAACCCGTTTGGCCAACTCCTGAATCGCTTCCTCGGCCCGCTTGCGGGCAGTAATGTCGTGGGCATAGATCCGGATCCGGTACATATCCCCGTCTAGCGTATAGCATACTTTTTGCTCCAGCACGGCGTCACCAATGTCCACCTCTCGCCCAACGTACTCGTGCCCGCTCTCTTTAAATGCGGCAATGATCGGTCGCAGCCCGCGCAGCACGGGATGCTCCACGCCAACCTGCATAAGATTGGGAAAACGCGCCTGAGCCTCGGGGTTCAGATAGGTGATCTGCCCGCTCAGATCGGTTTCTATCACCATGTTGGGATTTTGTTCCGGAAAAGTAGCCAGCCACTGCAGCTGCTTTTCCAGGTGCTGGTAATCGAGCACCTGCTGTTCGAGATGGGTAATTTTTGCCTGTAAGTCAGCAATTTGCCGTTGGTAAGCCGTTTGCCTTGTCATATCGTCCATATTATTTATGCCTCAACCGCGCGATTCACGGCGGACCGATCTGAAATCCAGGGGGCGTAAGGGGCGCGCGTCAGCGCAGCCAGCGCCAGCAACACATCATCATAATTTACCCGCCAGCCAGCAAAATCCTGCCACGCCTGCTCACGATCTGGCTTCATTGGTACAGATTGCGCCGCCAATTCATCATAAACTTCGTCAAATTCATACCGGCTAATGCTAATGGGCATATCAGGTTCCGGCTCTGCTTCATACGGAAGGCTAAAAAAGTCAGCAATCTGACGCAAGGCCAGGAAGCCTGCCCGAATGCAAAAGGCGGCCTGCGGCTCAAAGCGCGCGTCTACGGCCGAAAGAATAAAGGCGGCCGAATCCATTACATTGCCTGCGGCCGTAATCCAGGAGCGCTGCGGCTGGGGAGAGCGAAAAAAGACCAGTGGCGACAAGGAAGTATGGCTTTCTTCCAGCTCGGCAAACCAGGTTTGCCACACCAGCCACACATCGCGCAATCGTTCCAGCTCGCCGGTGCGATGAGACCGGGCAACCATTTCAGCCACGGTTGGCGGCGCACCGGCACGCGCTTCCCACAGGACAACGGCCGTTTCCCGCCGAGAAAATGCACTGTACATCGTGGGCAAATAGGCAATGAGCATGGCGATGAGCACCAGGCCAATCATCGCTTCGGAAAACTCCAGCAGCTTGGACGAAGTCGTATTGACCGAAGCGTAGCCCAGCGTTAGCAGCGAGGAGCCGCTCAGGAAGAATAGCTCGGACAGCGGGCGCGGCTCCAGCGCCCAAAAGAGACACATGTAGCCCAGCAGAACGAGCACCAGCAAAATCATAGGCATCAAAAAGAGAGCCAGCGGCGGGAAAAAAGCCATGATTCGATCACGCTCTGCATAGGTGGCCCGGCGGACCCTCAGCCGGAAGAAAAAGCCAATGCTGCGAAAGACCGCCCGCGTCAGCCACACGTTCACGCCACGCGGCAGAATGAATGTTTTGATGGCGGCGATGAGGGTGCCGCTAATAATAAAGATGCCTAGAAAGAAAACGGCCGTGCGCCCCAAAATCATGCCTGTAACCATCATATCCATCGCACAATTATGAACGCTTCTCCGTTTTGTGTCTATTTCTGTTTGTCACCCACTACCCGCTCCGCTAAAATGTTTTCGTTTCCACTTAATGGCAATTACATCATTACAAACAAATTGGGAACGCTGATTTACCTGACTTATGTTGAAAAATAAAAGAGAGTAACCGCAAACACTGGGAATAGAACACGGATAACACAGATAAAACGCATGCGCACTGATTTAGGCTGGGAAAAATCTTCCCCATCCGTGTCACCCGCGTCATCTGTGTTCCAAATAAACCTGTTGTCAGACTTTCTTGATTGATGGTTACTCGATTTCGGCCTTAAGCTAAAGTCCTGGTAGTCAAAAAATCAGGGGCAATCAGCGTTCTATTCACAAAACAGGAAACCCATGAACTATAAAGATTTCCAACATATTCTCTTTGAAAAGCGCGACCCGCACATCCTCTGGATGACGCTCAACCGGCCCGAAGTGCTCAACGCCGCTGACGCCCGGCTGCACACCGAGCTCGTGGAAGTGTGGCGCACGATTGACCGCGATCCAGACGTGCATGTGGCCGTTGTCACCGGGGCAGGCCGGGCCTTCTCTGCCGGGGGCGACCTGAAGCTGGTGGAAAATGCCTACCAGAACCACGACGAAGTGATCCGCATTCTGGATGAGGCCCGTGACCTCGTTTACAACATGCTTCACTGCAGCAAGCCGATCATTTCGGCGATTAACGGAGCGGCCGTCGGCGCGGGTTTGGTCGTGGCGCTGCTGGCCGACATCAGCATTGCCGGGGAAAGCGCCCGGCTGGCCGACGGGCACGTGCGCATGGGCGTGGCCGCTGGGGACCACGCCGCCATCATCTGGCCCCTGCTGTGCGGCATGGCCAAGGCCAAATATTACCTGATGACCAGCGACTTTGTTTCCGGCCCAGAGGCAGAGCGGCTGGGGCTGGTAAGCCTGTGCGTGCCGGACAATGAACTACTGGACAAAGCAATGGAAGTGGCCACCAACCTGGCCAGCGGCCCGCGCCACGCCATTCGCTTCACCAAGCGCGCCCTGAACCAATGGCTGCTCCAGGCTGGCCCCATCTTCGACCATTCACTGGCATTGGAGATGCTCGGCTTCTTCTCTGAGGATATGATGGCTGGGGTGCAGGCCTTGCGCGAGAAACGGCCGCCGCGCTATCCCTCTAGTCAAATAACAAACCACGAATCAAACGAATAAACGAATACCATCAATCAAAGGACATTAGAATAATGGTGGTGCAGTAATGAAAACCGTTATAGTTTCGTCAAAATTTCAAGTAACTATCCCCAAACAGGCATGTGAACGATTAGGTATCGAACCGGGGGACAGGTTGCAGGTTTTTGTTTATGACGGCCGTATACAGCTTATCCCTATTATGCCTATTGAAAACGCTCGTGGTTTTTTACAGGGCCTTGAACTAGATGTTGACAGAGAGCCTGATCGTCTATGAACGCAGGTGCTGTAATTATTGAATTATGATCAATTCTTATGCAGCTGGGGACTTGATGTATAATCAAACAAACCACTATTTACCATTGAACAAGGCATGATTCTTATGACTATGCAAGAAGTTGACGAGAGATTAGCTGAGTTTGAAGCCCGCATTGCTCGGGGTGAAAAAATCGAGCCGGGCGACTGGATGCCGGACGAATATCGCCGCCAGCTCATCCGCATGATTTCGCAGCACGCTCACAGCGAGATCGTCGGCATGCTGCCGGAAGGCGCCTGGATTCCCCATGCGCCCAGCCTGCGTCGCAAAATGGTCCTCATGGCCAAGGTGCAGGACGAGGCCGGGCACGGCCAATATCTCTACCACGCAGCCGAAACGCTGGGCGCCACTCGCGAGGAAATGCTGGAGGCGCTGCTCACCGGCAAGGCCAAATATTCCTCCATCTTTAACTACCCCACCCTCACCTGGGCCGACGTGGCCTGGATCGGCTGGCTGGTGGATGGCGCGGCGATCAAAAACCAGGTGATGCTGTCCCACGCCTCTTACGGCCCGTACTCGCGGGCGATGGTGCGCATTTGTGCCGAAGAGACGTTTCATTACAAGCAGGGCAAAGAGATGATTGTCCATTACGCCAGCAGCGGCACGCCTGAGCAAAAGGCGATGGTGCAGGACGGCCTCAACCGCTGGTGGTGGCCGACGCTAATGATGTTTGGTCCGCACGACAGCGAATCGACCAACAGCGAGATCCTGATGCGCTGGGGCATTAAGACTAAGAGCAATGACGAACTGCGCCAGGAGTTCATCAACGAAGAGGTGCCGGAAATTTTGGCGCTTGGCCTGGAAATTCCCGACCCCGATCTTCATTTTGACGAGGAAAGCAGCAACTGGACACCCGGTCCGATTGATTGGGATGAGTTCTGGCGGGTGGTGAAGGGCAACGGGCCTATGAATGCCGAACGCCTGGCCGCCCGACAAGAAGCACACGACAACGGCCGTTGGGTCCGAGAAGCCATGGCCGCCTATGCAAACAATTACTCAATTACCTGATTACTTAATTACGGCTTGTAATTGGGTTCTTGCGTAATTGGGTAATTTGGAAATGACGATGACCGATACCCAATGGCCTCGCTATGAGGTGTTTAAGCAGGATAATCCAAAAAAGCAGCATGAAGCGGTTGGCTCGGTGCACGCCCCGGATGATGAGCTGGCGCTGCACAACGCGCGGGATGTGTTTGTAAGACGGCCGTCTGCCGTAAGCCTGTGGGTGGTGCCCGCCCACACAATTTTAATGGTGACGCGAGAAGAACTGGAAGTGAATGGTGCTCTGTGGCGGGATGAGGGGGACAGTGCGGGTACGTTACGGCCGTATCACATCTTCACCAAAACCAATCAGCGCCGCAGCATGACCTACGTTCAACACGTTGGCACGCTTGAGGCAGCAAGCGCAAGAGAGGCGCTGCGAAAAGCGCTCGGCTGTGAAAACTTTGAGCCAGACACCGTTTGGGTCTGGTGGGTGGTGCCTGATGACCAGATTATTCGCAGCGATGAGGATGATATCGACAGCCTCTTTGCCCCGGCGCAGGACAAAACCTACCGGCAGCAAAGTCGGTATGGCTTTGTCAGCCCGCGCCGCCAAAAACGCGGCCGTCAAACCAGTAAGTCATCGTAGAATAATGAAAAACATGAAAAACTTTTTGGTCGTTGATGGTGCAAAGAATAGCACTTATGATGTCTATAGTGTGGGCGAAGATTTATTCAGTATTGTTTTCCCCAATGAAACGGATGTAGCTTTTCTTGATGAATTAGTGAGAAGAGTCCGTTTACTTGGCATGGATGAAGCTGACTTTTGCAATAAGCTATATTCAAATCCAGTGGGCAAAAAAGATATCAGCGGGTTGCATGGTGTTCTTCATTCTACAGGAAGTTATTGCGAAAAAGCCTATTTCCCCAATCGAATGGAAAGTGATGTAAAGAAATAATTCGCCGCAAAGCGGCCGTCAAACCATCAACAGATTACGCAGATTTACCAGATTTTATTAATCTGCGTAACCTTTGATGAAGAACTACACATTTGAGGAAGTTGAATGAACCAGGCAACACAAAAGGTTTTAGTACAAAAGCTTCTGGCGATGGCCGATGACGAGCTTGTTCTGGCCCATCGCAATTCGGAATGGATTGGGCACGGACCCATTTTGGAAGAAGACATTGCCCTGGCCAACATTGCCCAGGACGAACTGGGCCACGCCAACATCTGGTATGAGCTTGTAGAATCGTTCACTGGAGATGAGCCGGATGAGCTCGTCTTTTTCCGGGATGCTGGCGACTTCCGCAATGTGCAGTTTGTAGAGCTGCCGCGCGGCGATTGGGCCTTTACCATGCTGCGCCAATACCTGTTTGACGCGTACGAGCTGCTGCTGCTGGACAAATTGCAGCATTGCAGCTACCGGCCGCTGGCGGAAGCCTGTGCCAAAATCCGCAACGAGGAAATTTACCATTTGCGGCATACGAGCAACTGGATTAAGCGGCTGGGTTTGGGCACGGACGAATCGAACCAACGGACGCAGGCGGCTTTGAATGAACTATGGCCCTTTGCACAGCAGCTTTTTGTGCCGCTGCCGGAGGAAGCAGCTTTAGTAGAGGAGAATATCGTGCCGGAACTGGCTGCGCTGCATGAAGATTGGCTGGAACGGGTACGGCCGTTCCTCACCGCCGCTAATCTCACCATCTCACAAAACCAAACGCCACCCACCACCGACCGCAGCAACCATACGCCCCATCTCACCGCCCTGCTCAACGACATGCAAAAGGTGGCCCGGCTGAATCGAGAAGCAGTCTGGTAAAAGGGATTAGAGAATTGTTAATCCGAATTTCCTTTGATGTGATGAAGTTGTCATGCTGAGGTCCTCCGAAGCATCCCTGAAACCTCTCACTAACCAGAAATTCTCGACTACTGTATAGTTTTAAGGATGCTTCACTTCGTTCAGCATGACAAGTGAAAGGCTCTTTGTTTTCAATGTTTACCTGGTTTCAAGATGAAAGAACTTACTTCTGCTCAAATTTGGCAAGCTCTTGATGAGGTGAAAGACCCGGAGATTCCGGTTGTGTCCGTGGTGCAGATGGGCATTGTGCGGGACGTTGAGGTAGAGGGAGATGCGGTGCGCGTAACGATGACGCCGACGTTTTCTGGCTGCCCGGCGTTGGACGTGATGCGGCGGGATATGGAAACGGCCGTGCGTCAGCTCGGCATTGAAAACGTCACCGTAGAAACCGTGCTGCATCCCCCCTGGAGCACCGACTGGATCACCGACGAAGCCCGCGAAAAGCTGCGCCAGTTTGGCCTGGCTCCGCCGCAAAAGCACGGTGGCGACCTCATCTCCGTGGCCTTTTTAGACGTGGCCGAATGCCCTCACTGCGGCTCGAAGAATACCACCATCAAAAACAGCTTCGGCACCACTCTCTGCCGCATGATCTACTACTGCCACGACTGCCAGGACGCCTTCGAGCAGTTCAAACCCCTTTAGCGGTAGATTGGTCCAATTTGGCAAATTGGACCAATCTTAATGGACTAATCTTCTAACTCAGCAATGGCGGCGCGGCCGACCATTTCCAGGGCGGTGTCGCCCGATGGTGGCTGCATGGAACCCGCGCGCACGTCGCGGAAGTAACGCTCCAGCGGCAGTGCCTTGGTGATGCTGCTGCCCCCGGCAATGCGCAGCGCCTGGTCTGTTACCTTGTTGGCCGTTTCGGTCACCATCGTTTTGGCGGCGGCAATGCGGGCCGACATTTTCTGGCGATCATCGTCATTGCCGGTCCAGTCTGCGGCCACGTCAAACAGCAGCGCGCGCGCTGCCTGAAGCGCCACGTCGATCTCGCCAATCTGCCGCTGGATCTTGGGCAGCGTGGCAATCGGTTCGCCCAACGCCGTGGGCACGCGCTCCAGGGCAAACTGTATCACGCGATTCCGCGCGGCAACGGCCGCACCCAGATAAATTGTTGACATAATCATGGGAAACCAGACGTTGGGCTGCTTCTTGGCGTCGCCCTGCTCAATCACGTAATTGTGCGGAATATGCACATCGTTGAAGACCACGTCGTGGCTGTCGCTGGCGCGCAGGCTCAGCGAATCGCTCCAGGTGGTGATCCATTCGACGCCGGGCATCTCCTGCTCCACCAGCACGACTGCATTTTCGCCTTCCAGGGCCACCCGCACCAGCATGTGGGTGAGGTGTTTGCCTCCGGTGGACCAGGTTTTACGGCCGTTCACCACCCATTCATCACTGTCTTCGGCAGGAACAGCCGTGGTAGCCGGTAAACCACCGCGCGACGGGCTGCCCATCGCTGGCTCACTGGCAATCGAATTGAACAGCGCGCCATTGGCCGCAAGGCGACAAAACTCCTCATACCATTCATCATCCCAGCGGCGCACTTCCCGCTGGTGGCCAAAAATGTGCACCTGCATTCCGGCCACGATGGCCGTGGAGGTGCTGCCCTGGGCCAGGGCCAGCTGGGCCGCCACGCAGTCACGCAGCGACAGCCCAAAGCCACCATATTCGCGCGGCACGCTGATGCCCAGGTAGCCAGACTCTTTTAACGCCGCTATGTCTTCAGCAGGCAGCACTCCTTCTCTATCGGCCTCATCCGCACGGCTGGCGAACTCTTTTGCCAGGCTGGCAGCCAGCGAAACGGCCGTTTCTACGTTCTTATCTTGTTCTTTTCCACTTTTGTTCATGATTTGCTCCATAGAAAAGATTCTAACCACAATCCACGTCTCTCGCCACCGCTTGACACAGCCACCGCGCCGCCAGATACTTAGCGCCATGCACATCGACATCTTGACCCTGTTTCCAGAAATGTTCCCCGGCTATCTGAACGAAAGCATCCTCAAGCGAGCCCAGGCCGCCGGGCTGCTGCACATCGAACTGCATAACCTGCGCGATTATGCCACTGGCAAGCACCGCGTCACGGACGAGCCCCCCTACGGTGGTGGCGGCGGCATGGTGCTGAAGCCCGAGCCGATTTTTACGGCCGTTGAGTCTCTAACCTCCAATCTTCAGACCCCAAACGAAGAGTGGAGATTGCCTGTTATCTTATTGACGCCGCAGGGACGGCCGTTCAGCCAAAAAGTTGCGCAGGAACTGGCCCAGCACAAACGCATGCTGCTGCTGTGCGGCCGTTACGAAGGCGTGGACGAACGCGTGCGCCAGCATCTGGTCACGGACGAAGTTTCCATTGGCGACTTTGTGCTTACCGGGGGCGAGTTGGCGGCGATGGTCGTCATAGACGCCGTGGCGCGGCTCATTCCCGGCGTGCTTGGCGCCGAGGACGCGGCAGCAGAGGACAGCCACGCCACGG
>JBHIWP010000222.1:0-9796 GCA_041987425.1 Promineifilaceae bacterium (SeqCode) | reverse complement strand
ATTGGCGATAAATTGGCCGATGTCAAACCCGATCGGTCCGAAGAAAGCAAACTCGGGATCAATCACCTTTGTTTCATGTTCATCGGCGAAGTAACTTTGGCGAATCATATTTCATCAGCGATTTTAATTGCCAGCTCAACCTGCCATTTTGATTTGCGGGGTTCGACGCGATAATCAGTAAGGTAGGCCTCATAACGACAGCGAAAAGCATCGCCAGCCGGATCGTCCCAGCGATCCCACTGAATTCCGTTTGCTTTGGCCCACTCTATTAACGCCTTGTTTCCCCGCATTCCGTAGCGACTATAGATAAGGCTGGCATAATTTCCTGCTGGCAAGATGCCCGGCTTCGCTCATCCGCTGGCAAATGGCTCGATACAACAAAACCTACCTCGATGTCCATCTGACCCGCCATGTCGATCACATGATACCGCAAAAAATACGGCCCTTCTTCAGAGATACCGTGTTGATTTACCCAAAGACGCAGCTCTTTTAGTAGCTCATCTCGCACCGCAAACATACCGCGAAAAGGTGCCGGTGTTCGGATTCCCATATAAAGTCGTTCTTCGCGAAACGTGATTTCTGGTTCGCTAATCATCTTTGACCTCAAGAATAAAGCAGGGTTAAGTACTCGTGGGAGCCTGCATCATGTCAGGCTTCTACCAAGCGAAAGGAGCGGCGCAAGGGTGCAAAGTTGCCGCCGGATTCTTCTTTAACGGCCGTATCAAACATCTTGGTGATTTCCTCGTACTGCTCCGGCGAAAGCGTTACGTCAAATGCATCGAGCGACGCATGTAGCTGTCTTTCTGAGCTGACGCCCACCAGTGGTGCCGCCACACCCGGCGAGTGGCGCACCCAGGCCAGCGCCAGCTGCGCCGGATGCAAATTATGGTCAGCGGCAAACCGATTAAAGCGGCTGATGCCGTTGCCAAACCGCTCTAGCCAATCTTTAATTCGGTCATCGCTCTGTCCTCGTGAGTCGGTGGGCAGCGGCTCGCCCGGTTTGTACTTACCCGCCAGCAGGCCCAGCATCAATGAGCGGTAGGTGGTAATGGCGATGTTTTCGGTAGCGGCTTGAGGCAGTACTTCGACCTCGGCACCGCGCTCGATTAGATTGTACGGGATCTGGTTGCCAAGCAGTTTGGCCCAGCCGTTACGCTCCGCAACGGCGTTGCAGTGCGCCAACAGCCAGGCGGGGAAGTTGCAGCAGCCCACAAAGCGGGTTTTGCCTTCTTGCACAACGCTGTTGAGCGCCTGCATCATCGGTTCAATTGTCATTTTTTCGCGTGGCCAGTGAATCATATACAGGTCCACATAGTCGGTTTGCAGACGAGTCAGACTTTCGTCTAAACTCTGGGCGATCCAATCGCCATCTGTGCTCTTGGTCACCTTGGTTCCAATAAAAAGGTCTTGCCGCTTGCCTTTTACAATGCGCCCCAAAATTTCTTCGGTGACGCCGTCGCAGTAGGAGGCGGCCGTGTCTATGAAGTTGACGCCCTGCTCAACGGCCGTATCCAAAATCCGCGCCGACTCTGCTTCATCACAACGGTCGCCAAACATCATGGTGCCCAGGCACATTTCTGATACTTCCACACCTGTATTCGCAAATTCGATGTAATTCATTTCTTTTCCTTTTTTGTAGACGGTAATCGGTAGTTGGTAATCGGGAAAGTGGTTGTTTACTGATTTCTGACCACAGCGGGCCTCATTACGGCCGTGCTGGCGTTCCGTCCGGCAAGCGGGCCTGCGTCCATTGCACTACCTCATCCTGCGGTGGAAATTTGGCGGCCAACGCCTCATCAATATCAATGCCCAGGCCTGGTTGGTCATTGGGGTACAAATACCCATTCCTCACTTCGGGCAGGCCAGGAAATATGTCGTAGTCGAGTTGTTTGGGCTGATACCACTCCTGAATGCCAAAGTTGGGTGCCCAAACGTCTAAATGTAGGTTGGCGGCATGGCCCACGGGCGAGGTATCGCTGGGGCCGTGCCAGGCCGTGCGCACGCCAAACATATCGGCAAATGAGGCAACTTTGCGGGCGGGGGTAAGCCCACCGATCTGACTGATGTGCATCCGCACAAAATCAATGAGCCGATTGGTAATGAGCCGCTGCCATTCATGCGGGTTGTTGAACAATTCTCCCATCGCTATGGGGGTGGCACACTGCTGGCGAACGTTGTTGAACCAGGCGATATGTTCTGGTGGCAGCACATCTTCCAAAAAGAACAGGTTAAACGGCTCCACATCTTTGGCAAACTTCACAGCGTCAATGGGAGCCAGGCGTTCGTGAACGTCGTGCAGCAACTCGATCTCGTCGCCCATTTCGCTGCGCACGTGGGCAAGCAGATTAAGCGTATCGCGCCGGTACGCTTGGGGATCGAAGTACTCACCTGGCGGCGCTTCGTCTGGCTTGGCCATCTTTTGTGGGATGCCGCCGTAAATGCCAATTTGCACGCGGAAGTAGCGGTAGCCCTGCGCCTGGTAGGTGCGAATATTGTCTACGACTTCCTGGGGGGAACGGCCGTCTGCATGCACATAGACATGCGCACCTTCACGGACCTTGCCGCCCAGCAGCTGGTACACCGGCATATTGGCCATCTTGCCCTTAATATCCCACAAGGCTTGATCAATCCCGGAAACAGCATTGTTTAGGACGGGCCCATTGCGCCAATAGCCATTCACCATGGCCATCTGCCACATCTCTTCGATGCGACTCACATCTCGACCGATAGCAAATGGTTTCAGGTGTTTTTCGATGGCAGCGTGAACGGCATGAAACCGCTGCTTGAAGGTGGCGCAGCCCAACCCATACAATCCGGGCTCAGACGTGATCACTTTGACAACAACAAGCTGTGAAAAACTCGGCTGGGTAATGATGGTTTTGATATCTTTGATCGTAATCGGCATGATTATTCTTAAGCAACCTGGAGACGTTGGCGCGAAAATAGCGTTGATTCCAATTCGGGGCGCAGCAAGCGCACCAGGGTTTCGACAAAGTAATAATCACCGTAGACAAGGGGATGCTCCTGCCAGTTATGAGGGACGGAACGAGAGCCTTCTAGAAGGATGGCCGGCACGGCCGTTTCCCTCGTCGAATAGTTCTGCCAAAGAGACACGGTAATATCCTGTGCCTCATTCCGCCACTGCGCTGCCTTGTTATCGTCAATTTCGCCAGCGGCCAATTCTAGTAGCCCAGCCGCAATCACCGATGCCGCAGATGTGTCTCGATAGGTATGAGGAATGTCCAAACTGTTGTAATCCCAAAATGGCACTTTGTCCGCCGGGGCATTGGTGATGGCATAATTAGCAATGTTGCGGGCCGTATAGAGAAAAACATCGTCGCCTGTCCAGCGGTAGGCTTCGGCAAAGCCGTACAGCGCCCAGCCCAAGCCACGCGACCAGCAGGTGTCGTGGCTTAATCCCTGGTGGGTTTCTTGCCGAAGGAAGACGCCGGTGATGGGATCAAAGTCAGCGACTTGGGAGATAGAACCATCAGGTCGCATGAGCACGTGGCGGCTGGTGCGGGCATGGCGGGAGGCGATACGGCCGTATTTCATATTCCCCGTCTGTGCGCTGGCCCAATAGAAAAAGGGCATGTTCATCATCAAATCCACATTGATGCGCCCCCGCTCATGAGAAGGGCCATCAATGCGGCCCCACGCCTGCATATATTCGCCGCGTGGATTGTATCGTTGGGTAAAGGTCTCGGCCGCGGTCAGCGCATCGGGTAATAATGATTCATCACCTGTGACGCGGTAGCCAAGCACGTTTGATAGATAAAAAATGAAGCCCAAATCATGTGTAAGGGTTGTTTCTTTCAGCCAGGAAAGTTCAGAAGTCCACTTACGAGCGGCCGTTTCAAACTCAGCATCCTTGGTATGCGCATAGGCCAGCCACAGCAGCCCTGTCCAGAATCCATCTACCCAATGGCTGGGAATCCGTTCTTTTTCGGCCGTCACCCAGGCTCCATTTTCAAAACGTTCTGGAAAGTACGTTAAGGCTGCACTGTTTTGGACAATGGTTTGCAAACTATAGTTGAGTGCTTCTTCTAGTTGGTGTTTCATTCAATTGTTGTCATCCTTCTTCTGCTAATCCTCGAGTAGGGACGAGCCTCGCCCTCGAAGGTCCTATTACTAAAGACCATGATGAGGCATTATGAGCCGGGATTTGAGGGATCATGAGGGGGAATAATTCCTGAATCGTAGATAGTCGCCTCTGGAATTATGTGGGTCTCTAGTTCTGCTTCTGTCTCTCTATACCCAATCGCACCGTTCTTTGCTGTAATAATGCTTATCAGGTCGTCGACTTTGTCATTGACAGCGATCTCTATTATTTCCAAACCCTCCTGTGATAGATTAATCCCCAGGGCAACGTTTTGGCCTTCTTCCAGTTTGGCCGCGAGTTGGGTGCTTAGGGTGGAAACGGCGGTTCTTATTTCAGCATTTGTCACCTGTTTGTGTACCGCACGTAAAAAATCTTCGCTTGATATAAGGGCAATGGCGGAGGTGGCTGGCTTAAGCGCGACCCCTAATTTTTCTAAACTTTTATCGCTGAAATGGGCATCACTATGTGCCGCCACACCGCCAACGATAGCGCCAGCTCCTGCGCCCACAACAATACCAATTGGCCCGCCAAGAATGCCGATTACGCCCCCAATCAAAGCCCCAATACCGGACCCTTTGCCGGTGCTCATATCGTTGGTTTCATGATAATGGACACCGCCGTTCGCATCCTGGCGAATGAGTACGATATCCTTAAAATTAACATACTTGAGTTCTTTGGCCTTTTTTACTACTTTCAAGGCATGTTCTCCTGACGCTTCCTCAGGAAAAGCGGCCACTAAAATTCCCACATTTTCTTGATTGGTTTGATTCATCCGTAAACCTCCGTCATTCAGATTTTCTATCTTTTGATTTGAAGATAGCTTGCTTCATCCTGATTGATATCTTCTCAACTAATACAAAAACAAGAACATAGAACAAACCAAACAAGATTGGCTCACCTGGCAGCGGTACCGCATCAGGCGATAAGTCAAACAGAGAAATTGCCAGTCTATTTATAGCCAGATAAATCAAGGTAACCATGAGCACGATGAAAATGTTTTTTAGCAGTTCGACTAAATAATCGCTGGTTCGCTGCCAGCCTGTATTTTCGCGTGGGGGGCGTTTGGGGCCAATATTAAACATTAACCGCAGAGCAGGATTGATGATGAGGATGTTAAACAAGCCCATGGCGAGTCCCAGGAAGAATACAAAATCAATGATGAACTGCTGATTGCCCAGGGAGGTACCCCAGCCAATGAAGAAGTAAATAGCACCTGCCGCCCACCAGCGAATAACCAGGGAGATATTTCGGTCAGTAATATATTTTTGGATGCCGACTTGCTTATTCCTCATTAGAATTGTATCGTTTTGACATTCCCCCAACTAAGCCAGGGAATTACCAATGAACCAACCAGATAGATGCCAATAGAGATAGCGATTAACAACCAGCTGGTTTGTACATCGGCCATTGTCAAGGTGTTTTGGGCTGCCACATCGGTTTGCATCAGTGTTAAATAGATGTACCCAAAAACGGCCGTTACCCAACAAGACACGGTAAACAGAATGATGTTTCTTCGTCTCTCCAATGAGAGCGCATTAAATGCTGCTGTTATGCCAAATATGATGAACATGAACAGATAAATACCAATCTCGTTGGCGAATAATTTTGTAATTGCCAGGATATGGATTTGAGAGAGAGCTAACTCGCCCAATCCATTGACCAATACAATTCCAATGGCTGCCTTCAATATCCACTCTTTCATTACTTGCCTCCTTCTGGGCGAATCCGTTTTTCCGAATCAGGATCGAAGAAATGCACGCGCTCCATATCGACATAAAGTTTAATTGAATGCCCAACAAGATCGGTGTAATTTTGCCGAAGGCTGGCAACACATGCGGTGCTGCCCATCTGCAAAAAGAGCAGCGAATGATCGCCCAGGTATTCGCTATTTGTAACTTCGGCCTCGATCTCCACTGAAGATTTGGTTGGCTCGTCGCTAAAATGTTCTGCCCTGAAGCCCATTAGAATGTTGGCGTGAAAACGCTCGTCAATCATCTCCAGCATTGCTTGGGGAACATTAAGATTCATACCGGGGGCCACGAAACGGCCGTTCTTGATCTGCCCTGCCACAAAATTCATTGGTGGGCTGCCAATAAAACCACCTACAAACACATTTTTTGGCCAATGATACACTTCTTCCGGTGTTCCAATCTGCTGTACTCGCCCGTCATTCATGACCACGATGCGCGACGCCATTGTCATCGCTTCGGTTTGGTCGTGAGTGACATAGATGAATGTATTACCCAACTGTTGGTGCAACTTGGCAAGCTCTCGGCGCGATTGAACACGCAGTTTGGCGTCTAAATTGCTAAGGGGTTCATCCATCAAAATAATGTTGGCCTGGCTTACAATAGACCGCCCCAGGGCAACCCGCTGCCGCTGCCCGCCAGACAGATTTTTGGGGTAACGATTCAACTGTGGTTTCAGCTCCACTACGTTGGCCGCCTGCATTACTTTTTCATGAATGACATCGGAGTTTTCATGCCGGATTATCTGGCTAAAGCCCATGTTTTGGTAAACTGACATATGTCCATAAAGCGCATAATTTTGGAAAACCATTGAGATATCACGATCGGCCGGCGCCACATCATTGATCCGCTTTCCAGACAAGATTAGATCGCCTTTCGTTATGGTTTCCAGCCCGGCTATCATGCGCAAAACGGTAGATTTTCCACAGCCAGAAGGCCCTACCAGCACGATGAATTCGCCATGTTCAACCTCAATATTGAAGTCGTAGACAGCCTGAAAGCCGCCAGGATATATTTTGTCGATGTTTTTTAAGATTAACTCGGACATAGCGCCCCCCTACTTTTGCAGCAACGCTAAATCAATGTTGTTCTCAGTAATAAATTTTTGACGTTCCTGGGAACGTTTGACGGAAATAATTGAACCAGCTAGGGCGAGGCCGCTGGTAGCAAGCAGCAAAGCGATGAGCAGGATTCTTAGTGAACCGGTCAGTTCTTCAGGCATCCAAATCAGTCGAATAAGCTGAAACAACCCTAGGGCAATCCCCACGTAGCCCCAGCGGATGTCATAGTTTTTCTGGCGAACGGCCGTTAAAAACGCGATTAGCGATAGAGCAATATTCACCATCACAAAGATGCCCAATTGCACCTCAACAGCCATGTTAACCACATAGAATATCGTAAAAGCTGTATTGCCCAGAATGTATAGCAAAATTAATTGCTGGCTAAGGGAATTGGCCAGATACAATCGCTTTTCATGCTTGTTCATGTTAACTTCCTGATAATTGGCTTGCCTTCTTTTAACCTTTGGATAAAGGTCAAAATAGCAATAATTGACATAATAGCAAGTACTCCAATCAGAACATAATGCAGCACAATGCTTGCATCAAAAACGAATGTCGAAGGGTTGTAATTTTCTAATTCTACAAAATCAAGCGCCAGGTAGCCGCGTTTATATTTGGGAATTACATTGATTAAGGAAATGGAACTCAAGGAAACGTAGACGCTTACCGAAAGGGCTACGATGATGCCAAATAAGCCCGGCCTGATTTTGTGCAGATCAAATAAGAATAACAGCATTACCAAAACGATAAATTGGATTGCCAGGTTAAACGCCTCTTTATTGAAGACCTGCAACTGTTTGTAATATTCAAACATTTCGAAGGTGCCATCATAAAACAAGATGTAATAGTGCGTCATGAAGCCCAAATAGAGAACAAACAAAGCAATACAGATAATCTCTACTGCATAGACTAATGTGGTTTGGGCTTTCATCAGGTAATTTTTCATGATTTACCTCTGCAATCACTGCAAGGCTTAAACCATTAAGGTCATTAGAGGAGAGGGAGAACACTCATCCCCCTCTCCTTATCAAAGAGCTATTCAGTGCCGGTCATACGGCTGAAAGCATCGCGATAAACTTCTATGTATTCTTCTATACCAGCGTCAAGGTACATTTGCTTTAAGGCATCTGTGCTATCAACGGCCGTATCTGCGCCAGTGATGTACAAGAAGATTTGATCAACCTGCTCCTCGCTCACGGCCAGCTGACTGACTTTAGCTAAATCCTGCTCGGTCAAAGAAAAGACCGGCGGGACCAGGCGGAACAATGGGTTTTCAGCTTCGTACGATGTGGTCAAAACCCCTTTGTTAATCCACAGTGCCCAGGCGTCCCAACCGCGATTTTGGGTGTACTGTAGCTCAAACCCGATCTCCTTTTGATAACCAATCGGAATTTGCGAACCCATAAAGTCTCGCAAGAATCCAGACATGTCGCAGTTCTTTAGCTCGCAAGACACATCCAGAATCCATTGGTTGAACTTTGGATACTCGGTTCCGTCCGGAGCCACAAATACTTCACCTTCCACCAGGCCATAGGGAGGGCCATAATTCTGCACAATATGTCCTTCTTCGCTAAAGAAGTAATCAAAGAGCGCAAGTGCAGCATTGATTTCTTCCGGTGAGGAAGCGGCAGAAATTGCCCAGCCATCCGGTTTAATAACGCGGGTGTTTTCATTGAAGTGAACGAATTCATCGGAGCCAACGGTTGTCATCGGTGGCAGCATGCCCACCACATCAGGATTTGATGCAGTTGTAGAAGCAATCCAGTCAAAGGTCATAAAGCCAAACTGCTGGTGACCAGCTTCAGCGTCTTTCGTGTAGAAGAAATTGCGGAAGTTATCGCTATTGCTCAGGTCAGAAAACTCAGAGTGAATCAGACCTTCTGCGTACAGGTCGGCCAGATAGCCAACGCCTTCCAGGAAGGCATCTTCTGCATAAGAAAATTGCAATTCGCCGTTTTCATCCAGGTAGAAGCGGGCACCGTAGGAGTCAGAGCCATGGACACGTTGGCCGCCCCAGTAGGTGATCAGGCGCAATACGTCTTCGCGATAGTCAGCTTGACGGACAAAGAAGGGAGAGATTTGTGCACCGTCTACAACGGCCCCAGTTGTCACTTTCGAAAGCGTGTTCGGTGATAGCTCGACAACGCGCCACAGAGCAACCAGTTCATCAATATCGTAAACGGCCGTTTCATTCAGGTACAAGTCAGACGGTTTTTCCAGATCAGGATATGTGTCTGCTATGTAAGCCAACAAAACATCACGGGCCACGTCACGCGTCAATGTTCCAGCGGCCGCTTCATTTTGGAGCTCAACAACGTTGGTCGCATGGCGATCCCAATAGCCTTCATAAGCTGGCGTCAACGTATGCGTTTCAGTCTCAAGCGCTTCATCTGAATCCAGCAGTGCCGTTACCCAAGTCTCTCGCCCATCGAATACACGAGCATAATTTCCCAACTCCGCAGCATAGGGAATGTAGTAAATCCCACCGTCATAAGCGGTGATTGCTTTAGCAATATTGGGGTTGGCTTCCAAATAGGCAGCAAAGTTCGGCATATGATCCATATAATCATTCAGGCGAACAAAGTACCCTTGAGCACCGTAATTCATAAGATCTTCCGCAATCCCGCTGCCACCAAACACATCTGCACCATTAAAGCCGGTTGCTGCGGATACATCAATCATTTCCGAAGAGCTTTGATCTTGAATCGTGACATCATTTAATTGAATGCCCAGCTCTTCTTGAATGTAAAGCCATGTAGGCTTGAGCATTCCCTGCGTAATTACCGTGCCGTCCGGCAGCGCCAGCGGGGTGGCCTGTTGATAGGTAATGGTGCGTTGATTGTTCCCCATAGCAATATTCAAATCTAAAGAGCCAGCCATAGCGA
>JBHIWP010000221.1:0-9832 GCA_041987425.1 Promineifilaceae bacterium (SeqCode) | reverse complement strand
TCGTGGGTATCGGTATCAACGTTAACATTTCGGTAGATGAATTGCCTTCGGGCATTACGCCACCCACCAGTTTGTTGGTGGCAACGGGACAGCCAGTGCCGCGCTTGCCGCTGCTGTGCACCTTTCTAGAGCGCGTGGAGGCGCTGTATGAGGAGGCGGAAAACGGCCGTTCTCCCCAACCAGCCTGGCAAAAAAAACTAATGACCATAGGTCAGCACGTTGACGTTACCAATACCCAGACCAGCGATACTTTCTCTGGCATGGCCGAAGCCACGGATGAAGCCGGGCACCTGCTGGTGCGTGATGCAATGGGCCGGTTGCACACCGTTAGCGCCGCCGATGTCACGCTTCGCCGAAAATAATTATGGTAAAGTAAAATCTTCGTTTTTCGGCCGTTTTACGCTACAATAGGGCCAACTTTGGTTTGTCATAAAATTCTTGCTGGCCGAAGGAATGGTATGTAAACCACAAAAAGTAATTTGAGAACCAAAAAGCATTGGTAGTTTGCGGCATAAATCAATGAGAGGAACAGGCCCATGTCCGACTTTCGTGATACTTTTGACGATGACTTTGACAACCGTACCGACGATGATTTTTCTGCATTTCGGGAAGATCTTTTTGGCGATGAAGGCGGTACGCCTCTGGCAGATGATCTGCCACCCGTTGGCGACATTGACGACATTGAAGATGAATTTGAGCAACTTCGGCGTAAATCGGCTCGGGGTGAGTCACTGGACGATGATTTAGCCAGTGATGATGCTTTCTTTTCTGAAGAAAGCGGTGGCGGCTCTGGGTTTGCCTGGCGAAACTTTACGCCAGGCCAGCGGCTGACGCTGGCGCTACTGGTGCTGCTCAATATTATTATGGGAGCAGTGGGCTTGCTGATTGTTACCGGAACTTTGGGCTAAGCATTCGTACCAGGCGCAATAAGCAAAATATGAAAACGGGGCACATACCGTGCCCCGATTTTGCACCTAATTTTCTTCCAAAGACAAAAAATTATGGTTCTGTAGTTGTGTCGGGAACGGCCGTTTGCCCGCCAGTTTCAACGGTTGGCACAATGCCCGGCCCTGGCAGCACCAATGTTGGAACCGTGCCTTCTGGCGTAAAGATGATCTTGTCTGTGTCGTTGAGGGCATTGGCATTGGCCTGTACCAACAGCAGCCGCACATATTCAGGATTATCTTCGTAAATAAGCGCCAGGGCTTGCTGCAAAGCAGTGTTTGCCTGAGCCTCAACCAGCGCAACTTCAGCCAGAATTTGGGCAATGCGCAAATCCTCTTCAGCCTGGAGCCGTTCATTTTCCTTGGTTGCCAGTAAAATGGCCTGATCTTTGGCAATTTCTGCCAGGGAGTTTGCCTGTGTGGCTTCAATGACGACCAGTTGGGCCTGCAAACGCTCCTGCTCTAGCTGTGCCAGAATAATTTGCTGCCGTGTTTGCTCCTGAATCCGGCTTTGCTCTACCCGAATTTCACCTTCCTGACGAGCCTGTTCCGCAGCTGCTTCTGCATCTGCCTTTAGCTCATCCTGAGCAGCCTTTTCTGTTTCCAGGCGGCTTTGCACAATCGCGTCTAAAGCTACCTGCACTTCGGGTGAGAGGATGACTTCTGGCACAACCAGGTTCTCTACTCGCAGGCCAATGTCGGCAACCAGGCTGTTCAGCTCCTCATCAATACAGCTCCGCAATTCGTCTCGGGACGTTCCAATGATGTTATTGTCGAAGGTCCGATCGCCCACACAAACTTTCATCGACTGGCGAGTCAAGTCCTGCACGCGGGCGCTGGCTAGCATGTCTTCCCGATAGATTCCCCGATAGCGAGACCAGTTATCCCGGATGAGATCGGCCTGAGCCAGACTGGGGCGAAAAATATCCCCGCTTACCACCAGGCCGATGCGCTGTTTGTCACGGGTTATGATTTCTTCGTCGCGTACCGTAAAGGGAATGGCCTGGGCGGAGATCGTTTCTAGCGAGACAAACAGACCAACGTCGCTGTATACGCCAGAGCCGACTACCTGGTAGATGCGGTTGTTGCGGAACTGTATGCCTACTTCCTGCTCTTCAACTGATTCAAGTATATAGAAAAATTGGCCGGCAAATGATAGCACAAGGATTATGCCCACGATGGCGAGGACAATAATACCCACGCGCCGGATACGTGAAAATAGCAGTTGGTTATTATTCATGTTTTCTCCTTAGATTTTGTAGTGAGACTTGATGTTTATGCGCATGGGATAATACGCAGTTTTTACAATTTTTGTTTCCACCAATTGTCCTACTGGAATTTTGCGGTGCTAACGGCCGTTTCTCTAAATAATTGGCCCATTGGTCAGAAAGCTTTGTGCTCGTTACTCTTGCCCTGGCGCATACTCTTTTGCCAAATTAGCCAGAATGTCCGTCTCTGTGAACCAGACTGGCGTTAACTCCCGGCGTATAAAAATGGGAGCCTGGTCGGCGTAGTGGGGCGAGGCGTCATCCAGCGTAGCACTGCCATATTGGTGGACGCTCTGCGAGCGAACCAATCCATCCGCCTGCCAGGTCACCATCAGGATGTATGAATCCCCAGCGATGCCGTGAAAACGGCCGTCTTCACCCATCTCTCCATAAATAGCGTGCAGCACATCTGGCGCTCCGCCGAGGCCCAGGTCTACCTCGCCGCGCACCAGCCGATTGACTTCTTGCCAGGGCACCTCAACGCTGCCAAAGTGCTCCAGCAGATGATTCACCGCCTGGGAGAAGCTATTTTGTACGGAAACGGCCGTATATTCCCCTCCCGTCATGTTAGACACGGACATATGTGTGTCGTCCGCCTCCAGCAGATAGTAAAGCGTCAGGATCGCCACCGTAGCACCTGTACTTTCCGGAGTCGCCTGCCAATCCCAATCTGCCAATAAATCATAAGCTGCGCGTTCGTCAGGATCGTTGGGCGGCGGCTCGGCCAGAATCATGTTCACGATTTTTACAATATCTGCTTCTGGATGATAGGCCATGTCGTACTTATAGGCGTAAAACTCCGCTTCAGTGATTGATTCATCACCGCCGTACAGTTCCAGCGCCCGCAGCGAGCGGTTAGAGATCGTGTCGTCTATTCCCAGTGTAGGGGAGAAATCACTTTCTTGGGGATTTCCCTCACCGACCGTCGTGCGGTACGGGCTGCTGTTGGCATTTTGTATGAAGCCAGATGGCGGATTGACAATCTGCGGCAGTTCCTCAAACGGCAAGTAGTCGGTCCACAAAGTTTCAGACGTGTTGCCTGGTAAATATTGTTGCCAGTTATAACCCTCGGTGCGGATGGGAATACGGCCGTTATACAGATAATAAATATTGCCCGCTGCATCTGCATACCCCACGTTGAACATTGGCAGCGGACCCTCACGCATCGCCGCCTGCCATTCGGCTAAATTGGTGGCCTTATTCAGCCGCACAAACTGTTCTACATGGCCAATCTCCCCCATCCCGGCGTAGCGAATGGCGTAGACGCCGTGCTCCTGCCGCACCGTAGGGCCGTAAACCGACCATAACACCTCGCGTTTCACCGTCCAGCGAAAACGACCGAAAAGCGTCACGGTAATGGGCGCCTGGCTCACTTCCAAATCGCGCCATTCGCCATCAAATAGATATTGGTCCGGGTTATCAGGATTCATCTCCAGCACATAAATGTCGAGCAAGTCTGGGCTGTTTACCGTAAACGACCAGCCCAGGTGTTCATTGTGCCCATGCGTGATGGTGGGCGAGCCGGGCAGCAGCCCCCCAACCATGTTCCAGCCTTCCTCGCTGACCATGTGCGCCTCGTACCAGGCCACTGGTCCCGCCCACGGCTGATGCGAATTTACCGCCAGAAACGTCTCGCCATTGGCGCTGCGGTCTGGTCCCACAGCGATGACGTTGGAGCCATACCTCACCGTTTCGGGAAGGGTAGACAGTGGAGATTGGGCAACCTCTAATCCCCAATCTCCAATTTCTTTCTGCGATACTGTTCCTTGACGCGTTTCGGCAAGAAGCTCCCCCAATGCCCCATCTAACCCAAAAAAGAGCGGCACGCGGTGGATAAATCCAGCCGCCACATCTCGCCCAGATAGTGGATAAAGCTCCGGCAGCAGCACTTCATCTTCATGTAGCGCAGCATAATAATTCAGGCCATCGGCATAACCTTGCATAATGGCCTGCACATCGGGTGGGATTGTGTCGTATTTTTCGTCAACCACGTCCCAAATGCGCAGAAGCTGCACCATGTAGTCGTTTGGCGCGGCGTCGATGCCGTAGGCCAGCCCCAGCCTGCCCCGCGCGGCGATCATGGTCTGCTGAATGGTGGCGAAGTCGTCCTCGGCGTGGGCATAGCCCAGGCCATAAGCGGCATCGGCGTCGGTTTGGCCAAAGATGTGGGGCACGCCAAAACTATCGCGGCGGATGACCACATTGTAGTTGTCATTAACTGCTTGCAGCTCATCCAAATTGGTGACAAAGGGCCAGACGCCCTGCGGCAAGAAGATATAGGCGGCGGCCAGAATCAACGCAATTGCCAGGGCCAACACGATTTTTTGCCAGCGTTTCATCATGCATTTCCTTGTAGCCGCGGTTTCTTACCGCGAAAAATATAGCGCGGAAAGAATCCGCGGCTACAGATGAAGGATTACTCGAAATCGAGGTCTTTGATAATGTCTGGTTCAACATGTCCCCAGCCAATTTCATACCAACCGCGCTTTAAATATTCGCGGTAGCTAGTGTGGAGATAATCTTCAGGTTTGTTTACCAGACCGTGCTTTACTGGATTATAGTGAATATAGTGCAGGTGATTGAGATAGTCCCGCTCATCTCGAATCAAATGGTCCCAAAAGCGTTTTTGCCAGAGAGAAATGCTTTCAGAAATACGCCTTGCTTTTTTATAGTTGAGGGTGAAGTTGCGCTTAATGCTGTGCATAATTTTGGTAACGGCAGTTTCCTCTGCCGCGTAAAAAAGCAGGTGAAAATGATCCGGCAGGAATCCGTACCCGCGCATTTCAAAGGGATGAAGTGCCTTTACTTCGCGAATTGTGTGGCGTAGCAGGGCAAGATTTACTTGATTTTTGAAGAGCGGTTGGCGGTTTTGGGTTACGGTCGTTATAAAATAAATCGTATCCGCTGCATAAACCCGTTTAATCCGGTCGCGAATCAATTCCGGCATAGTCTCAACTCCTACTCGCCCGGTTGAAGGATGAGGTGGTTTACGGCCGTTTCCATCACCATATCTTCACTCCACAGCATGGGTAGATATTCGCCATTCAGCCACAATTCAATTTGATCATCATAGTTTGGGTGGTAGGGGTGACCAGACTGCCCGGTGGGGATAATCCATTCGCTGGCGTCAAAATCACTCATGTCGACGAGCATGCGCATTGAGGGATGGCCGGTAACGGCCGCTGGATTGCTCCAGCTCCAGCCGTTGGCGTTGACAATGCTGCTGCCCCCGTCTGCTGGGAACGGTCCCCGGTTCACCAGTCCTTCCACCGGGCCGATTCCGCTTTCGCCCAACGGATTGCTCACAAAGGTGGCCGTATGAATGCTGCCCCAGGTCCATTCGTTCATATCTTCACCCAGGTTTTCCTCAAACCAGGCCACTGTATCCTCAAGTGCTGCCAGCAAAATATCGGCCTGCGACTCTTCGGCGCTGGTGGATTCATCGTCCCACCAGGCCGCTTCAGGATTCTCTGCCAGCTGGTGGAAAAGGACACGACCGCTAAACGAACGCACATTTTCTTCGCCCACGTCATCGGTTAGCGTAGCCTGCACCAGGTGCATATAAAAAATTTCGAACAGGGCGGCAGGCACGCTGTCGCGCCGCACCTGCCGGTCCCAGCCGCGCAGTCGTTCCAGCGCCGCCTGCACCTTGTCGTCATTGCTAGAAAGGCCGTCGAGCAGCGGTACATAGCTGTCGGCCATCAGCGAACGGCTATCGTTCTGAATACGAGCCAGATCTTGTTGCGATAGTTCGCCATCACCGTTCAGCTCTGCCTCAATCATGTCTACAATGCGCTCGCCCCGGTCGCCATCAGCCCAGTACTGGGTGATAAGATATGGATACTCTTGATCTACGACGGCATGGTTGGCGGTAGCAATGTAGCCCCACTCCGGATTGAGAATAGCGGGCAGCTCTTCGTACGGCACCCAGCCTTCCCACTCATATTCACCGGTCCAGCCAGGTACGGGAACCAGACCGTCACCGTCGGCCCGAATGGGAATAAGGCCCGGCATCTGGTAGGCAATATTGCCCTCGACGTCGGCGTAAACGACGTTTTGTGAGGGCACATCCCAGTAGCGCAGCGCTTCGCGGAACTCTTCGTAGTTTTCAGCTTTGTTTAGTCCCATAATCGACTCCAGCGTACGCATCGGTTCCTGGGCAGTCCAGCGCATGGCAAGCACGTCGCTTGTGTCGTCGCGTAAATCGGAAATGATAGGACCATGCCGCGTGATCTTTACTTCCAGCACTACATCTTCACCGCCGTTGACTTTGATTACCTCTTCGATGATCTCCATATCTTCCCACTCACCCATGAATTCCACCTGATTGGGGTTGTTGGGGTTGATTTTTTCGATGTATAGGTCCTGCACGTCTGGCCCCACATTGGTGACACCCCAGGCGATATGCTCGTTGTGACCAATAACAATGCCGGGCACGCCAGCAAAGCTAAAGCCAGATACGCTGTAGCCGGGGGCGTGCAAACCAACCTGATACCAGATAGCCGGCATCTGAATGCCCAAATGGGGATCATTAGCCAAGTGGGGTAGGCCAGTATCGGTGTGCTCGCCGCCGACGACCCAGTTGTTACTGCCCACGAAATCGCCGCCGCCCAAAAATCCGTCGGCCGGATACGCTCCAACGATGTTGGTGTTGACATTGTCCCAGTCAACAAGGTCCATTTGCTGGCGCAGGGCTTCGCTTTCTTCATCAGAAAACTCAATGTCCATTGCGTCGGTGGGCACCATGACGGGCCGACTGTCATAGGGATAAAAGGGAAGTAAGTTGGCCGTGGTGCCCTCGCCCAGTTCCTTAATGAGGTTGGCCCGCTCGATTTCCTGGCCCCAGTTGCCGCTAAGATCATCCGCCATGACGACTGCCCAGGCAATGGTATGCAGCGGTTCCCACGGCTCGATTTCCCATTTGTCATTAACCAGACCCAGCACCGTGTAATTAAGGGAAATGTTGTCGCCCTGTTCAGCGATATAGGCGTTGACGCCTTCGGCATAGGCTTCCATGATGGTCATCATTTCTGGGGCTTCAATTTCATAGTAGGCCAGGGAGTCGGCGGCGATACGGTTCCAACCCATTGTGCGTATGAAGATGTCCAAGTCCACAGTAGAGGCGCCCGCAATTTCGGAAATCCGGCCCAGGCTCACGTGCCGCCAGAACTCCATCTGCCAGAAGCGATCTTGAGCGTGGACGTATCCTTGGGCCAGGAAAAGATCATGTTCGTTTTGGGCGTAGATATGGGGAATGCCGTTTTCATCGCGGTAGACGTGGACTTCATCTTCCAGGCCGGGCAGGGTGAGGGTGGTGTCGGTGTCGGGGAACGGCCGTCTCACGTTCAACACGCCAAGCGCGGCCAAAACAATCACCAAAATGGCAAAGATGCCTAGTAAAACCAAGCCAATGCGGGCAACAAGCTTCATCTTTTCCTCCAGTGGGCGGTACCACAACTGAGCGTCATGGCCTCGATCGTTAAATCGCCCTAATGATACACGCTTTGGAGTTGGTCAACTAGGCAAGGCAAAAGCAGGCATAAGTACTATAGGTGCGTCCAGAACAGGGGCCGTCTAACGGCCGTATCTCAAACCGCCACTTATCACTTTTTACTTTTTACTATTCACTGCTCATTGCTCACTGCTGCCGGGGTCTGACCATAATAGAACGCGCCTGGAAAATCAGCTGCCACTTCCTTCTTTTTGCCGCTCCATTCGTGGATGTTGATGCGGTAAACGGCCGTTCGCTTCAGTTCTTCCGGCGTAATGCCGCGGTAATGGACATCTGGGCGCAGGTGGGGGGCGTATTTGTCCAGCAAAATTTGCAGGCCGTGTTTGGCTTCGCCCGGATCGGTGACGGTGACGCCCGTGCCAAAAATGGTCACCCCACTGTACTCCACGCTAAATTCCAGCGCCTCATCGGCAGGCAGCAGGCGACCCATCTCGAACACGGTGAAGCATATTTTGCTCTCGGTAGCCAGGTTGGCGGGCGTACGGCCGACGCGGGCCGTGTGCATATAAATGACGTGTGCTGCCTCATCATAGACAAACAGATTGCTGTTCAGAAATGGCTGATCGTCTTGCGCCGTGGCTAAAATGCCCACGGCCGCACGATGCAGCTGATTGCGCATCCAGGCTTCATCCTCTACTGCACGGTCACTGCGGCGAATTTCGGTTTTTGGTAGGGTAGTGTAATCTTTCATGGCTGCTCCAATAATCGTAAGAGATACGTAATGCCTGACACATAGTGTCGCTCGTCAGGTTTTAGCTTTTGCTCTTTAAATAGTTAATTCCCCTCTCAGGACGGTGACGGCCGTACCGCCAACCTTCACCGTTTCGATATCTTCTGGTGGTCCCACCACTTCAACCTGCGCCTGCCCCGGCCTGTCGAGCCAGTGGCCTTGCTCGGCTATGAAGGTGGGCTTGTCCAGCAGGCCATAGCGCCACAGATAAGCCGCCATATTGCCCGTGGCCGAGCCAGTGAAGGGATCTTCGGCCACGTCTAGGGCAAAGCCGGGATGGCGCGCAAACGTATCGCCCTGCTCGGTTGCGCCTTCCAGGCAAAACAGATGCGGCCCAAAGAATCCGCCTCGTTGCCGGAACTCAGGATAGGTAGCCCCATTTAGCCGAAGACGGCGCAGAACCTCTTTGCTGCGCACGGGGATCATGAGCTGCGGTGTGCCGGTACTCACAATTTGCAGCGGCACGCCCGGCAGGCAATCGGCCGTTTCCAGCCCGAAGTGGGGCATCACTTCATCTGGCGAAAATATTTCCAAAAATTCTGGCTTTTTCTGGTTCATTACCACCCGCACGCCAGCTTCAGCGGCGTGCAGTTCGATGACAATTGGACCCACTTGCAGCTCCAAAGAAATTTTCGTGTAATCACCCTGAAACTTGATTCGTCCGGTTTCCACCAGGGCATGCATGGTGGCAATGGTGGGGTGCCCCGCCAGCGGAATTTCCTCCGCGGGCGTAAAGTAACGCGCCCGCACGTTGGCCACTGTTGACTTGAGGACAAAGGCGGTTTCCGAAAGATTCATCTCTTTGGCAATGGCCAGCATTTGGGCGTCGCTCAGCGTGTCGGCGTCAAAAATGATGGCGCAGGGGTTGCCAGCTAACGGCCGTTCCGTGAAGGCATCCACTTGCATAAAGGGGTAGGTGGGCATAGCTTCTTCCTGTTTAGTTGGTTTCCGGCGGCGCAAAGAAGACCAGCAGCTTTAGGTCTTCGGTGATGTCGTGGAATTTGTGGGGCACGTGAGCAGCCACAAAGACGATGCTGCCCGGCTCCACCTGCTGGGTTTCATCCCCCACGGTGACCTGTCCCCGGCCGCTAACCACGTAATACACTTCGTCTTCGGCATGGGGCCGCTGCGGATCGATGCCGCCAGCGGGCAGCGCGTACAGGCCCAGGCTCATCGACTCGTTGCGCAAGAATTCCAGGTACGGCCGTTCACCCGCTGCCTGCTCCGCGATGAGTTGATCAATTTTAAATGCTTCCATTGGTGCCTCCGTAATTGGGTAATTGAGTAATTGGACTTACCCAGTTAGTCAATTACTTAATTGCCTCGCTACTCGTTCTCACATCCTTACCAGCTTCACCACGTCCCCCACGCGAATCAC
>JBHIWP010000220.1:0-9890 GCA_041987425.1 Promineifilaceae bacterium (SeqCode) | reverse complement strand
AGCCCATGGGATGGGATGGGATGGGATGGCATGGGGTTGGTGGGGGATGGGAAGGAAACGGCCTGTCGCTTCCCGCGCGTCTGTTTGTGCCGGGCGCGGTGCGGCGCGATGGGGCTCTGCGCGCGGCTGGTGCGGTGGAGCATCCGCGACGACGACACGCCGCAGCACCGCCAGCTGATGGCTGAGTGGGCCAAAAAGTACGATCTCATCACCAGCGGCGGCTCCGACTGCCACGATCGCGTGGATCGGCCCTTGGGCGTGGCTGGCGTTTCCCAGGCTGAACTAGATACGCTGCTGGCCCGGCTGCTTCATCCGACGGCCGTGCGGTAGCCACCGTTTCCCTCTTTAACGATTTAACGTGAATTGCAAACATGAGTCATCCCGAATATTGACTCAAAGAGAAAATGGCCTGATGAAAGTCAGGTCATTTATAATGGCCCCATGTCTGGCGATTTATTACAAACGAAATTGTATCTGCCCCGGTTACGGCCGTCTCTCGTCACGCGCCCTCGCCTCATCGAAACACTTAACCACGGCCTGACCGGCAAGCTAACGCTCATCTCCGCCCCGGCTGGTTTTGGCAAAACAACGCTGATCAGCAGCTGGCTCGATGCCCTGAAAACAGAAAGTGCTGCCCCAAGCCCCGCGCAAATCGCTTGGCTGTCGCTGGACGAAAACGACAGTGAGTTGGCCCGTTTCCTATCCTACGTCATCGCTGCTTTGCAGCGCGTTGATCCGCATATTGGCGAATCGGCGCTGCCGCTGCTCAAGGCATCGCCGCTGCCGGTGTCCAGTGTGTTGACAAACTTGCTGAACGACATTGCCCAACAGTCGGATGCGCTCATGCTGGTGCTGGATGATTACCACGCCGTTGATTCGCGGCCGATTGACGAGGCGTTGACGTTCCTGCTGGACCATCTGCCGCCACAGCTGCATCTGGCAATCACCTCGCGCGAGGATCCCAACGTGCCGCTGGCCCGGCTGCGCGTGCGCGGCTTGCTCACAGAGCTGCGGGCGACGGATTTGCGCTTTACAGTGGCGGAAACGGCCGTTTTCCTCCAAGAATTGATGGGGCTGAACCTGACCGAGGAGCAAATTGCGGCACTGGAAACACGTACCGAAGGCTGGATTGCGGGGCTGCAAATGGCGGCTTTATCTATGCGCGGGCAGGAAGATGTGTCGGGCTTCATCCAATCCTTCACCGGCAGCCATCGTTTTGTGCTGGATTATCTATTGGAAGAGGTGCTGCACCAGCAGCCGGAGCACGTGCAGGCATTTTTGCTGAAAACAGCCGTGCTTAACCGACTCACTGGTTCTTTGTGCGATGCCCTTACCGGCGACGACGATGGCCAAGAAATGTTAGAATCACTGGAGCGCGTTAACCTGTTCCTCGTGCCGCTGGACAATGAGCGGGTCTGGTACCGTTACCACCACTTGTTTGCCGATGTCCTGCAAGCCTATGACAAGGCTGCACAGCCCGATCAGATTGCCATCTTGCACCAGCGAGCCAGCACATGGTACGCGCAGCATGGGCTGCCAGCCGAGGCTGTGCGCCACGCCCTCGCCATCGATGATTACGAGCAGGTAGCTGCATTAGCTGAACTGACTTGGCGCGACATGGACAGGCGTTACCAATCAGCCACCTGGCTTGGCTGGGTAAAGGCGCTGCCAGACGAGTTCGTGTGTGTCCGTCCCGTACTTAGTACACAGTATGCCTGGGCGCTGCTGGACAGTGGCGAGATGGAAGCCGCCGAAACCCGTTTACGGGATGCAGAACGGTGGCTGGACATGGGTGACCAACCAAAAACCGCAGCGGCCAAGATGGTGGTGGTGGACGAGGCGGAATTTCAGTCGCTGCCGATAACAGTTGCCAATGCCCGTGCTTATCTTGCCCAAACGCTCGGTGATGTGGCTGATGCTGTGCAATACGCCCAACAGGCACTCGATCTCCCCATCGAGAATGACCCGTTTGAGCATGGTCTTTCGGCGTTACTGTTGGGGTTCGGCTACTGGGCGAGCGGAGATATGGACGCCGCTTTCCAGACGGTTTCTGATGCCATGTCTGCCATGTGGACGGCAGGCAACATCCCATTTGCTATTAGTTTTACGTCTTATCTGGCAGACATCATGCTGACTCAAGGGCGTCTCCACGAGGCAGTAGCCACCTATGAAAACGCTTTGCAGCGTACAACGGCGCAGGGTAAATCAGAAATACCGGAAACGGCCGTTCTGCATTTGGGGTTGAGTGAGCTGCACTTGGAACAAGGCGATATGGCCGCCGCTGAGCGACACCTGTTAAAAAGCCAGGAGTGGGGTGAGCAACCGGCGTTCCCGCCCTGGCATCGTCACTGGGCGCGCACACAGGCTCGTCTAAAAGTAGCTCAGGGAGTCCTTGACGGCGCGGTTGCCCTGCTCAATGAGGGCGAAACCCTCTATTTTAGGCATCCCGTCCCAGATATATGTCCTATAACGGCGTTGAAGGCTCGCGTCTGGCTCTTGCAAGGAAAATTGACAGAAGCACAGACCTGGGCGCACGAGCAAGGATTGTCTGCTGCCGATACCCTCAGTTACCTGCGCGAATTTGAACACATCACCCTGGCGCGACTACGCTTCGCCCAATACAAGCGTGATGGAAACAGCGCCAGCCTCCACGAGGCAGCAAATTTACTTGCTCGGCTGTTGGCAGACGCAGAAGCGGGCAGACGGATAGGCAGCGTGGTTGAAATCTTGATGCTGCAAGCGCTGGTATACGAGGTGCAGCATGACACAACTGCGGCGCTTGGGGTGTTGGCGCGTGCCCTGACCCTGGCCGAGCCAGCGGGTTATGTCCGCATGTTTGTGGATGAAGGGCTGCCGATGGCGCAACTGTTGTCGGAAACGGCCGTTCGCGGCATCATGCCGTCCTATTGTGAAAAGCTGCTCGCTGTCTTTGCCGATGAGGGGCACAAAATCGAGATAGAAACGTCTCCAGCCCCTGCCCAATCCCTTGTGGATCCGCTCACAAAACGAGAGATGGAAATTTTGTCTCTCATTGCCACCGGATTAAAAAACAAGGAAATCGCCGCCACCCTTTTTGTCAGTGTGAACACCGTGCACTATCACACCAAAAATCTCTACAGTAAATTAGGGGTGAATAGTCGCACACAGGCGATTACCAGAGCAAATGAGCTGAATTTGTTGGCGTAACGGCCGTTTCCCTCACCCACCTACCTACAGCATTCCCCCAACAAACTACAACTTTTTTCACCGCCAACTACAAGTTCTTGTAGGGACTGATGCTGCCATCTGCCCTATCCTATTTGCATAACAAACAAACACACCCGCGACAAGGAGAAAAAATGAACATGAAGAATGAAAATAAATAAATCTGAACAAAACATTGTTGGGGCGGGACTCGCAATTGGTGTCGGTTTGGGCTTGGTCTTTGGCTCTGCAATCGGCAATGTCGGTGTGGGACTGGTCATCGGTATCGCGGCCGGCATTGGCTTTGCAACCGCACAGTTAAAGAAGAAAGAGTCGGAATAAGCGCAATTATCGTCTATCAGGCTCTGTTAACAGACAGAGCGGATTGTTGACGAAATATTTAGCCACAAAAAGGAGATTTTGAGATGAGTAAATTACAGAAATGGGGCGGCGCGGCCGCATTGTTCGAAGCATTGGCGTACATCATTGGTTTTATCGGCTTTATTGCCGTGGTCAACGTCGGCGGCATCGCCGACCCGCTGGACAAGGTGGCGGCCATCGTTGCCAATCAGGGGATGCTGACAGCCCTGATGCTGATTGTCTACGTCGCCTGGGGCGCGTCGCTGGTGGTGCTGACGCTGGCGCTGCACGAGCGGCTGAACGGCAAAAATTTCGCCCTGGCGCGCACCGCCACCGCCTTCGGCATCATCTGGTCGGTGCTCGTCATCGCCAGCGGCATGATCTACATCGTCGGCATGGAAACGGTGGTGGCCCTACAGGCGACCAATCCCGAACAGGCGGCCACCGTCTGGCTGGCGATTGGCTCCATCTTTAACGGTCTGGGCGGCGGCGTGGAAGTGGTCGGCGGCATCTGGGTGCTGCTGCTGAGCGTGGCCGGGCTGCGCAGTGGCAGTCCGTCCCGCGCCTTCAACTATCTGGGCTTTGTCGTCGGGGCCGCTGGCGTGGTTAGCGTTGTGCCCGCCCTGAGCGAAATCAGCGCCGCCATCTTTGGCCTGACCCAGATCGTCTGGTTCGCCTGGCTGGGCATCGCCATGCTGCGCCGGCCAACGGCAGTGGTTCAGAGCGTGACTGCTCCTGCATAAAACTCCGTCAGCAATGGAAACCAGGCAACCCCAACCAGAAATTTTTGAGATTCGCCTCCAGGGACAGCTGGATACGCGCTGGGCAAGCTGGTTCGATGGCTTGATCATCACCCAGACCGAAGACGGTGACACCGTCCTCACCGGCCCGGTCGCGGACCAGGCGGCCCTGCATGGGCTGCTGAAAAAGGTACGCGACCTCGGTATTCCCTTACGCTCAGTCAGCCAAATCACCCCCGGACAGTCTAGGGGATTATCAAATGAAACTTACAGTCAAGAAAAAGGAGAACCGGAATGAATCAGAAAAGTAATCATCAAAAGTTTAATTCAGCAGTGGGCATATTGGCTGGCCTCGCAATTTTAGCCGGCATTTTGTTCCTGGCTGACGGCATGTTCGCCGCTCGCCTGGGCGCAAACTTATGGCCTTTACGTATGATCGTGCCGGGCGTAGCCCTGTTCGTTGGCACCCTGTTTATGGATGAAAAAATCGGCGTACCCCTGTCAATTGTTAGCAGCACCACCACCATGACGGGCTTGATTCTAATGGTCCACGTGCTGACCAACTATTGGGCTACCTGGGCCTATTCCTGGACGCTGCTCTTTCCTACGGCGGTTGGTTTCAGCCTGCTGGCCTACGGCCTGGCAAAAACCAACCCGAAACTGAGCCGCGCTGGTTGGAGCCTTACCAAAGTCGGTCTGGGACTCTTTCTGGTCTTCGCCGTTTTCTTTGAATTCGTTTTGGGTCTGGGTGGTTTTGGCCTGGATTACGGCTGGCCACTGCTGCTCATTTCGCTGGGCCTGTTCGCCTTTACGCTGAGGGGATTTGACCTTAAACAGTATCTATTGGTTTAGGAATTGCTATTGGCACAGCCTTGGGCGCACTTGTTGGGCAAGTCATTTTCAACAACCTGGCTCTCGGCATTGCTTTAGGCATCAGTTTGGGCGCTGCCATTGGTGCGCTGCTAGCTAAACGTTAGTTAATCTTTAGGTAGGGAAACGGCCGTTCCCCTACACTCCTTTAGTAAAAAAAATCAAATCTGTCGAGGAAATTCCCATGAACAAAAAATTATTCTTGAGCTTAACTGCATTATTGCTGCTGCTGATTAGTTGCAGCACCATCCAAGATGAACCGCAAGCAGTTCCAACCGATAACACCAAGGAAACACCCTTAGAAATGGGCGACGCCATCACCCAAGACACCGAGCCGACCGCCCCCCAAGATGTCGCTGTGGAGACACCGGCGGAAATCGACGATACCATCGCCCAGGACAGCTCGCAGGCTTTCCCACCCGAGGTGGTTGCCGAGTTACAGGCCGAAATGGACGCGCTGACCGCAGGCGAACTCCCGCCCGGCATGATCATGTGGATCGACGCACCGGAATATCAATTTGAAGGCGCTAGCGGTTTGGCAAACCTGGCGGATGGCACGCCGATGCCGCCAGAAGGTGCCTTCCGAATTGGCAGCATCACCAAGATGTTCACCGCCATGGTAATTATGCAGCTGGCAGAGGACGGCGTACTGACTCTGGACGATCCGCTGGTGCTGTGGCTGCCGGAAGTCGCCGAGCAGCTGCCCTATGGCGACCAGATCACGCTGCGCCACCTGCTGTCGCACACATCCGGTCTGTTTAACGTGGTCGAACACGAATCTTACTATGCGGATATCTTCACGGGAATGGTTGTTGATGAAGCCACCGGAAACGTGACGCTGGACTGTGTCCAAAGGGACCCCCACGACACGCTGGCCCGCTACGTTTACGGCAAAGAGGCCCAGTTTGAGCCGGGGACACAGTGGCGCTACAGCAACACCAACTACACGCTGCTAGGTATGATCATCGAAAAGGCGGCGGAGATACCTCTCGCCGAGGCTTATCGCACGCACATCTATGAACCGCTGGGCATGACATCCACGTTCCTGGACTGCTACGAAGAGCCGGTAATTGATGTGGTACACGGCTACTCGGGTGTCGGCGGCGAAATGGCCGATGTCACCGAACTGCATGAATCCGTTGGCTGGTCGGCGGGGGGCCTGGTTTCTACCGCATCGGACTTGACGACCTTTGCTCGCGGGTTGTTTGGTGGGGCATTGTTTGATGACCCAGAGTCGCTGACGGCGATGACGACAGCCGCCCCTGGCAGCACCTATGGTCTGGGTGTGATGCTCCAGGGAGAGTATATGGGACATGCAGGCTATATTGCCGGTTTTCGTTCGGCGCTCAATTATGCACCAGAGACCGATACCGTTGTGGTGATGCTTTACAACCACGATGGCGTCGATCCCGAACAAAGTCTTGAAGATGTGTTAAATCCAGCACGCTTACTTTTAGGTGCTGACAGCTAAGAAAAAAAAGGATGTAGAATGCATCTAGAATGCAAAGGAAACAATATGAAAGCAATACTAGCACGTAAATATGGCTCCCCCGACGTTTTAACATTGGAAGAGGTTGAACAACCCACGCCGGAAAGTGCTCAAGTCCTGATCAAAGTACACGCAGCGGCTACCAATCCCTCTTACTGGCATCGCATGGAAGGCAAAATCCCCATGCTCCGCCAAGCATACGGCGACCCAGAACCGACAGATCATGCCATGGGCGGCGATTGTGCGGGAATAGTCACGGCTGTTGGACCAGATGTTACTCGGTTTGCCGTTGGCGATGCTGTCTTTGGAGGGGCAAAAGGCGCCTTCGCCGAGTACGCCATTGCCGGAGAAAAGAATCTTGTCCACAAACCGGAAAGCGTCTCTTATGTGGATGCGGCCGCTATCCCAACCGGCGGGCTCACAGCCTTACAAGGATTGCGTGATTACGGGCATATCACATCTGGTCAGCATGTTTTAATCATTGGGGCATCTGGCGGTGTAGGCATTTACGCGGTGCAGATCGCCAAATCCTTCGACACCCAGGTGACCGCAGTGTGCAGCACGCGCAACAGCGACATGGTGAAGGACATCGGAGCGGATAAGGTGATCGACTACACTCAGCAGGACTGGGATGGCACTGGCCCCTATGATCTTATTCTGGATATGGTTGGTGAGCGTCCCTTCGATGTATACGTCAAGAACCTAACACCGGAAGGGCGGATGGTTTCAGTAGGCGCACTCGGTATGGACACCATGGCATTTATGGCGAAGATGGGAGGCTACAAGGCGTCAGAAGAAGAAGAGAGGGTCTTCAATTTCATGGCACAATTCAAAACGGACGACCTTACAACATTGGCGCAACTTATGGAGTCTGGCGCGGTAAAATCGGTGATTGACCGCACCTTCCCGCTGGAAGAAACGGCCGTAGCGATGACGATGCAGGGTAGCAAGCGCATCAGCGGTAAGGTTGTGATCACCATGGATGCGTAGTCGCATCGGATCGCCCCCTTCGCTCGTGGGTTGTTTGGTGGGGCGCTGTTTGACAACCGAGAGTCGCTGACGGCGTGTGGCGGAGTAAAAAGCCGAATATAGCGGCGACTACCTGAATAGATAACACAAATAAATGATAGTAAGGAGCAAAAAAGTCATGGAAAATCCCAATAAGACTCGTATCGTTCGACTACTTAGAATAATTATGCCTATCGTGGGGCTAATCTGTATCGTCATATTCTCGCCCTGGGACGGTATATGGGCTTGGATAACACCAGTACCGGACACTGTCCAAGAACAAGTCGATGATGCAATTGGTCATGGATTGGATGGCATGATTGTGTATGTAGACAAAGCAGGTGAACCACCCGCATTTTATACAGCTGGCTGGAAAAACCGAGAAGATCAAATACCAGCCGACCCGCAATCATTATTCAAGATTGCCAGTATCGATAAGTTATATGTCGCCGTTTCTATCGCCAAACTGGTCAATGACCAACGCTTGTCGCTGGATGATAAGCTCGCGGATCGCTTTCCAGAACTTGTAGGAAGAATTGAATATGCCGATCAGATTACGGTGAGGATGATGGTGCAGCATCGAAGTGGTATTCCCAACTTCACCGACGCTCCCGGTTATTGGGAAAACCCACCCAATAGCAGTGAAGCAGCCCTTGAATTAGCGCTTGATTTGCCTGCTAATTTTGCACCGGATGAGGAGTATGGTTATTCGAATACGAATTATTTTTTGCTGGGCGAACTCATTACAAAAGCGGCAGGGTACAGCCATTGGCAATATATCGAGGAGGAGATTCTGATCCCGCTTGAGCTGCACAATACGTACACGCCACTTGATGATGTGGATGCAGATGATGTCATGAGCGGCTACTGGATAGGCTATGAGCCTGATCTGAAGAATGATCCTCACGGCGCAATGTTGGCAACCGCAGAGGATGTGGGCATATTCCTGCGGGCTTTAAATGATGGCTCATTGTTGAATGAGAATGAACAGGCGATTTACGCCTCTATTTATGAGTATGAACATACCGGATTGATACCTGGATACTACAGTATTGCTCGTTACCACAGTGACATCGATACGGTTGTGGTTCAGTTTGTGAACACAGCCGGTGGCACCCCGATAGTTCCGCTTTTCGATACGGCTGGGGGCACCAAGGTAATGGTATCGGATGTCGTTTATAATCGAATTGTCCGGATTTTGCACCAGTAACCGATTTTGCGGTGGGCAATAAATTAGCCCCTCTCCAGAAGGCTAAAGTTATGTTTTCCTTGAAAAGAGTTTTGATGATAATTTATCTCGCTTTGCTGGCGAGTGCCTGCACCCAAGAAGGGCCAACCGCTTGGAAGGGACCAAAATTTAGCCAACCGCGTGATCAGCTCACGGTTGCCGAGTTGCAGCAAAACCGGTTCCTGCCTTTGCTGGACATGAGCTACTTTGCCAGACCAGAATGGGCTGACGCAGCCGCCCACAGCTTTTCCAGCTCCCTGACCTTTGCTGATACCAGAATGATCTTCCCCAAAGAGAGAAATCCTTACGATGGCGAAAACAGTTTTCCGGCGTTTACCGTGGAGTTCATTGCCCATGAAGGTGCACTCATCTCTCTGCAAACAGGACCGATTTTCACCAGTGGACACAGCCGTTAAGCGCCATCGATGCAGACGGTGAGATCGCCGCTTACTTCAACAAAACGCTGCGTACCAACGCACCCACCAGCCTGGGAGCCGTCATGGTCGATGGCACCATCTATCTGCACCCGCCGCAGACCCATCACGGGCCATATCCGTACCCCAACGACATGCGCCACGGCGTCTGGTCCGTCAGCAAAAGCATGACCGGGGCGCTGGCCCTGTTCTATTTGGAGGAGCGGTATGTCGAGGTGGTATTTGACGCCCTGATCACAGATTATGTGCCCGCGCTTGCCGACCATCCGGCGTGGGAGGACAATTTGTTTAAAGCGGGCGACTAGGCTGAGGTAGCTGTTGTGGAGAATGCGCTTACCGTGTGCTGTGGTCGAATCCTCAATACTGGCTCTTGCGCTTCTTTTGTCATAGAACTGGAAAGCGGCACCGAGATGTCTCGCTGCCGCTTTACCGTCTTCGTTCTGCTTTGAGCCGTTTATGGTTAGCTCATCCGCCACCCCTGCTTTCTAATTTCCTTTTTTGGGGATGACTCATGTTTTTGCTTTCATTTCCCCCGCAGGCCCTAACCACCCACATATAGTTTCACGCAAAATTTACGG
>JBHIWP010000219.1:0-9946 GCA_041987425.1 Promineifilaceae bacterium (SeqCode) | reverse complement strand
TGATTTGGACATCAGCACCGACGGCGGGGTGACCTGGACCACCCTGCTTAGCTGGAACGAGGATCACGGTGGTTTCCGCAACACGCCCGGTGAAGCTGTCTCGGTTGATCTGACAGCCTATGCTGGCCTGAGCGACGTGCGGCTGCGCTGGCACTACTATGATCCCACCACCTCTGACTTCGACTGGTACGCTCAGGTGGATGACGCCGGGCTGTCCTGTCTCTATGATTTCAGCGGCTTCTTTGGGACCATCAAGAACCCACCGCAGCTAAACCGACCGAGAGCTGGCAGAACCATACCGGTTCTCTTCAGCCTGAAGGGCTATCGCGGTCTGGACATCTTCGCCGCCGACTATCCGGCCTCGCAGGAGATTGACTGCACCACGCTGGCACCCATTGGGCCACTCACGCCAACCACCTCACCAGGAAACAGCGGCCTCAGCTACAATGCTGGCACCGATCTGTACAACTATCCCTGGCAAACCAGCAGCGCCTGGGCAAACACCTGTCGTCAGCTGGTGGTGAAGCTGGATGATGGGACAGAACATATTGCCTACTTCCAGTTCAGGCCGTAGAACCGGACTGTAGCTTGTGTTAAATGAAGTGGGGAGTGCCGCGTAGGTGGCACTCCCCATTTTTCTTTTAGCTACCCACGCTTGTCCGGTCCGGCGCTCTCGATAGTGATGTGAATGAGCACTCGCTTCTCTCGCTCCATCGCCTGGCGGTAATCTTCCCAGTCGGGATGCTCGCCCACCACCCGCCTGTAGTAATCAACCAGCGGTTCCATCGCCTCGGGCAATGAAAGAATTTCGGCCGTACCGTCAATCTGAATCCAGTTGCCGAAGAATTTATCGACAAAGATACAAACGGCCGCGCGTGGATCGCGGCGCAGATTCTTCACTTTATAGGCTGTTTCCCGCGAGCTGATGATCCCCACCCCCTCGCTATTAACGCCAATGAGAATGGGCGACATTTGCAGGCTGCCGTCCTTGCGATAGGTAGCCAGCACGCCACGGTGATTGCTTTGCAGAAATTCCTGAGCTTTTTGAATGTCCATTTCAATACTCCTTTGTCGTTTATTCAATGGCCTATGGGCTAAAGCCGTGCGCTGCTTTGGGGTAAGGTATGGGTAACGGCCGTTTTCGCCAGTCCAAAGATATCACAAACTGGCTGGAGATTTGTCCGCAATTAGAAAAAATAAAAAGGAGACCCCGCAAAAGGAGCCTCCTTTCTTTCATTCACATCGAGGCGTGGAACGCCTCACGTTTAGGCCAATCGTTAAACTTACTGGTTCGCGTTGTGCACCAGGTCCAGGGCCATTTCGGGGAACCATTCACCGGCACCCGGATCAACGATGCCCCATTCGGGATCGACGGTCGTACCGCCAGGGCCAAGCCCACGAGTGCATTCACCATCCGACTCGCCCGGAATTTTTATCCACAGGTAGGCATCTACCAGCGGCGATCCGGTATCGGTTGTTGGGGCCAAGCCCAGGCCACGACCGGGCGGGTTACACCAGTCCTGCGGATCTGGGTAGCCGGTCCCTGCGGGATTCCACGGTCCCTGCCCATTGCGGCTCGTGTCGATGACGAAGTGTGTGGTTGGCTCAGCGCCGCCCAGCATGTTGGCATAGCGCAGGTTGACCCCGGAGGTGTTTAGTTCAGGCACGTCTGTGTCATCGCTCCACTCACCATATGCGCTCAAGGCAACCCCGGTCCATTCGCCAAGAAGCTCAGCAATTTTGGCGGGCAGCGGACCACCGTTCCAGTATTGGTTGGGGCAGCCGACAAAGTCGCCAGCGTTTACAGATGTCGCGTAAGTTAAGCAGCTAGATACCCAGCTACCGTAGTGAGTCAGGTTGACGGTGTAATGGTAGTTAGAGGCGTTGAGATAGAAGCCATCGGCCCGCTCCACGCCAGCCTGCACCAGCCGGTGCGCAGTATCGCCCACGCCCAGCCAGCCGCTGTGGGTGCCGTCGAGATAAACGGTGACGTTGGGCAACGCTTTAAGCGCATCTACGGCATAGTTCAACATCTGGAAGCGCTCGGCAGCGGCCGTTTCTGAATCTGCTTCGGCTGGCTGACACCATTCAAGCGCGTCGCTGCCGTCGGCACTGCCATAGGGATTGTACCAGGGGATGATGCCCAACCCATCTGGCTCTAAAATGACAATTGCCTCATGGTCATCAATTCCAGCGGCAAAGCCATCGATCCACGCTGTGTACTCCTCTACAGTAGTGGCCCCGCCCGCCGAGAATTGGGCACAGTCTCGGAAAGGAATGTTGTATGCCACCAGAACAGGCACGGCGCCCTGTTTCTCGGCGCGTGTCACTGTGTTCCAAACCTCCCGCTGCACGGTCCACGGCGTACCGGCCGTAAACCACACGGCCTGAGGTGTACTAACCATCTCACGAATAAGGACGGCATCTGCTTCGTTGCCGCTGGCAATAAGCGCTTCATACTGCGCCTGGGCATCCGGGTTTGGATGGGGAACGTAGAAGTGGGTATTGGACGAGCTTGCTAACGCCAACCCTACCGTTGAGGCAACAAGCACAAATAGCAAGGTCCCTAGTACGAGGCTGCGTTTCCATAATTTTTGCGATGCGGGTAACTTATTTTGCATTTTGAATTCCTCCGTTGCTTAGGGAAAGTGAAGGGTGCGCGCTTCCATTTCAGGAGCATTTCCCGCTTTCCTGGCTTCCTTTTTACGCTGTAAGATAAACGGTCGGTACATCAAATTTCTGAATTTGCGGAGTCCGCATGCTTAGATACGCGCAGAGGGCATATAGCTATAGCTATGTGCAAACCAGGCCATCATTCGTACCGCAGTCCAATCTTCAGCTATTGATTGATATGGTATTTCAAGGGGATAGGTGAATTCTAACTTTTTGTTACAATAGGCAGACTCCTTTGGTTAACCCGTGCTAACCGTAACGGCAAAACTAATTGAGTATGGATGAAGGGCAATGCTGTGTGGAAGCGGACATTGCCCTTTCTTCATTTATCCGGGCGGTCGGCAGTTACGAGTTGGGCTCAACGGGTGACTTGACGACCGCTTTGTGGCCGCACGAGCGGCGGACGATAATTTTTGTGTCAAACAAGGTTATCGGCTCGGCTGGTTCGCTGCGGATTAGATGAAACAACTGCCTTGCGGCCATGCGGCCGACTGCCCCGGTTGGTGCATGAACCGTTGTTAAGGGGGGATTGATGTACTCAGACAGGGTGTCATTGTTGAAGCCAACCACGGCCACATCTTCCGGCACGCGTTTGCCCGCCCGCTGTAGCGTGACGATGGCTGCCATTGCGGCCGTATCGTCTCCAGCAAAGACGGCATCAAACGCCAATCCCTGCGCCAACCATTGTTCCACCTGTTCTTTGGCCTGCCAATCATGAAAAGCCCCGCTGCCCGTTAAACCCGGGTCATAGGGAATATCGTGAGCGGCCAGCGCTTCGCGGTAGCCTTGCTCGCGCCAGTACGAGTCCTGATTTTCTGGCGGGCCAGCCATAAAGGCAATGCGCCGATGACCACAATTTGTAATGAGGTGTTCTATAAGCATTCGGGCGCCGTTTTTATTTTCTAGCAGAACACACGGTATTTCTAAATCCTGCGGTGGTTTGCGATACAGCAGCACCACGGGAAAGTGACGCCGATGCAGATGGACCAGCGTACGATCATCAACACTGTTGGAGAAGATAAGCAGGCCGTCTGTATTGTCTTCGTTTAAGGGAATAGGCACGCCCCCGCGAATGGAAGCCTGGTTGGTCGTGGCGTAGATGAGCAGGTTATACCCATTGGCAATGGTGTACTGATTAATACTTTCTAGCAAAGACGTGAGGAATGGGTTGCTGGTAGCGGGGAGGATAATGCCAATGTTGTTTGTTTTGTTGTTTGAGAGTACGCGTGCGGCCGTATGCAATACATAGCCTAGTTCATCGACGGCCGTTTCGACACGAGTTACCGTTTTGGGGCTGACATTGGCAGTCTTGTTAAGCACACGGCTCACCGTAGCCGTGGAAACCCCGGCTCGCTTGGCAACATCTTCAATTGTGACGCGCGGGTGACGAATATTTTTTGTCATGCCTTTTGGTGGGACGAGCTTTGCAGCCTCTTTTGGTCAGCAAAATGTAAGCGGTTACATGGCTCATGGTACATCCAAATATGGCACCTGTCAAGCACGATCTAAAGACAAACTATGCGCTACTTTTGGCAAACATTATTCGGTTTACAAATGTCTTTTGTGAATTATTTTGTGAAGAGCAAAAAGCCTTTAGATTCGGGCCACGGTTGCTTATATTCTCCTTAACGCAAACCGCCCGTCGTTACTTGATTCCCAAATGGCTATTTGTGGTTTGACATCACTGGCAAAGAAAAATAAAAACGACTCCCCTGCCCAAGTACGCTTTCGACGCCAACCTGTCCCCCCAACTTTTCTACGATGCGCCGCGTAATAGACAAACCCAAGCCGTGCCCACGAGCACGCACCTCGCTGAGCTGAGTAAATTCTGTAAATAGCCTGGCCTGCTTTTCCGGGGCAATACCTGGACCGCTGTCCTGCACCCAAAAGCGAACCATGCCGTCCTTTTGCAATACGGCGCCTAATTCTAAGCGAGGTGGCTTGCCGCCATATCTCAAGCCATTGCTCAAATAGTTGGCCCATATTTCTTCTACCCAGGGTGCATAGCCAACGGCCGTAGGCCATTCATGTGGCAATATAATCTCCCCCTGGTACTCGTCAATCATATGAGCCAGACGCTCCTGAACCTGAGCCACAATGACGATCATATTCAGCGGCTTAGCCTCCACTTCCCCCCGGCTAAGGGTGGAAAAAAGCAGCAGCTCATTAATAATATTATCCATTCTACGGCCGCTTTTATAAACGGTTTGGGCTAATGCTCGATATTCCTCAACCGCCATGTCGTCAGACTCCTGAGCCATCAGTTCAGAAAATCCTACAATTACCGACAATGGGGCTTTTAAATCGTGAGCAACGGTATGGGCAAAAGCGTCAAGCTCAGCATTTTTCTCTTCTAGATTCTTTTGCAGTTTTCGTAGGGCAAGATGCGTATTAATACGCGCCAGAACTTTTTCCGCCTGAACCGGTTTCGTAATATAGTCTACAGCGCCGATCTCCAACCCTTTTACTTCATCAACTATGTCACTTAGGGCCGTCATAAAAATAACCGGAACATTTTTTACTTTATCTATCTTTTTTAAGTGACTTAAGGTCTCAAAGCCGTCCATCCCCGGCATGCGCACGTCCAGCAAAATGAGGTCCGGTATGATGTGGTGTACACGCTGAAGGGCGCTTGGGCCGTCCTGAGCAACCACGACTTTTAGATTGGTGCGATTCAGGTATTCAAACAAGACGCTTAAATTAGTTGGGTTGTCATCGACAATTAAGATCGTTGCTTGGGAATCAGGCATCATATTAATCTTGCAGGTAACTGGCTAACCATTCACCAATCTCATTTACCTTAAAATTTTTCGCCAACTTCTGCAAATTTATAGCAAATGGTTCTAACGCTTTATCTGATTTAATTAAGCTGGATGCTTTGTGGCGTATGGCGCCAACATCTCCTTTCAACGCCAGACTATAGAGCAACTTTAGCTCAGATTTGGACGGCAGATGATAGGCAGGATAAGCCTCTACTTTGGTAGTAACTTCCGACAGCGGCTGATAAAGCCACTCAAACTCTAAGTGCTGCTGCAGCAAGGTAAGCAAATAATCTATCTGGATTGGTTTGGCAAGAAATGCATTGCTGCCAGCCGAAATGCTCTTGTCCCGGTTGTCCTGATGCGGATCGGCCGAGGCTGTAATAATAAACGCTTCCTTTGTCTCGGGCAGGCTGCGAATACATCTTATTAATTCAAATCCATCCATTTGTGGCATAAACAGGTCGATGATAATGGCGTCAGGCTGTGACTCTTTGGCCAGGTGCAAAGCTTTTTGCCCATCCCCTGCTTCTAAAATATTAAACCCAAGCGGTGACAGCAAATCGACAAGCAGTAGGCGGTTTTCGGGGATGTCATCCACGATCAGCAGGGTAGACGCAGGACCATAGATGCCAATGATGTTGCGTTCAGGCACGGCCGTTTCTTGTTGCCATTCCAACGGCACACCCAGGGGAATATCAAACCAAAAACGGCTGCCCTCACCTGGCTTGCTTATGATTTGCAGTTCGCCGCCCATAAGCTCGATTAATGTTTGGCTGATAGCTAAACCCAGGCCGGTGCCCTCTACCTGACGCTTTATTTCACCAGCCTGCTGAAAGGGCTCAAAGATAGTCTGCAACTCTTCGGCTGAAATGCCAATGCCCGTATCTTCAATCTCGAAGCGAAAATGCGGTTTTGTAGCTGAAAGCCTGCCATCCACAGGCTGAATGCGAAGCGTGACGCTGCCTTTGTCCGTAAATTTGATTGCATTGCCGAGCAGATTAATAAGCACCTGCCGCAAACGCTGTTGATCGCCGTGAACGACTGCGGGCAGCCTGGCGCTCTCAAAGTGAAAGGTGAGTGCTTTTTGTTCGGCGCGAAGCCGCATAAATTCCCCGATATTGTATAAAAAAGTAGGCAGGTAAAACTCTATTTCATGGAGCTCAATTTTGCCTGCCTCAATTTTGGCCAGGTCTAATATATCGTTGATCAGCAGCAGCAAATGTTTACCGCTTTGCTCAATGATGCTTAAACCATTGCGCTGCCGGGGAGTAACGGCCGTATCCCTCTGCAAAATTTGAGCATAGCCCAAAATGCCGTTTAGCGGAGTCCGCAGTTCATGGCTCATCGTAGCCAGAAATTGGCTCTTGGCTTCATTAGCCATTTCCGCTGCGTCCTTCGCCTGCTGCATTTGCTCAAACAGGTGGGCAACGTCAATGGCCCCCGCAATATTACCGGCAATCGTCTCTGCCAGCTTAACCTCGGCTGGCGTAAACGGATTATCCGCCTGGATGCGAACGGTGGTAATCGTTCCAATCACCGCTCCCCGAATCCGCAGTGGCACGGTCATCAAATGCTGCAAGTTCCGCTCTCGAACATAGTCATAAATATGCCTCGTCAGCGGATTGGTGAGGGGTTGGGGAACCACAAGAGGCTGCCCCGTGCGAATAACCTGTGCGGTAGACGTGTTTTCTGCCAGGGAAAAGGTCGTGCCAATCAGGCTGCGATCATTGGGCGAACTGCGATAGTGGGTCATTATCTTCACCTGATCTAAAGCTTCATCATATAAAGAAACAACCGTGTTATAAGCCCGCAGCATCTGCCCCATTGTTTCGGCCACAATTTGCAAGGTGCTCTGCATATCGGTTACGGTAGCAAGCGTCTGGCTAATCTGGTTCAAAGCCGCTAATTCATCCACGCGCTCCCTTAAAGTGCGATTAACCTCCTGCAAGGCCTCCTCCGCTCGCTTTCGCTCGCTAATGTCCCGCACAATGCTGAGTACATGCAGTGGTTTGCCATCGTCATCATAGACCTGTAATGGGTTAATTTCTACCCAAATTGGCGTGCCATCTTTTTTAACCATTCGTCGTTCATAGACGGGAACGGTTCCATTTTGGCGCAGCATTCTGGCCATTTCCACAGAGGTGTCCCACGTATCGGGCGCAACAATGTTTTTGATAGGCATGTTAACCAATTCGTCAACTGTGTAGCCCAAAAGATCGGCTGCTTGCTGATTGACAGCAAAGTGAACGAGGTCAGTCCCCAGGGTTAAATCTGGCCCAATGATGAATATTGCATCGTTTGTTTGCTCAAAAAGTGCCTGGTATCGTCGCTGATTTTCACGCAGCGCCTTTTCCGTTTTTTTCCGCTCGGCTATTTCTAGCTCAAGCTGGCGCGCATGCTGCTGGGTTTGCTCATACAAACGAGCATTTTGCAGGGCAACGGCCGTTTGCGTGGCAAACATACTTAAAATCTTCATGTCACCAGGGGTAAATTGATAGGTTTTTTTGGCAGATGACAGGGTGATCACTCCCTGTACCTTACCGTCCCAAAATATGGGTACACCAGCGGCCGCGGTGTGTCCAATGCGGTCTGCCAGCGAAGGAATATTACCTTCCCAGGCCTGGTAATCTTCCAAAACCATGGGCGCACCGAGCTGCCATATTTTGCCTGCCAACCCCTCCCCCCGCTGAAAGGTCCGGCCTACAAGTGGCGTGTTTGGATCATTGGTGGCAACAACCTTTAGCACATCTTCTTCTGGATGGTAGAGACACAACGCGCCTAAATCCGTTGCCAACAATTCTATCACGCGAGCCATAATGGAATTTAGCAGCACATCTAAGTCCAGCTCTGACACCAGCTCTATGCCTATCTGGTGCAAGGCTTCTAGTTGAGCTGCCTGTTGGCGAAGTCTCTCTTCAGCTTGTTTAAACTCGGTGATGTCATCAAAAGTAACGACAACCCCATGGGGACGTGCTTCGTCGGGGTGTCTTAACGGCTGAGAATTAATTGAAATCCAGCTCAGTGCACCGTCTGGCTTATACACACCCATGATTGTGTCGCGCACCGGCTTGCCTGTTTGCAGGCTCACCGTTACCGGGTGATCTTCACCAGGGAAAGGAGTGCCGTCTTTATGAATGGTGCGCCACTGGGGGTCGAATGAGGTGCGCCCCATCATTTGCTCCACCGTCAGGCCCAGAATGCGCTCAGCCGCGGCGTTAGCCAGCAGAATCTCTCCACTGGCCTCATACAAAACAATGCCCTGCGTGGAGCCTTCGACGAGATTGCGGAATCGTTCTTCGCTTTCCTGTAGGGCGTGTTCAGACAGCTTGCGGGCAGTAATGTCTCGATAATACCAGACACGGCCGTAACGTTTGCCCTTTTCATCCTTAACAGAGCTGCTGTACTGTTCCAGGATACGGCCGTCTTTCATGTGAACTTCATCAAGCGACTGCTCTTCTGGCTGGGCATAAAGCTGCTCGATTCGGGCCAAAAACCGTTCAGGGTCAGCTAACTGTTCCTTCACGGTTTGCAGTGCCATCTTGCTATCCCGCCGGGCAGCCACCTCTTCAGCAATACGCCACATCTCTATAAAGCGCTGATTGTATGAGAGCCATTTTCTCTCATTGGACACAACCAGAACACCGTCAGGCGAAGCCTCAATTTGGGAAGCGAACAGCATTTTTTGGAAAGCTAAACTCTCCAATGGTTCTTCAGCCAAAGATTTGTTTTCCTTTACTACCGGCCCGTTGCCAGTTTCCGCTACTCAGCTAAGTATACACTTTCTTTTCTTCTAAAATATAGTGTTTAAAAAACAGTACCAGTTCTAACAGCGGCGCTCTGAGGCAGCGTGCAGAAAACAAATCAGCCCAATGCTTGTGGGATCGGGCTGATTTAAGCTTTAAATTAAGCTGCACGTTTCCGTGGTGATGTTATGGACACGGCGCTGGCAGCAGGTGGCCGCCTGGCGTGTCAAAATCTGTAAACTGACAGCCATAATCCGCACCAGCAACAACCGCTGGATCTAAAACGACGTCACCCGCGGGCTTAATACCGTCCTCTACCCAGCTCACCAGGTCAGCAAAGGCAGTTTCATATTCATGCGTGGTAAACCCACAGTGACCAACACCGCGAATTGCACGCTGCACCAGCAGATGGCCGTTTCCTCGGCTGGCAACGTCTTCAGCATAAGCCACTTCATTATGAAAGGGCACAAAGAGATCGCCTAAATTGTGCATGGTTAACACAGGGACGGAAATGTTGCCAGTAACGGCCGGATTGGCATCGCTTCGACGGGCATGGGGATCGGCCTCGATACGCACAACATTGTCGTTTAGAGCCTGCTCAGCGGCGCTTAACGCTGGATCTAAATCTGTCTGGTAAACAACGTTGCTGTTATCTACTATCACGCCGGGGTGTCCGGGCAAGGTTCCGTCCGTGGCGCCCAGATCAAAGAGGAAGTTGCCGGGAATGCCAGAGCCAAACTCTGGAAAGCTGTTCCAAAAGAACCACGC
>JBHIWP010000218.1:0-9998 GCA_041987425.1 Promineifilaceae bacterium (SeqCode) | reverse complement strand
GCGGTCTCCCGCATCTGGTCGATGGTGGCACAGCCCACATAGCCCATGGAGGCGCGCAGGCCGCCCATCAGCTGGTGGATCACGGCCAGCACGGAACCCTTGTAGGGAACCCGGCCTTCAACGCCTTCCGGCACCAGCTTGTCCACGTTGGCGGTGTTGTCCTGGAAGTAGCGGTCGGAGGAGCCGGCCTGCATGGCGCCCAGGGAGCCCATGCCGCGGTAGATCTTGTACGTTCGTCCCTGATACAGGATCTGCTCGCCCGGCGACTCGGCCATCCCGGCAAACAGGGGCACGGCATTGCTAAACTGTTCTGGTTCTAAGCGAATCATGTTTATGCTCTTTAAAATAGGAAGCTGATTACCCTAATTTGTTTCTCAGGCAATTCGGGCTGCTCTGCGTTCTGTTTTCAGAAAAAAATTACCCACTATTTGGTTAAACTGTTCTGGCTTTTCCATGTTGAGCATGTGGGCTGTGCCGGAAATGGTCGCGAACTGCGCGTTGGGAATATGCTCAGCCAGCCACGTTGCCTGCTCCAACATCTCAGGTAAATCGAGCGCGCCCACCAGCACCAGAGTAGGCGCGGCGATTTCGGCTAAACGGCCGTTAGCCGCCGGTTCTAATCTCACCACTTCAACATCTTCCGGAATTTCCATTTGGAAAATGTCCCGCTGCATCTGGCCCACTGTTTGGCGCACCCTGGCGTTCACCTCACCCGGCTGGCGGTGCGGCCCATCAACCCACAGGCGCAGGTTTAGCTCTACGGCCGTATCCAGATCGCCGCGCGCAATTGCCAGTTCCTCCTGCTCCCAAAACTCAATGACGCGCTCGGACGGTTCACTACCGCCAATAGTCGGTGCAGCCAACACCAGTGCTAACACGCGCTGCGGATAGGCCAGGGCAAAATCAATGGCTACCTTGCCGCCGAAAGAGATGCCCAGGACGATGGCCCGCTGCACCTGTAAATAATCGAGCAGCCCAGCCACATCATCGTGGTGGCTGAAACGGCCCGCGGGCATGGCGGAGCGACCAAAGCCGCGTAGATCATAACGGAGGGTGCGGAACCTTTGGGCAAAAACGGCAAACTGATCGTCCCACATACGGCCGTCTGCCACCCCGGCATGAAGCAGGATCAGGGGGTGGCCCTCGCCAGAAATTTCAAAATAGATTTGCGCCCGGTTGACTGGGGCAAATCCGGTTCGCGTTTGCATGAATTTTCCTTTTTATTAAGTAGCTTCTGCTAAAATCTCAAATAGATTGACATAATTATCGTAGCGCCATTGGGTGATACGGCCGTTCTCCACAGCCTCTTTCACCACACAGCCCGGCTCGTGTGAATGTGTGCAGTCGCTAAAGCGGCAGTAGCCCACGACGTCCACCAGCTCAGGGTAAAAGTCAATTAAATCATCAGGGTGTAAACCCTGCAGGCCCACATCTTTAATACCTGGCGTGTCTACCACGCTGCCGCCCGTTGCCAGGGGCAGCATAACGGCCTGGGTGGTGGTGTGCCGGCCTTCGCGGCTCTTCAAGTTGCTCACCTCGCTGGTGCGCAGCTGCAAGCCGGGCTGTACGGCATTGAGCAGGGTCGATTTGCCCACTCCAGACAGCCCTGCCAGCACGGTCTCCTGTCCGCGCAAAAAGTCGCGCACTGGTTCAATGCCCGCACCCTCGGCGGCGCTGGTAAGGAACACGGGGATGTTGAGCTGGCGATAAGGAGCCACAACTTCTTCGATTTCCGTTCTGTCTTTGGCCAGGTCGATTTTGTTGATGCAAACGGCCGTTTTCAACCCATTTCGCGCCGCGCCAATCAAATATTCATCCACCATTTGCAGCCAGAGCTTCGGTTCCAGCCAGGCGGCCACAACCAGCAGCTGATTCACGTTGGCAACGATGATCTGCTTGAGATGCACGTCGAAGCTGTCTGCACGGGCCAGACCGCTGCGGCGGGGCAGCACGCCTTCCACCAGGCCGCGCTCCTCGCTGAGCGGCTGCACCAGCACCCGGTCACCTACCGCCAAAATGTTGGTGTAGCCCGACCCCTCGGCAATGAGGGTGCCGCGCACGTCACAGACAATCGTATTGCCATTTACCTCTGCCCGGCAGAGGCCGCGGCTTACTTCCACCACTTTGCCTAGCAAAAATGGCGTTTCGGCAGCCATATGCTGCCACTGTTCATCGTCCAGCGTCTGCACCAGCGCCGCTGCCGATTGTTCCTCGACTGCTTTGCGCCGGTCCAGCTCATCCAGCGGCATAATGCGCTGGTCGGCTATCTGGCCATCTTCATTCGGCACCAGCGGCTGCCAGTCGACGCGGTGCTTTTCCTGGTTTGCAGCCGTATTGTGGCGAATCTTCTTGCGCCGCCCTTTTTCACTGTCCCATGCTTTGCGCTGCTGGCGGCGAATCTCTTTCTTCTTTTTACTCATGAAGTTATCCTGGTGGTATAAACTTGACGCCCATTTGCTTCAATGCGCCATAGTTACTGGTCATCATCAAGTCATCCACAATTTGCCCATCCTCAAAGTAATAGACGGCAAAGCCAATCATCTCAATGGATCTGCCGGTGGCGGGAACATTGAGGTAGGTGCCCAGGTGGGTTCCCCGGAAATTCCAACGCACCATAACTTTATTGCCTTCGGCAACGATATCGATAATTTCTTCACGGCCGTCTGGAAAAGGATCATCATCGCCAGACAAAAACGCCCGTACTTGATCGCGCCTTTCGGGAGCGAATATTTCGTCAATTACTTCAATCTTATTCTGGTTAATGACTTCTTCAATGTAGCGTCGAACGATGCTTTTGTGGTTTTCCTCTGGTGTCATTCAGTTATTTGTTATCCTTTTGAAGATTGCACAATACTTAGTTTGTTTCATTTGTATTTTCTGTCGACATGCACCAGCCGATGAGGCGGCGCACGAAGTCGTTGGTCGGGTACGGCTTGCTGTCGTGTTTCCAGCGGGGCACCTGCACCTCTTTGGCCCCGGGCTGGCGGGGGAACTGTTCGCCTTCCACGCGCAGGGTGGTGTATTCATCGCCCTCTTTGGGAATGCGGTAATGGACGATGAACTTCTTGTTAGTAGCGATGATGTGCACAAATCGCTCCGGCGTGTGGTCTACAAAACCACCTTCCTCAGGAATGTGCTCATCTTTGCTCTCGACGTACCAGATGTACGGCCGTCCCTTCACCTTAACCTTACGTTTCCCTTTTGTGTTTACTGCCAAACTCATCTCCTTGTGTGGGGGTTAGAGATTGGACCAATTTGCCCACTTGATTTTTCTTTGCGAGCCGAAATTGGTCCAATCTTGGTTACAGCGGCTTGTGGAAAGTCATGCCGCGCTTGACCTCTTCAAAGCCCATTTTGCGGTACAGGTGCAGCGCGCCGGTCAAATTTTCGGCATCAACACCCAGCGCCGCTTCAGTCATGCCCACATCCTTCAAGACCTGGAAGCTGAGGGCGATGAGCGCTTTGGCAATGCCCTGGCCGCGCCACGGCCGTCGCACAAAAATCGTTTCAGTGTAGCCGCGCAGCCGCCCAAACGTCTCGTTTTCCTTCTCATCGATGAAGTTAAGCACGCCGCCAGCCACCTCATCACCAGACCAGGCAATCTGCCATAGTTCCGGATTGAAGTGGTCGTATTGGCTCCAAGCGGCAAAGCTTTCCTCGGACCATTCAGACATGCCCCAATGATCGCGAAATGCTTCGCGCGCGCCTTCCCAAATTTGCCGCCACTCGGCCAGCGTGCCGCGCCGTATCTCTATGCCATCCGGCACAGGGCAGGCAGGGATATCATCTAAGTGCGACCGTACCATGTCCAGACCGTAGCGCACAATCTTGTGCCCCTCACGCTGGAGCAGGTCGATCCAGTCCGTCTCCGGTTCGTCTGCCCAGTTGACGAATCGCTTTTGCTTCTCGGCCGGATGGTCTGCCGCGATTTGGCGCAAACGCTGCTTGAGGTAGCGCATCATTGCCAGGCGAATGCCCGTCTTGCGCCATTGGGGCAGCAGAAAAGCAAAGAAGCAGTAGGCGATAGTGCCATCTACCTGATTGTTCCACCAGCAACGGCCGTATCCCACCACATCGCCTTCTACCTCAGCAAAGATCATATCCGTAAACGGATCGCAGTTGGTAAGATGCGCATAGTCAGTTGACGTTTCTGCCACCGTTGCCACCCATTCGCGCTGATCGGCTTCCCGACTACCGTTTATGATAGCTGTAATATGCGCGTAATCACTCTCGCCCTGAAAACCGCGAAAGCGCAGTCCAGGCACGTCAGGCATCTTAGCCATCATAATCTCATTTTCTAATAGTTCAATACTAGACATGTTGTTCCTCCTGTTCCTGCTGCCACAGCTCCCGCATGGCGGGCGAGCTTAGCAGCAGCTCATCCAAAGTGCCGGTGGCGGCAATACGGCCGTCTTCCAGCACAATAATCTGGTCCGCCCGTTGCAATACGGCGCGGCGATGGCTGACGACCAGGCAGGTGGGAGATTGGAGATCAGCAGCTTGCGGCTGCGGGACTGGAGATTTTGTTACAGAATCTCCAATCTCCGATCTCCAATTCCCACCAAAAATGCCCTCCCACAGGCTGGCTTCTGTCTCCACATCCAGCGCGCTAGACAGATCGTCGAACACCAATAATTCAGCATCGCGCACCAGCATTCTGGCGGTGGCGGCGCGCTGCACCTGCCCGCCAGACAGCCGCACCCCGCGCGGTCCAACCACCGTTTCTAGCCCGGCTTCAAGCTGAGCGATGTCCGGTTTGAGCACGGCCGTTTCCACTGCTTGATCCAGCCCATTCGCCGGCAAACCGAGCAGAATGTTGTCGCGCAGCGGTTCGCTGAACAGGCGTGGTACCTGTGGCGTGTAGGCCGCGCGCGGAGGCGTAAAGAATGTGGCGGGATCGGTGATGAGACGGCCGTTCCAGCGAACCTCACCGCCAGCCGCAGGCAGCAGCCCCAGCAGCACGCGCAGCAGCGTCGTCTTGCCCGAGCCAATCTTGCCCGTAATCACCGTAAAGCTGCCGCGCGGGATGGTGAAGGTGATGTCGCTTAGGGTCCAGTTTTCGGTGATCAGTGGGTCAGTAATCAGTAGATCAGTGTTCTGTGAATCAGAGTTTACTGAATACTGCTTACTGAGTACTGAATACTCAAAACGCAATCCTTCCACCTCCAAAACCTCCAGCCGGTCTGCGGCCGTTTTCTCCGGTTTGGTGATGACCGGAGCCGGTTCATCCTCGTAGATGGGCACGTGGCCCACCAGGCTTTCTGGCGCGGCCTCTGGCGTGATCTCTTGCAGGCGGTCCAGCACCACGCGCTGCTGGGCGATCTCGGAAAGATAGCTGCCAATTTGGGCTGGAACGCGGGAAACGAAGAAGAGATACGTGCTAAACAGCACAAAATCCCCGACGCTGAAGGTGCCATTTTGCATCGAGAAGCCCGCCATCACCACCATTAGCGCCACGGCCACATCGCCCATGTTGTCCGTCACGGATTGAAAGATGGCCCAGAAGAGGCCAAAGCGCACGTTGGCCGTGCGTCGCTGCTCGCTTAGTTCGCGCAGGTAGCCAATGGCCCCAACTTCAGCATCAGCTACCTTTATGGCCTGAATGGCGCCAAACGTTTCGCCTAGAAAAGCCGTGACCCGGCTGTCGCTAACGCGGCTGATGCGCACGTAGCTTAGAAAGCGGCTCCAGGCCCAGCGGGTGAGGAAAAAGACGCCAATGAGGGGCAGAATAGCAACGGCCGTAATTCCCGGCGCAATACGAAACATAATAATCAGAGCAAAGATGGCAAAGATGATGTGTCCCGCCAGCTCGGGAATCCAGGTGGGGAAGTCAGCAAAGTCGGCCAGATCATCATCCGTGCGGTTGATGACGTCGCCAGTTGGTACGGGCAATGGCTGCGCCCCTGGCTTATGCAGGATGTTTTGCAGTAGATTGATGCGCATGAGCGATTGCCCGGCCATGCGCACCTTGACAGCCGCCCAATCGCCCAGAACGTTAAGCACCATCCGGCTTACTTCCACAGCGACGATAAGCAGCAACAGGGTCCACAGGACATTGGAGAGCGTGTGAGGCGTAACGGCCTGTGCCGAGCCTGTCGAAGTAGCTGTTTCCACCGCTCCATCCAGCCGATCAAAGTAACTTTTTTCCAGCCAGCCGGGGACCAGACGCATGCCAAAAACGTAAAGCCCCAGCGCCACGCTCAGCACAAAGTGCCAGGGTCGGTAGCGAATCAGTGACCAGGTACCGCTCTTAATCGAGAGTTTGTCATTCATAAATAATCATTCCATTTGTGTTGCAACACACGGTGCGTATTTTCATTAGACCAGCATCTCCTCCAGCCCGGTTTGCAACAGTTGGGCAAAGCGCGAATCGGGATCGTTGAGCAGCTGCAATCGTGGTCCGTGTTCCTGAATACGGCCGTTTTCCAAAATCAATATGTCATCGGCCCGCTGTACCGTGCGCAGGCGGTGGGCAATGATGATGGCGGTACGGCCGTGCAGCAGCGTATCAATGGCCCGTTCCAAAAGCTGCTCCGTGGCCGGGTCCAGCCGGGACGAGGCTTCATCCAGAACCACCAGCTGCGGATTGCGCAGAAAAACGCGCGTAAAGGCCAGCAGTTGCGCCTGCCCGGCAGAAAGCCCCTGGCCGCCCGCTTTCAGCACCGTATCCAGGCCACTTGGCAGCCCAGCCAGCCAGTCGCCTAGCCCCAGTGTGTGCAGGGCTTCCGCAATTTGGGTGTCGGAAATAGGCGCTTTGGTGGGATCGTAGCGGCGGAACAGCGTCAGGTTGTCGCGCACCGTGGCCTCGAAAAGCTGAACTTCCTGCGTCACCATGCCGATGTGTTGTCGCACGGCAGATAAACTCACCTGGCGCAGATCGATGCCGTCCAGGGTAATGCTGCCCGCATCTACGTCATACAATCGGAAAAGCAAGCGCGTTAGCGTTGTCTTGCCGCTGCCGGTGCGCCCTAGCAACCCCAGCACTTTGCCTGCTTCCAGCTTGAAGCTGACGTTGTGCAAGACATTTTGAGACTGGAGATTGGAGGATTGAGATTGGTTACCGTTTACCGAATACTGATTGCCGTTTACTGACAACTGGTCTTTATAGGCGAAAGAGACGTTTCGGAAGGAAACGGCCGTTGCTTTCTCCGGCAACTGGGCAGTGGCAGATTCCTGCACGTCTGGCTTCAGGTGCAAAAATTCGTTAATACGGCCGATGCTGGCGACAGCTTTTTGCAGGTCGCTGATTTGCCGCCGAATGTACTTGATGGGCGATTCCATCAGCCGCACGTAGGCCACCAGCAAGAACAGCGTACCGATTGTTATTTGCCCCTGCAGGTAGAATATGCCCGCCAGGGCCAGCGTGGCCACAATGGCCAATACGTAGAGTATGTAACTGCTGCTGAAGGTGTAGCCGCCAATCACGTTGGCCCGGATGCGACTTTGGGCCACGTTGGCCAGCAGCGGATACAGCTTTTGGAAAACATATGGCTCACCGCCATTGGCCCGAATATCCTCTGTACCACCGATTCGTTCTTCAACGTAGCCATGCAGCCTGGCGTAGGCTTCGCTTACGTCGCGCCACACGGTTACCGTGGGCCGACGAATGATTTGCAGCAGCCCCAGCGTGAGCAGACCATAGGCCAGGCCAACCAGCCCAATGCGCCAATCTTCACGAAATAGCAGCACCAAAATGCCAATGACCAAAACGGTATTGCCTAACACCTCCACCAGCAGTTGAGAGAAAAACTCTGCCAGGTTGCTGACATCGCCATCAATGCGTTCTATAAGTTCGCCGGGTGTTTGCAGCTTATGAAAGCCCATGTCTAGCCGCAGCGTGTGCGCTGTCAGGTCCGCGCGCAAGCCATTTGTAGCGGCCCAGCCCAGATCTTCGCTCAGGTAGGTGGTGTAGAGAGAGACTGCTTTTTGGGCTACGGTTACAGCAAAGTACAAAACGCCTAGATTGACAAGCACGCGAACGGCCGTCTCCGTCTGTGCCGCGTCCAAAAAGTCCCGAATCACCTGGGGGCCATAGAGCTGCAAGCCAATGCTGATTGCCAGCAAGGCGCTTAAACCAAAGAGACGGGGAGTGTACGGCCGTAGATAGCGCTGCAATAATTCTCTGTTGTTCATTTCTTCTGTTTTCGGCATTATTCACCTGGCCCCATATACGGTTCCCAAAGCCCACGCGCCAGGTGAACCGGATCGTTTTCGATGCCAAAGCTGCTGAAGTATTCGCACACGCGAGTGATGTCTCGCTCCAGAAGCTCTAAAGCATGTGGATTGTGTCGCGCCTCTACCATCTGTGGAAAGTCAATCAGGTAAATCGCTCCCTCCCAGTACAAGATGTTGTATGCAGAGAGATCGCCATGAATCAGGTGGTTATTTAGCATCAGCGCTACATTGTCCATCACGCACTGAAACAGCGATTCGGCTTCGTCCTGCGGCAAACGGACCTCGCTCAAGGTAGGGGCTGGGCCATACGCATCCCCAATGTAAGACATTAAAATCGTATTCCCCTGGTGTGCAATCGGCTTAGGAACGTTTGCCCCTGCCTCAAAGAGCTGGGTTTGCGTACGGTATTCATTACCAATCCACCATTGGATATCCACTTGTTTGCCAAAATTGGTTTTTTTGCGCAGGGCCAGCTTTTCACGTCGCCCTTTGATTTGCTTGCCTTCGGCATCGCGCAGCAGCCGGCCCGCCTTGTAAACGGCGTCGTTTTTTAGATGGCGCAGCATGCGTGGGCGGTACAGCTTGGCCGCAATGAGGTCCATCCCGGTGGCTGGATGGGCCGTACAGGCGTACACGTTTGCCTCTTTGCCCCCTTTTACTAGCCGCGTTACGTCCGTTACTATTTGGTCGCGGTAAAAAGGACCAACGGATTCAATGACCCACTGCCGCTCGTGGTGGCGCGGGTCCAATGCTTTGGCATAGCTTGGAATCCATGTGTCTGTGCCGTCATCCATCTCTCGTATGTCACGCATGATTTGGCTGGCACGACGATCCTTCTTGTTCTTCTTGGGGCCAGGGCGGTTGCGTCGGGCCTGCCGACTGTTGTCGTCATATTGATATGCTTCAAACTTCTCAAAAGCCTCAAATTTGTTCATTAGATTGAATTTGGACCGGTTTTAGTATGATCCGGCAAACATCCCAAAGGTTTTAGACAGGGAACGTGGCTTTTGTTTGCTTGGAGAGGGGAGAGAAACAAAAAAGCCACCAATCAACGCTGTGTGATGGTGGCTGGGGCTGCCAGGAACGGGCAACAAAAAAGCCACAGGCTGTACACCCGTGGCCGCAAATTCATCCAAAAATAGTCAGTTTTGGAGCCTTAGCAGTTAACAGGTGTACCCACACAACGTAAAACTACGTTTCCGAAGATGTTGTTATTTACTTGAGCCATCTTGTGGGTACCTCCTTAAAAGTTTTTTTATTTGTGTTACGGCGAACAGTCTACCATGCCTTTTTTTATCGGTCAAGCAGAATTTTTGTTCAGTATAGGCAATTGGCAAATAGTCTTTGAAAATAGATTATCTATAAAATTTGCCAATTGCTTGAGCAATCGGCCCAGACGCCCATCGTTTTTCTGCAAAATCTTTTGCCGATTACATAATTCTAGAATAGAAATCAGTGCTAAATGGTTCACTACAAGTAAAGGCAGGAAGGAAAATGTTTACCACAGGGTATGCCCAGGTGAAAGATCTAAAAGTGTTTTACGGCCGTAGCAATAACGGCAAACAGCCACTTCTTTTGTGGCACGGCTATACAGACAGCGGCCGTTGCTGGAACCGGGTAGCTAATGATTTAGCCCGCGCTTATGATGTCATTATGCCCGATGCTCGAGGACACGGCCGTACAGAAGGCCCTGTACACAACCTTTCCTACGAGCAGCTAGGCAATGACGCAGTTGGCTTCATCGAGGCGCTGGGGTTGGAACGGCCGTTTCTGTTTGGGCACTCAATGGGGGCGCTCACCGCGCTGAGTGTGGCCGCCCAGGC
>JBHIWP010000217.1:0-10045 GCA_041987425.1 Promineifilaceae bacterium (SeqCode) | reverse complement strand
GAGCTCGCTCTCGTACAGCAGACGAAGTCCCCATGGGCTTTTACAATTTCTTTGAGATGATCATAGAAATGGCCTACAACTATGTTGAAGGGTACGCGGGAAAATGGACTAAGGCATTCTTTCCGTTCTTTATGACCTTCATTCTGTGGATTGTCTTAGCCAACTGGATGGCGCTGATACCCGGATATGATTCGATTGGCAAGTGGGAAACCAGTGGTGAAATCGCTATCCATCAGGCCGAACTTGAAACAGGTCACCACATTGAGGGTGAAGAAGCAGAGCATCTTGAAGAGGCAGCTTTAGAAGAAAATAGCCAGGGACTGCGCAACGGCCTCTTTCTGCTAAATCCTGAAACAAACGCCGATGCTGATGCCCCACTGGGACCGGAGATTCATCACGCGCCCACTGGCCTGAATCCTGAGGCCGCAGACTGGACAATCGTGCCCTATTTGCGTCCAGCCGCAACTGATTTGAACTTTACACTCGCGCTGGCGCTTATCTCTGTGATTATGACGCAATATTACGGAATGCGTGCGCAAGGGTTGGGCTACTGGTCAAAATTCTTTACCTGGAAAGCTGACAAAATTGCCGAATCACCTCTCGCTGTAATGGACACAGGTGTTGGTCTTCTGGAATTCATTTCAGAAATTTTCAAAATTGTATCGTTTGCTTTCCGACTTCTGGGTAACATTTTTGCGGGAATGGTCTTGCTCTTCGTAATTGCTTCCTTGCTTCCTGCGGCAAACTTGCTTTTCTACCATCTTGAATTTGGTATTGGTTTGTTGCAAGGTGTGGTATTTGCTTTATTGACTTTAACCTTCATGAAGGGTGCAACAGAATCGCATCATGGTGAAGAGCATTAATCATAACTAACTTATTGAATCGATACTGGCTTTAGGCCGTTCCAATTTAGAGAATAACAACTTGTTTGGAGGATATATATCATGGAATTAGAAGCAGCAGTAGCAATCGCCGAGGGCTTAAAACTTCTTGGTGCAGGTTTGGCCATGACAGGTGCAATTGGCGCCGGTGCTGGCGTGGGTATCGTGGTGGGTGGTGCCGTACAGGGTATTGCTCGTAACCCAGATGCTGCCGGTACAATTACGGGTAACATGATTTTGGGTGTGGCTCTGGCTGAAGCTGTAGCTATCTACGCTCTGGTTGTCGCCCTGATTCTAATCTTTGTTGCTTAATAGCTGGTTTTGTTACCTTATAACAAGGATGAATTAGGAGAAAAATAAATGGACGCATTAGGTATTAATTTAGGCTACATCTTGATGCAGATTCTTCTCTTCGTCATTTTGTTTATGGTGTTGCGCGGTTATCTATATAACCCCATCATCAACAATCTGGAAGAGCGGAAAGCGAAGATTGCCAAGGGGCTGGAAGATGCCCGTCAGGCAGCGATTGCTCGCGACAATGCAGATGCAGAAGCCAAAAAGATCATGGATGCCGCGCGAGCGGAAGCAGCTCAGCTGCGTATTGATGCCACGGCACAGGCTGAGGAAACAGCTAACAGCATGCAGGCGCAGGCCAAGAAAGAAGCGGAACAAATTCTAGCTTCGGCGCGTGAAGCGGCTCAAGAAGAACGTAACAACATTATGGCAGGTGCTCGCGGACAGATTGCTTCAATCGCCATTGCTGCAGCCAATAAGCTGGTTGGCGAATCTTTGGATGAGAGCCGTCAGCATGCCATTATTGCTGACTTCTTTGCCAAAGTTCCGGCAGATGCAGCAAAGCTATCTGGCACCACGGGTGAGGTTACTAGTGCAGTACCGCTTACCGATGCTGAGCAGGCAGAAGTAAAGCGCACCTTAAATCTGGAACAGGTAACCTTCAAGGTGAACCCCAGCATTTTGGGTGGCCTGGTGATTCGTGTGGGCGACAAGGTGGTGGACAGCAGCGTGTCTTCGCGCATGACCGCCATGCGTGACTCTTTGCAAAAGTAAGACCCTCGTTTAGGTTTGTTCTGTTGGGTGTTTAAACAGGAGGACAAATCTTAAGGTGTGAGAAACATGCGGTGTTTTAAATAAGCTGCATGGAAGAGAGAGGTCGTTGGAAAACGGCCGTAGCACAAAACAAAAAGCCGAAAAACAAGCCAGGGTTAGCCCTGGCTTTTCTTCTTACACTATGTTAGCTTGATTTTTGCGGCATATACTGCATGAGCTTAGAGGCCAGATTGGAGAGCGGCAAGCTTTGCAACCAGATGCGCCCTGGCCCGGTAAGCGACGCAAGGAAAAGCCCTTCACCGCCGAACAATATGTTTTTCACGCCCTTTACCCGCTGAATATCGTAGTCCACCGAGGGTTCATACATGGCAATGTGACCCGGATCCACCTGCATGGTTTCGCCCGCTTGCAAGGCATATTCACGCACTTCACCCGCAATTTCAACCCAGGCCAGGCCAGGGCCCGTCACTTTCTGCAAAATGAAACCCTCGCCGCCGAACAGGCCGCTGCCCAGCTTGCGCCGAAAGTGTATTTCTAGCGAGATAGAATCCTGGGCCACCATAAAGGCATCCTTCTGGCAAATGCGGCTTTCACCCTTGCCTAGGGCTACAGGCAAAATAGAGCCCGGCGCCTCTGGAGTGAATGTCACCATGCTTTGGACGCCTTTGCAGGTGTAGGTTGTCAGGAAGAGGGATTCGCCGGAGAGGCTGCGGGCCAGCCCTTTTAGCAGGCCGCCGCGTGTATTGGTAGACATCTCAACATCTCCCTTCATCCAGGCCATCCCGCCAGACTCGGTAAAGATAGATTCGCCATTCTCCAGGTATATGTCCAAAGTTTGTAAGGTTGTGCCATTAATTTCGTAACGCATCTAAAACTCCTTATCATATCATTGGTCATTTGGGCCAGATACAGCGCAAACGTTGTACTGTTTCTGCGCAAGATGCAAATGCTGCCTAAAATTATAGCAAATCAAAAAGGTTAAAAGTGTAGCGTAATGAATATAGCAGACATGCAAAAGCTTGGCTTAGCTGTTCCCAGCGAATTTACAGCGCCTGATTATACAGGCGGCTCTATTGCCAATGTGCCAGCGACGGTGGCAGCTTTGCTAGGTGCTCCACTGCACGGCTTGCCTGCGCTGCCAGACTTGTTGTGGCGGCCGCTGGGCGATGTAAAACGAGTGGTGCTTTTGACTTTAGATGCCTTTGGCTGGAACTTGTTCCAGGCGCTGCCGCATTTGGTTACGGCCGTTGCCCAAAAGGCCCACATCACGGGGCAGCTCACTTCCATCTTTCCCTCCACTACCGCGGCGGCACTTAGCAGCTTATGGACGGGCGCTGCCCCGGCACAGCATGGCTTGGCGGGATTGCACCTCTTTTTCCCAGAATTTGCCGTTTCTGCCGGTATGCTTGACTTCTCGCCCCTGTTTTTCAAGATGCCAGATGCCCTGGTGGAAGCCGGGCTAGACCCCAAAACGTTTTTGCAGCATCCTGGCGTGGGCGAGCAGCTGGCAGCTTCCGGAATTTCCACGTACGCGTTTAAAGGTTATGAGATTGTTGATTCAATCTTGAGCCAAATGCACGGCCGTGGGGTCACCGAATCGTTTGGCGCGGCAACCTTTGCCGACATGCTGGTGCAAATGCGCACCCTGCTGGAAAAGCGAGCAGGCGAGCGACTGTTTATCAATGCCTATTGGCCTTCGATTGATACATTGAGCCACCGCTACACCTGGCAGGGAACGGCCGTTTCTGCTGAAGTTCGAGCTATATTCTATTTGTTGCAAACGGAGTTCCTCGATGTGCTAAGCGAGGCGGCACGGCAAGATACCGCCTTCCTTATTACGGCCGATCACGGTCAGGCACTGACACCCCTCTCCCAGCAAATCTTCTTGTCTGCACATCCCTTGCTAGAAAAACTGTTGCTAATGCGCCCAACGGGTGAGCCGCGCGTGCTCTATTTGTACACCAAACACGGCTGCCACCGGTCGGCTCTCGATTACATCAATACCTATCTGGGTGAGGCGATGACGGCCGTTGCAACAGAAGACGCCTTGCAGGCTGGTTTGTTTGGCCCGGAGCCGTTTGCCGCGAACCTAGCTGATCGCCTGGGGGACATAGTAGTGATTATGCGCGGCGGGCATACGCTCTTTAGCGAAGCGGAACGCCCCAAAGCACATAAATTTATTGGACGGCATGGGGGAATGACCCACGCTGAAATGCAGGTCCCCTGGTTGGGCCTTCGCCTGGATGATTGGTAGATTTAAAACATGTCTACCTCGCTTGACAGCAACCTGCTGTTTAGATAGCATCCGCTTGCGACGTAAACCATAAAGAGCGCAAGATGAAAAAGAAAGCCAAGAGCTTTAGAACAATGTGAGCAACTATGGATACAAAGACGATTCCTCCCATAAAAGAGCGGAAAACCTTAACTGATTTTATGCGGGCCAATACCAGGTTTATTATCGATCCGGTTGTTGGGTATCTGGCTCGTTACCGTTTTTCTCCGGACGCCCTGACCGTTATTGGTATGCTGGCCCACTTTTTGTTTGCCTGGCTTATTGCTGCCGGTTCTATGACCTGGGCTGCGGTGGCGATGTTCTTTATAGCGCCGCTAGACGCCTTCGATGGAGCGCTAGCCAGAGCACTGGGCCGCAAACAAGGCGGCTTTGGCGCCTTTTTAGACTCTACCCTGGACCGTCTGGCGGAAATCATACTGTTTGGCGGTTTTATTTTGTTTTACATGAGGTCAGAGGATGCCATCATGCTGGCAATTGCTTATCTGGCTATTACAGGCTCCATCATGGTGAGCTATGCGCGCGCACGAGCAGAAGCGTTGGGCTATAGCTGCAAGGTAGGGATTGCCAGCCGTGTTGAGCGTTATTTTGTAATGATAGGCTTGCTGTTCTTTAATCTGCCAGACCTGGCACTGATTATTCTGGCAGTTGCCACATATGTCACCCTGGGGCAGCGTATGTACCACGTTTGGGCCCAGGCTTATCTTGCTCAGGAGGAGGGCCGCACTGGCAATGACTAAAGTAAATGAGACAGAGCTGAAGCTGGTGCGTTACCCTAAAATTGAACTGTACTGGATCATCATTGTGGCGTGGGCGGTTGCCCTGGCCATACTGTTTATTTACCATTTGTGGACCAACGATATGCCTGGCGCAGAGGCATTTGCCCTGCTTGGTCTGCCGGTTTACTGGTACGGGATTTTGATCGTGGGGGGCATTGGCCTGGGCGCTTTTGTGGTATCTCGGCTGGCGTGGGAACGGTGGCGACACGCCTTTTTAAAGGCGGTTCCAAAATCACTTTTGGAGATGCCGCTTACGGCCGTTTCTCTTTCCGAATCTGTCCAAGACAAGCTCAATAAGCAAGGTGTGCAGAGCGTGGGTGAGCTTCTGTTGCTCTGGGGCACTGACCCACGCGGCTTACGGCTCAAAGACGAAGAACGCGACGAAGTGAAAACGACTTTGAATACTGTGCCAAATGCTGACCCTGCCTGGCTGCAGGAGGCTCCCTGGCGCGTCTGGAATCCTGATTTTGTCTGGAACGGCATCGTTATTTGCCTGATTTTAGGATTGATTGGGGCGCGCCTGTATCACGTGCTGACGCCCTCGCCCAGCATGGCGGCGCTGGGTATTGAGTCCCCGCGTGATTATTTCCAGAATCCGCAGCTTCTGTTCAATTTGCGCAACGGCGGTCTGGGCATCTACGGAGGTCTGGCCGGTGGCGCGCTGGGGCTGCTGTTTTTTACCTGGCGCAACCGGCTGCCGCTGCTGCCCTGGGCCGACATGGCTGCCGTTGGCATGGCCCTGGGGCAGGCGTTTGGTCGCTGGGGCAACTTCATGAACCAGGAACTGTACGGCCGTCCCACCAATGTCCCGTGGGCCATCAATATCGATCCGCTTCACCGCCTGCCTGCTTTCGCCGACTTTACTTATTTCCATCCGGCCTTTCTGTACGAATCGCTGTGGAACTTCCTCACCTTTGGCCTGCTGATGTGGCTGTGGCGGCGTCGGGCGCGCCTGCTGCCTGGGGAGATGACGGCCGTTTACCTGATCATGTATGCCATCGGCCGGACCCTGCTGGAAACCGTGCGCCTGGACAGCCGCGTGGTGTCGCTGGGCGGGGTCGATCTGCCGCTGGCCTGGGCCACGCTGGTGTCCATTTTGGTGGCCTTGAGCATGGTGGTGTGGATTGTGGTGCGGCGGCGACGCGTGGGGCAAGACTTTGAATCAAGCACTGTTAGCTCAAATTGAGGCAAATATTCGGGACGTGGGGCGGCAGGAGCGGCTGGTGGTGGAACGGCCGTATTTCCACATCTTCATCTCCCCCCAAAGCCTGGACCATCTCACCTTTGCCACGCCGCTGCCGGGGGACCCGGCCGACTGGACGGAAGCGGTGGCCGATATGGTGTCGGTTTTTGAGCAGCATGGCAAACGGCCGCGCCTGGAATTTATCGCCGAGCTGCACCCCAACCTGGCGGCGGCACTAGACCAGGCCGGGCTGGTGTGCGAGCGGCGCGATCCGGTGATGGTGCTGCAAACGGCCGACCTGGCCCCCGCGCCAGATCCACCTCCGCAGGCCCAATACCGCCAGCTCACCGCCGATAACGAAACGCTGCTGCGGGCACATCTGAAGCAGCAAAGCATTGCCTATGGCGGCAGCGGAGAGGATGAGGACGCCATAGGCTGGCTGCCTAACTTGCAGCGCGGGCTGGCCAATGGGCTGGTGATTGGCGCCGTGCTGGTGGAGGCAGATGAACTTGTCTCCGGTGCCGTGATACAGATGGGGGAGGGGCCGGGCGAGCTGGCGGGCGTGTGGACCGCACCTCAGCACCGCGGGCGTGGGCTGGCCTTTGCCGTTTGCCAGCGGCTCCTGGCCCGGTACGCCGCCATGGGCCACGCCACCTGCTGGCTCTCCGCTGCCGAGGGAGCGCAGCGGCTCTATGAAAAGCTTGGTTTTGTCCGCGTAGGTACCCAGCTGAATTACGGTAGAGTGCTATGCTAGCTTTCAGGCAACGATACGCAATGGGCAACTTTTACATCGCATCCAGAGAAGGGAGCATTCTCAAATGCGACCGTTGGCATCTGAGGATGCCAACTCCTCTCGGTTACCATTAAAGTTGCATATTAGTTGCAACGATCTAAAAGTGGCTAACTGCGGAGAGCGCAGAGGAAGAAAACTCAACGTGCTCTGCTCTCTGCGGTAAAAAAACGGGCGAGACGAGTGCCTGTAGCTTCGCTCAGGGCGTCTGCTGGAAAATGCCGACGAGCAGCGGCAGCATCACGATCCACAGGCGCAGCCAGGTGCTGGGGTGGCGGTAATCTTCCACCAGAAACAGATAGCGAGACGGCAGATAAAAGGCCACGAAAAGCGCCGATAGCGCCAGCGCCAGCACAATGCCACGCACGCTAAGGCCCGCACCCTGACCTGCCCCCAAATCGGTAAATAGTCCCTCCCACATCAGCGCAGTGGTGATGAGCACCGATAACCAGAGCAGTCCGTCGGCGGCGTATTCGGTGGTGCTGTTGGGCAATTGTGCCGCGGTTGGCAACGGCCGTCCCGCCTCGTACACCAGCCACGTCGCCAGCCCGCCCAATCCAAGCGCCAGCCCTATCCACCAGCTTTCCCCCGGTGCGCCTGACTGGTACCAGCCAATCAGGGCAACCCCCATCAGGCTCATGACGGTGAAAAGAATGAAGTGAAAAAGCAGCAGGAGCTGCATAAACCGGGCAATTAGCCCTGTGGGCAGCGGCGGCAGCCGGTGGGGGAGATAGCGGCCTTTCAGGTACGCGCCGCCGATCTGGGTGAATACGGCCGTCAACAGCAAACCACCTAGCCAGCGATCCGGCAGCTCTGTGGGGTTAGCTGCTAACAGCCCCCAGCCGCCTAAAAACACCGCCCCATCAAACAGGGCGCCATGAATTTGCGCCGGGGTCTGCCATTGCCTAAACCATGAAAATTTCATGGCCCAATGTTATCTGAACTTCCAATGAAAAAAAGCAGTAACAGGCATCTTTTCCCAGTGAAAAAGGGGGAATTTGGTTTACAATGTCACAATCCTTCTGTGCGTGGTGTTTAGCAAATCAAATGCCGTTTAGTAAAAGCGGGCGTTTATGTCGTGTGGCTTGCTACAAGTCTAGAGGGGCAAGGATGTTTAAGTCATGATCGAAGCAAACAAGTTGGGCAAGATTTTTGAAGAATTTACGGCCGTTCATAACCTCAGTTTAAACGTGCCGCCGGGCCAGCTGCTGGCCCTGCTGGGGCCAAACGGCGCGGGTAAGACCACCACCGTGCGCATGCTGGGAGCTATCTTGCAACCAACCAGCGGCCAGGCGCGCATTAACGGCTACGATGTGGTGCGCCAGGCAGACAAGGTGCGGCGCGATATTGGCATGCTAACTGAGCAGCCTGGGCTCTATTTGCGCATGTCTGGGCTGGAATATTTGCTGTTTTACGGCCGTCTCTACGGCCTTCGTGACGATGAAATTAAGCGGCGCGGGCTGGAAATGTTCGACCGGTTCGATATGGTCGGGCAGGCCGACCGGCGCCTGGGCCAATACTCCAAAGGGATGCGGCAAAAGGTGGGGCTGATCAGGGCTATGCTGCATAACCCGGCCGTTTTGCTGCTGGATGAACCCACTTCGGCGATGGACCCGCACAGCGCCAAGCTGGTGCGCGACGCCATTCGCGCCCTGCGCAACGACAGCCGGACGGTGATCTTATGCACCCATAATCTGGCCGAAGCGGAGGCGCTGGCCGATACCATCGCCATCATCAAAAAGGGCACCATTGTGGCCCAGGGCAGTACGGCCGTTCTTAAACAAAAGCTCCTGGGCCAGCCTCAGCTAGAAGTGCGCGTAGATCGCCCGCTAAATGGTGAAATTCGCGAGCTTGAGCAGCTTGTTACCATTGAGGCCGTGGAAGGCGATGTGATTCGCTACCGTACCGACGACCCCACCGTCACGAATCCGCAGCTGGTGCGCTGCCTGGGTGGGCTGGGGCTGGGCGTCATCTCTCTGCAAACCATTTCGCAAAGTTTGGAACAGGTTTATTTGCGCGTTGTCGCTGAAGAGCAGGAGCAGCCCCAACCATGACGGCCTTTACCCTTCCATCCACACCAAGTAGACAAGATTTTTACATGATAATGGTTGTTGCCCGCCGCGAAATTCGCGATTCTTTTCGCGATTGGCGCATCATTATTCCCATCTTTTTACTCACGTTGATTTTCCCGGCGCTGATGAACTTCACCGCCTCCCGCCTGCTCAACTTCGTCTCTGATTTTGGTGCAGAAATTGTGGGCAATCAGTTAATCCCCTTTTTGCTGCTTGTAGTGGGCTTTTTCCCCATGTCTTTTTCGCTCATCATTGCCCTGGAGACGTTCGTGGGAGAAAAAGAGCGCAAAAGCATGGAGCCGCTGCTTTCAACGCCATTAAGCAACGGGCAGCTTTACGCGGGAAAGATGGTGGCGGCGCTGGTGCCCCCGCTTTCGGCCAGCTACCTGGGCATGGGGGTCTACATGGTTGGCCTTTACTTTAGCATCGACTGGCGGCCTGAATTGCAGCTGGTGGCTCAGACGCTGCTTCTGACGACGGTGCAGGGCATTATCATGGTGGCCGGTGCGGTTGTGGTCTCTAGCCAGGCAACCAGCGTGCGCGCAGCCAATTTGCTGGCCAGCTTTATCATCGTGCCCATGGCTATTCTGATTCAGGCGGAGGCGGCGGCGTTGTTTTGGGGCAACCACGACGGCCTGTGGTGGCTGATTCTGGCGCTGGCGATTACGGCCGTTGTGCTTATGCGCATGGGGCTTTCTCTATTTAATCGAGAAGAGCTGCTGGGGCGGGACATTGATCAGATCCGCCTGGGCTGGATGGTGCGCCAGTTTTGGGGCCACTTTTCGGGGAAGCTTTTGACGAAAGACGGCCGTTATCCTAATCCTGTAGCCTGGTACCGCCAAACCACTACTATTGTGCCCAGACTGCTGCCCGCAGTAGCGGCCTTGCTTGTGGCTCTGGTGGGTGCGGCCGTTGTGGGCGTTATTATGGCGCAGCAGCTTCCCTTTTCTGAAGATTTAAAAAGCCAGCTAAATGGGCAAAA
>JBHIWP010000216.1:0-10095 GCA_041987425.1 Promineifilaceae bacterium (SeqCode) | reverse complement strand
ATGGGGGCCGAGAACGCACGCCGCTTTTGTGCGCCTCGTTTGAGGCCGTTATTGGCGCAGTTTATCTCGATCAGGGCTTGCTGCCGGTTAAAGCGCTGGTGGAGCAACTTATTGGTCCGGCACTGGCCGAGATCATGGCAGAATCACTGCACAAAGACGCCAAAAGTGAGTTCCAGGTGTGGGCCCAGGCCAGATACAACATCACGCCACATTACCAGGTCGTTGATACAAGCGGCCCCGATCATGCCAAGCAGTTTACGGTGCAGGTGATGCTGGATGATGATGTGTGGGGTGAAGGCACCGGGCGCAGCAAACAGGTGGCGGCGCAGGAAGCAGCCAAGGTTGCTATGGCTAGAGCAGAAACAGCAGAAGATCAATGAGCCGCATTTTGGTCACCGGGGGCAGCAGCTATTTGGGGCAACATTTCGTGCCGCTGGCGGCCGTTTCACACACGCTCCACTACACTTTCTTCCATAATAATCCATCTCTTCCAGGCCAAGGGCATCAACTGGATATTCGCGACGAAACGGCCGTGCGAGAGCTCGTCTTCCGCCTGCAGCCAGAAATCGTTATTCACCTGGCTGGTTCTAATCAGGGCTCCAACATGGCAACCGTAATTCGCCAGGGGGCGGGCAACGTCACCTGGGCTGCGCAAGAAGTGGGCGCCCGGCTTATACACCTTTCCACAGACAGCATATTTCGCGGTGACCAGCCACCTTATGATGAAACGGCCGTGCCCACGCCCATCAATGCCTACAGTCGGGCAAAAGCAGATGCCGAAGCAATTGTGCAGCAGCATCCAAACAATGTCATCGTCCGCACTTCGCTCATTTACGGTCTAAAAGAGATGGATCACGGTACGCGCTGGATGTCCGCTGCCTTAAGAAAAGGCGAGCCTGTGACCTTATTTAGCAACCAAATTCGCAACCCGGTGTGGATCGAAAGCCTCTGTCAGGCCCTTTTAGAATTAATCGATCATCAATATACTGGCATATTGAACATTGCCGGTAGGCAAACTTTGTCCCGCGCTGAATTTTCCCTCAGGCTGCTGGATTTTTGGGACATTCAGCCGCGAAACAGCCTGACAATCGGACCCGCCAACGGCGCATGGCCGCTAAACTGTGAACTAGATTTGAGGCGGGCAACGGCCGTGCTGCAAACACCACTACCTGGAGTGAACGAAGTCCTACAAAAACACGTTGCACACCCCTGAGATAATAGTACTAAAGTCCTATTGTTGGATCTGCCAAATCTTTTTTGGGGCCTTTCTTACTGCTTCGTTAGCCTCCCATTTCCCCCTTGACTTTTGCAGTTTGAATATGCTAGACTGCCCCCCTAGGAAGGAAGAGGCTAGCTGGCTCAAAGCTTATCAAACTATTAATTTTTTAATCTTGGATTAATATGCCGTTTGGGAAAGAAAGTTTAGAGCCAACCAAAATGGGTGAGAGTCAACACCCCGGAAAACTAAAAATCTCGGAGAAAAGGGTAAATAGATGACTAAATTGACCACGCCATTCGACGAAATGGACTTTGTTAGCGTTTTGCTAAACGAAGGTTCCGAGCAAGGCTATATTACCTATGATCAAATCATGGAAGCTTTGCCCGACGTCGAAGATAATTTGCCACTGCTGGAGACGATCTTGGAAGAGGCCCAAGCAGCAGGCATTCCTATTTATGAAAATGAAGATGAAGTAGAAGCTCAGATGGCCGGAGACGATTCCAGTGAGCTCAGTGAAGCGCTGGCTAACGGCAAAGCTTTTGATACAGATGACGATGAGGAAGTTTCTCCCCATGCCGCACCGCTCTTTGATTTGAGCAACGTGCCGATTGATGATTCCGTTGGTCTTTACTTCCGCGAGATGGGGCAGCAGGGCTTGCTCTCCGCGGAGGAAGAAGTAACTCTGGCCATGGAAATTGAGGCTGGTAAAGAGGCCGAAGCACGCATGCAAGATGAAATTCTGAGCGATGATGAAATTGACGAGCTGATAAACTTGCGGGAGATTGCCGATATGGCTCGGGCGCACCTGATTCGCGCCAACACTCGCCTGGTTGTCAGTATCGCCAAGAAGTATCGCGGGCGTGGCTTGCAGTTTCTGGATTTGATCCAGGAAGGCAATGTGGGCCTGATGAAGGCGGTAGAAAAGTATGACTATCGTCGTGGAAACCGGTTCAGCACCTACGCCACCTGGTGGATTCGCCAGGCGGTAACGCGGGCGTTGGCTAACCACGGCCGTACCATTCGTATCCCTGCGCACCTGGGTGGCCGCATCAGCAAGCTGTACCAGGTAGCCCAGGAGTTGGAACAGGAATACGGCCGTCAGCCCACGGCAGAAGAAATTGCCGAACACATGGAGCTGCCCGCCGAGCGCGTCCGTTGGATGCTGCGCACCAGCCGCCAGCCGGTGCACCTGGAGCGCCCCGTCGGGGATGAGTCTGATGCCGAGCTGGGTGACTTCATAGAAGATGTGGATGCCCCGCCGCCAGCCGAAACCGTGGCGCAAAAGATGCTTACCGAAGAGCTGGGCGAAATTCTAGACCAGCTCACGCCGCGAGAAGCGCGCATCCTGCGCCTGCGCTACGGCCTGCAAGATGGCGAATCCCGCACCCTCAAAGAGGTCGGCGAGATGTTTGGCCTGTCGCGCGAGCGCATCCGGCAGCTGGAAAAGGAAGCGCTGCGCAAGCTGCGCCATCCCAACTTTGCCGGACACCTCCGACAGTACCTCAACTAACCGCAAAAAGGGGCCGAACGGCCCCTTTTTTCATATCTTTCACCTGGCGTGCGTTGTTAGAAAGCAGCAGCAAGTGGCTTCGAATCCAGGTTAGTTACCAACGCTGTTCATGGTCAGGCGCGGCCGCTAGCGTTTCCGGCTCATAATCAGGCGACTGATGGCGGAAGTAGGTATTATATAGCTCCGCATAGTGACCTTGCTGGCGCATCAGATCTCCATGATTGCCTTCTTCAATGATTTCTCCCTGACGCAAAACAATAATGCGGTCTGCATGTTTAATCGTGGAAAGGCGGTGCGCAATAATGATCGAGGTGCGGTCTGCCAACACCAACTCCAGGCTTTCCTGAATTTGCGCTTCTGCCAGAGGATCGACACTGGCGGTAGCTTCATCCAAAATGAGGATGGCCGGGTCTTGCAGCAGCACGCGAGCCAAAGCGATCAGCTGCCGCTGCCCCATCGATAGCCCGCGCCCGCCCTCGCCAACCTGCGTTTCCAGGCCCTGCGGCAAGGTCTCCAGCCAATCCCCCTGGCCTATCTGCAGAGCCGCACGATAAGCGTCTTCATCGCTTGCTTCTGGCCTACCGTAGCGGATATTGTCGGCCACAGTGCCTGTAACCAAGAAGGGCACCTGGGGCACAATGCCCAGCTGCCGGCGGTAGCTGGCCAGGTCAAAACAGCGGACATCCTGGCCGTCGATCAATATCTGCCCCTCCTGAAACTCATAAAAGCGCGCGATGAGCCGCCCCAGGCTGGACTTACCTGCGCCAGTGTGTCCCACCAGCGCAATGTTCTCTCCGGGCCGAATGTTGAGGTTGAACCGGCTCAGCACCTGCTCCTGCGCAGTATAGCGAAAATGCACATTACGGAACTCAATGCGACCTTGCAAACGCGGTACGGGCTGGTTGTCTACCTGCACCACCCGCGCCTCTGCATCAATCAGGGCAAACACGCGTTCGCTAGATGAGAGTCCTAGCTGAAATTGGCTCCAAAATGAGGCGATGCCGGTGAGGGGAAACCAGAATAAGCCAATTGCCTGGATGAAAAGATACCAGTCGCCCGGGCTTATCTCACTGCGCAGCGAGGCATTGCCCCCAAAGTAGACAATGACGGCCGTTCCCAACGCGGCCACAAACATCAAAATGGGAAAAATAGCGCTAAAAACAAACCCCTGCCGCACGTGCACCTGATACGCTTGCTCGTTGACCTCGGTGAACTCGTCATAGACGGTGTGTTCCTGGCGAAAATTCTTGGCAATAGAGATGCCACTGATTGTTTCCTGCACGGTGGCATTGACAGTAGCCAGCAGACGCTGTGCCTGCTGCGTGGTCAGACGGGCCACGGTGCGGAATCCCAAGGCTGCCGCCACCACAAAAGGGGCAATCGCCAACGCCAGCCAGGCCAGCTGGACGTTGATGAAAAACAGGTAGCCCACGACGAGCATCACCAGCAGCACCTGGCTGATCAGATTCAATGTCAGCGTTACTACGTTAGAGAAGTCCTGGGTGTCTGAGGTGACGCGGCTAACGATTTTGCCGGACGCAAACTCGTCGTAGAAAGACATATCGCGAGCCATAACGGCCGTAAATGCATTCTCGCGTAATTTCAGCACCACGTCACCGACGGCGCGGGCAGTATACCACTGGCGCACGAAGTTGAATATCCACGAGAGCAGCGTCGATCCAAGAATGAGCAGAATGAGCGTGTTCATGGTTGAACTTGTTTGGGTAGCAGCCACCTCATCAACACCGCGGGAAATCAAAACGGGCAAGACCATATCCATCACAGAATTCAACACGATCATGACTGTAATAAGCGCGACCTGCGCTAAATGCGGCCGAAAATATGACACAATGCGCCGAACGAGCTGTCGATCGCTGTAGTTCCGGTCATACGCTTCGGCATCAATGCCGTCCATAATAAAACCCATGATGTTCTCCTAAAAGCTAGCCATCAAATTGCTAAATTGGCGGAGTCCGCATCCTCAGATGCCCACTCCTCACCTCGCGCTAAATGTCATATCGCGCGAAAATCCGCTGATAAAGTTCCGAAGTCGCCATTAGCGTTTCGTGGGTTCCCTGGGCCACGATTTGGCCCTGGCGAACGAGCAGCACGCGATCGGCCCGACGAATTTGCGACAGCCGGTGGGTGATAAGCAGCGTGGTGCGGCCTTGCAAAATACGTTTAATGGCCTTTTGAATCTCATCTTCGGTAGCGCTGTCTACGGCGCTGGTAGCGTCGTCCAAAACGAGGATGCGCGGATCGGTGAGCAGGGCGCGCGCAATGGCAATGCGCTGTCGCTGTCCACCTGAAAGCGTTACGCCTCGTTCGCCGACGAGGGTGTCATACCCGTCTTTGAAGTTGCTGATAAACTGGTGAGCCTGGGCTTCTTTGGCCGCCTGCACGATATCTCCCCGGCTGACCTGCTGCCCCAGGCCAAAGGCAATATTCTCGGCCACGCTGCGCGAGAAGAGAAAGATATCCTGTTCTATGATGGAAATTTGGGACCGCAGACTGTCCAGGTTCCAGTCGCGCACATCAACGCCGTCTATGAGGAGACGGCCGTTTGTTACATCATACGTCCGGTTCACCAGCTTGGTAAGCGTCGTTTTGCCAGAGCCAGTTTGCCCAACGATTGCCACTGTTTCCCCGGGACTTGCCTGAAACGAAACGTTGTGAAGCAGGTCCTGGTCACTGTCGCCATAGCGAAACGTCACATTTTCAAAGGCCATCTCGCCGCGCATAGGTGCGCTGTAACCAGCTTGATTCTCATCAAGTTCTGTCTCGGCCTTTAAGAGTTCGAGAATACGTTCTGCTCCGGCCACGCCCATCTGCAGCAGAAAGAAGGTGAAGAAGGAGCTAAAGGCCGGCCAGCGTAAGATCCACATCAAGCCCATGTAACCAATGAGGTCGCCAAGGGTGAGTTCGCCCAGATTAAACAGGTAGACACCGTGTACAAAGGCCCCGGCAATGGCCACACCAATTAGCAGCGTGGGAAGATAACGAGCTTGAACTTCTCCCTGTTTTACAAAAGCGTCTCTGTACAAACGCGCATCCCGCAAGAACTTACCCATTTCCTGGCGTTCCTGCGCGGCGGCCTTTACCACCTCAATGCCAGTAACGGCTTCGTTGAGCGTCGCGTTCATGTCCCCAAACCGGAAGCGCACCTCGTTGGTAACGGGGTCCAGCTGGTTCATGTAGTGGCGAACGGCAAAGTAATAGGCAACACAAAAGAGCAGCGGCGCCAACAGCAAGCGCGTGTCGATGAAGCCAATAAAGATGATAGGCATAAGAATTGCCATCATCGAATCGTAGAGCAGGCTGAAGCCAGGCATCATCATTTCGTTGACAAAACGTACGTCATTGGCGGCGCGCGCCATGATGTCGCCCACGCGCTGGCGGTTGTGGAAGGTCTGGCTTTTACCCAGCAGGTTGAGGTAAAGCTCATCACGGCCGTCTCGTTCCAGTCGCTTGGCCACAATTTCCATGCTGAAGGAGCCCAAAGCGTCGCAAACAAAACGGCCCACAGCCAATCCTACAATGATGAGCGTAACCGTCAGCACCGCCTGAAACGGCTCAGCGACCGGGGTTTCTCCGGTGACAAAGTTGAACGCTTTGCCGATCTGCTGGGGAACGGCCGCATTGAAGATGTTTGTTACGGTTACGCCCACAAAAAAGGCGGCCAGCCACCACTTATAGCGAGCCAGATGAGACAAAATCCAGCGCAGTGCAGTGGATTGGTCATAGTGGTGCGCCGTTGCTACATGAAACTCCGATTTGGCGTTGATTGTTTGTGCAGCCATACTCTATCCTCACGTTTAAAGTTGTCTTTCAGTCTGTGCAATTATGGCACGGAATTGCTGACATGTGATGTCAGGTTTGGAGAAGTGTGAATATTTCTTAATTTTGTATGGGAAACGGCCGCAGCACCACAATTAACCCCAAAAGGAGCCAGGCGGCTCCTTCTTGCTTCCTCACGAGATAGCGATGAGATATTTTAGAGACATTTCAAACCTTTTTCACAACGTGAACTTCAAAATCGACGCCTAGTTTCCGTTGCAATATGCTAAAAATCTTTGTCAAATTATCCATCGTTGGGTTCCCTCTGGCAGAAAGCATTCGATGTAAACTTTTGCTGGACTTGTTCACTTCAACTGCCAATTCTTCGAATCCTAACGTTGAATTTACTAAATCGCGCAGGACGAGTCTGGCCGTCTCAGGTTCGCCATTCAGGAAAAGAGAAATAGCTTCATCTAGCAAAACAGTCGCAAATTCTGCGTCGTTTTGAATACGCTCTTGAATTGTTTCTCGCACATCTCTTGTAACTGTCATCCTTTATCTGCCCTTCTTCCGCTCTTTAAATTCTTGCAACAGTACAAACGCTTTTTCTATATCTTTTTGCTGGCTTTTCTTGGTACCGCCACCAAACAAAATAATGAGTTCTGATCCTTCTTGAGCGAGATAAATCCTGTATCCCGGACCCCAATTAATTCGATATTCCCCTAAACCTTTAAGCCATTTAATATTTGAAGTGTTTCCTTGTTCTAGTCTGGCTAGCGCTACAGCAACTTTTGCTGCCGCCTGAGCATCTAAACGGTTAAACCATTTACTAAACGGGCTCGAGCCATCGGCTCGAACGTACTCTTTTATCTTCACCACAACTCCCCAATAGTAACATAAAAGTTACTCGCGCGACAAGCTTTGCTTTATTGTCGATATTTCTCTCAGCGGAAAAAGAAACGCTACCCCAAAGGATATGACCGTATTCTATATCACTGACTGTTTCCTACCCAATCTCTCTCTACGCATCATCACCTCCGTTCGGTATAATCCCACCCTATGGCACTCTTGACGGCACACAACATTGGCCAGGCGTTTGGCGCGTTCGACGTTTTCACAGGCGTTAGCGGCAGCATTCCCGACGGCGGCAAGGTAGGATTGGTTGGCCCTAACGGCGTAGGCAAAACGACCCTACTGCTCATTCTGGCTGGACTCAGCCAGCCCAGCGCGGGCAGCGTGCAGGTTGCCAAAGGCACACGGCTGGGCTACCTGCCCCAAGAAGCGGCTCAAGCGTTTGCTGGGCAAGAAAACACGGTTTTTGAGGAAATGTTGACCGTGTTTGACGCCCTGCGTGAAGACGAAGCCGCGCTGCGCCAGATGGAGCAGCAAATGGCTGATGGCGATCATTCTGAAGAACTGATGGCCAGCTACAGCCAGCTTCAGGAGCGATTCGAGCTGGTCGGCGGCTACGACTACCAGGTGCGTATCCGGCAGGTGCTTACGGGGCTTGGCTTTGCCGAGGAAGATTGGCAGATGCCGCTGCCGCACCTGAGCGGCGGGCAAAAGACGCGCCTGCTGCTGGGCCGTCTGCTGCTAGAAAAGCCGGACTTGCTGATCATGGACGAGCCAACCAATCATCTGGACATAGCGGCCGTTGAGTGGCTGGAAGGGATGCTTAAGACCTGGGACGGCGCGATTCTGGTGGTGAGCCACGACCGCTACTTTTTGGACCGGGTGGTGACCAGCATTTGGGAGATGAACCGCAGCGGGGTGGAGCATTATCGCGGCAACTATTCGGCCTATGTGCAGCAGCGGCAGGAGCGCTGGCAGCAGCACATTCAGGCCTACGAAGATTTTCAGCAGCACATAGAAAAGGAAATGGACTTCATCCGGCGCAATATTGCCGGGCAGCGCACGCAGATGGCCCAGGGCAAGCTGAGTCGGCTGGCGCGAGAGGTAACGGCCGGTTCCGTCGGCGGTCTGCCAGCACTGGGCATGCTCAACAGCAAAGGCTGGCTGCAAACTGAAAGTCATTACGGCATAACGCGCTACGGCCGTGTGGCCACCACCGTGGGCGAACTCCAGCAGCAAATCGGGGAACTGCGCCCGCCGATACGGCCGTCTACCCTGCGCCTGAACCTGGACACCAACCAGCGCAGCGGCGAACTGGTTTTGCGCACGAAAGAGTTGACCATCGGCTATCCCGAGACGGTGCTGTTCGGCGCAGAAGATATTGAACTGCGGCGGCTGGAATGCGCCGCCCTCATCGGTCCTAACGGTGCGGGCAAAACCACCTTCCTAAAAACCGTGTTGGAACGATTAGATCCGCTGCAAGGTGAGGTCATTTTGGGCGCCAGCCTGCAAATTGGCTACTTTGCCCAGGCGCACGACAGCCTGAATTTAGACAACACCGTGCTGGACGAGCTGCTCAACTTCCGCAATTTGCCCATCAGTGAGGCGCGTAACTATCTGGCCCGCTTTTTGTTCCGCGAAGATGATGTGTACAAGAAGGTGAGCATGCTCAGCGGCGGCGAGCGTGGACGGCTGGCGCTGGCAATTCTGGCATTGCAAGGAGCCAACTTCCTGCTGCTGGACGAACCGACCAACCATTTGGACATTCCTTCCCAAGAGGCGCTGCAAGAAGCGTTGGAGCAGTTCGACGGCACGATATTGATGGTGTCACACGATCGCTACCTGGTGAACGCGTTGGCCTCTCAGATTTGGGCCCTGGCAGACGGCCGTTTGCGTGTTTACACTGGCGGATATCAAAACTATCTGGCCGTGCGTGAGCAAGAAGCGGAGGCTGCCAAAGAAGTGGCGGCCCAGGCGCGTGAGGCAGAAAAAGCAGCGCGCAGCAGCGAAAACGGCAGCCAGCCCAGCAAGAACGAGCTGCGCCGCCAGGCCGAAGCGCTGGCTGCGCTAGAAAATAATATTGAAGCTACCGAAGCGGAAATCGCCCAGATTGGCGAGGCGCTGCAAGAAGCGACAACTGAAGAATCTTTTGCTAAGATACAGGCGCTTAGCGAGGCGTATGCCGCCGCCGAAGCCAAACTGCAAACTTTGTTGGAACAGTGGGAGACAATGCATGAGTGAAAACGCAGAAGCCACAACTTACGCCGGAAAGGTCATCATTGGGCTGACGGGCAATATTGCTACGGGCAAATCGGCCGTGATGCGGCTGGCACAAGAGCACGGAGCTTTAACGATTGACGCCGACAAGGTTGTGCATGAGCTGATGGACAACGATGCCACCATGCAGGCGGCCATTGCCGTGGCTTTTGGCTCGGAGGTGCGGCGTGAAGACGGTCGTATCGACCGCAAAAAACTCGGCGAAATTGCTTTTGCCGATCCCTCGGCTCTGCAAGATTTAGAAGCAATGACTCATCCTGCTGTAGGCAAAGAAGTAGATGCTCGTATTTTGGCCAGCAAGCAAAACATTATCTTTGTAGAGGCGATCAAGCTGCTGGAGGGCAACCTGCGCGATATTTGCCACCAAATTTGGGTAACGCGGTGCAGCCCACAGCGTCAGCTAGAGCGCCTCCGCGTCTGCCGGGGCATGGAAACAGAGCTGGCTGCGGTGCGCATTAAA
>JBHIWP010000215.1:0-10196 GCA_041987425.1 Promineifilaceae bacterium (SeqCode) | reverse complement strand
TTGGTAATTCCGGTGATTTTGATATCCATTTGCAGGGCGGTAATGCCTTCGCTGGTGCCCGCTACCTTAAAGTCCATGTCACCCAGGTGGTCTTCCATCCCCTGGATATCCGTCAGGACGGCATATTTATCGCCTTCCTTTACGAGTCCCATGGCTACCCCAGCCACCGGCCGCTTGATCGGCACGCCGCAATCCATCAGCGCCAGAGTAGAGGCGCAAACGCTGGCCTGGCTGGTGCTGCCGTTCGAAGAAAGCACCTCAGAGACCACGCGAATGGTGTAGGGGAATTCTTCCTCGGAGGGAATCATGGGGCGTAGCGCGGTTTCTGCCAGGGCTCCATGCCCAATTTCGCGCCGTTTGGGGCCGCGCAGGAACCAGGTTTCGCCGGTAGAGAAGGGGGGGAAGTTGTAGTGGTGCATATAGCGGCGCGTGTCGTCGCTGGTGAGCCCTTCGATTTTCTGAGCTTCGCGGGGCGTGCCCAGCGTTGCCAGGGAAAGCACCTGCGTTTCGCCGCGCTTGAACAGGCCAGAACCATGGGTACGGGGCACGATGCCGATCTCAGAAGAAAGCTCGCGTACCGTAGTGTAATCACGGCCGTCTGGACGAATGCCTTCATACAGAATGCGGTCACGCACCGCTTTTTTCTGCACGCTGGTAATTACCTCGCGCACGTCGCTGAGATTTGTGGTTTCATCCAGCTCAAAGAAATCGTTGACGATCTCTTCGCGCAGGTCGCCCATTTCATCTCTTCGCTCATGCCGGTCTGTGACGGTGGCAACGATCTCTGTGATGCGGCTGCCGATTTTTTCTTTAACGGCCGTTTCTAGCTCTTCATCTACAGAACTCAGCTCAACTTCATCTTTTTCTTTGCCCAGGGCTTCGCGCATTTCATTGACGAGGTCAATGAAGGGCTGCATGGCCTGGTGTCCAAAATCCAGCGCCTCGACCAATACTTCTTCGGTCACCTCGTCGGCACCGGCTTCCACCATAATAATGGCTTCTTTGGTGCCTGCCAGGCGTAAATCCAGGGTGCTGTTTTCCATTTCCTGCATGGTGGGGTTTGCCACAAACTCGCCGTTGATATAGCCTACGCGCACGGCGCCAATGGGGCCAGCCCAGGGAATGTTGGAGATGTGCAGGGCAGCGCTGGCAGCATTTACCGCCATGACGTCCAGATGGTGTACGCCATCTGCTGAGAGCGTGCTAACGATGATTTGCACTTCATTGCGCATGCCCTTGGGGAATAACGGCCGTAGCGGTCGATCCGTCAGGCGGGCAACAAGCACAGCATCTGTTGTGGGACGGCCCTCACGCTTGAAGTAGCCGCCAGGAATACGGCCGCCAGCATACATCTTTTCTTCGAAATCCACGCTTAGGGGGAAGAAATCCAGCCCTTCGCGGACCGTTTTGGACATGGTTGCTGTGGCCAGCAGCATACAGTCGCCCACGCGGACGGTGACAGCACCGCCAGCCTGAGGGGCCAGCTTACCCGTGGCAATGGTAATCTCCTCATTGCCAATGCGGGTGGTAAAATTTTGTTCAGAACTCATTAAATAAACCTCCATAAAGGTAGTTGCACATAGCGTCGGAAAAATGCTAAAGACAAGCTGGCCTCACACAACGGCCTCAAGCCAGAAACATAGTGCCCGAACGCTTTTCCGTATGCTTCATTTGGAGGAGATGGATTAGGGACTGGGGATTGGTACACACCCGGCAACCTGCCGTATGTAACAATACCCAATTCCTAAACCGCCTGATCTCCTGCCAAGTAATAAAAGAGAGGGGCACAGTCTGCGCCCCTCTTCATGCCAATTTAATTAACGACGCAGACCCAAACGATCCAAAATCGCACGATACCGTTCAGGATGGCGCTTCCGCAAATAGGCCAGTAAACGACGACGCTTACCAACCAGCTTCAGCAGACCCCGACGGGAACTTTCGTCGTGCTTATGAACCCGCAAGTGCTCTTGCAGCTGCTTAATGCGACGGTCAAAAATCGCAATTTGCACCTCAGCCGAGCCTGTGTCGCCTTCGTGTGCTGCAAAATCGGTAATTAATTCGGCTTTCTCTGTACCATCTAATGGCATAATGTTGATCCTCCAACTATAGCTAATTTAGCCTGTAGGCCGCCGTGCCGAAGTCGTCGCACCTCCAAGCCACCTGAGATTATAGCTTAAATGATGCACTTTACAAATTCACTCAGGTTTAAAATTTAACCGATCTGACTTAACTAATCTGGAACTGTTCATAATTATTTTCGCTGGGTAAGCCCCAGACGGCCCAAAAGGTGCCGGTTTTGGGCTGCATGATGGCTGCGCCACAAGATTCGATGTGCATAGGCGGTTTGGCGCGCACGCAAATGGCGTCTGGGTCTCGCGTAAGGGCGATGAGGTGCTGGATGGTTAACGGCCGTTCCGCCAAGAGTTCTTCCGCTTTGTCTAGCCTGGCTTCTGAACTGGCCTGCGCTGCCGCCGGGCGCTCTTGTGAAAACGCCAAAGTTTCCGGCAGCAGGCAGTGGTTCGTATGGATGAGCGGCTCCTCTGTTAGTGGGGTCACAACGTGGTGGCTGGGCATCGCCTCGATGTTGTAGCCACAGCCGGTTTTGTCAAACAGTAGGTAGTTGTGCGCCCCGGCCAGCTTCGCCTCTGTGATGCAGCTCAGCGCGTCTTCAATGTTGTCCTGTTGTAGCACTTTGCGCACCACAAACGGCCACGTGACGCCAGTTTGCCCATCGGCTCCCAGCAGATTATTGATGCCCACGCAGATGCCGTGTTCATTCATGCCGATCTGCCCCAGACAGCCGGTGGTGGTGAATACCAGGCTGCGGGGTGCCTGGTTTGGCTGCACGTCTAGCAGAACGACAAATTCGGTGGCCGTGTCGTGCATATCCCAGGTTTGGCCGAAGAAGCCCGCGCCGTCGGCGGCGCTGTCCGGCACAATGAATGCGGTGCAGTCGTCCAGGGCCAGTCTCGTGGGAAACTTATCCTTTGGTCGCGTCGCGCTAAATACCGTGTCTACGAAGTCTGTAAAGCCACCAACAATGATTAGCTCTGCCAGAGAGAGGTCTGTAGCGGCGGCAAGGCCCTGAAGCTCCTGGTACAGGGCAGGCGCGTAGGCTTCGTGGTCGGGCAGGCAGGCTTCTGCCAGCGCCAGAACATCGGCATGGGGCAGAGGGCCACCACTCCAAAGGCCGCTGCATACAAGTTCGACACGTTCGGCCGTATAGCGTCGAATGTTGTCACGATAGATACGGCCGTGTTCGTAACCAACCTCGTACGGCGTGCCGCTGGCTTTCAAGACGCGAATTTTTTGAGTCATATGGTTTCCTTGTTGAAAAGATTGGGCCATTTTCTAGTAGAAACTTCATGAAATAAAAAAATGGCCCAATCTGATAAGCTTTATCTACTTGATTTTTGCCACATAGTGTGGATTTTGCCAAACGATAAGCGTGGCCCAGTTATTGGAGTTGCTGTCGTCGATATAGTTTTTGAGCAGCCCGCGCACCTGGAAGCCGTTGCGAAGCTGCATCGTGAGCGTGGGATCGAACAGCTCGCCCGCAACGACTTTATCTACATACTGGGGAATGGTAAGCTCACCCCGAAATTGCGGGAAGCCAGGCAAGACGCCGCCAGCCACAATGCCTTTGCGGTTGGAGCGAATGACTAGTTCTTTGCGAGCGTCGTATAGAATCCGGCCAATGCCCCGACCACGATAATCGGGATGGACGCTGATGTCGGCACCGTAATAGTAATCGCCATCAGGCTCGTGATTGGTGTAGTAGCCTCCGGCGATGATCTCATGAAAGGTGTGTCCCGGCTCGTCAAAGTCGAAGCTGTAGAAGAACCCAGAACCCAGGCCCACGACACGGCCGTTTATCAACGCCACAAACTCTCCTTCAGGAAAAATCTCACAGTGCTTTAGAAAATGTTTTTCCTTCATTAGCTCCTGTTCGCCCAGGCTTGGAAAGCAGGCACGCTGTAGCGCCTCCAGCGCTGAGGCAAATTCCGGCCGAATGGTGACAATCTCAACTGTTTCACTCATTAAAATCTCCCAGGTTCAATGCAATGCTCATGAGATGAAAAGTTCGACGCAAAGGCGCTAAGAGGCCAGGGATTGGCTGCATGGATTCAGCAGTGTCGCTCTATAACTTCTAATTCTTTGCGTCGAAATACTTTTCATCAACCTTCAGCGTAGTCCGGGTTGGGCCAGTAAATAAGGGCGCACCAGTTGCTGGAGCGTGGGTAGACAAAAAAGTCATGAATGGGTCGGCGCACCTGAAAGCCGTTGCGCAGCTGCATGGAGAGGGTTGGGTCATAAATCTCACCGGCGACGACCCTCGCCAGGTAGGCATTGATGTCCAGCGCGGCTTCATGTTGTGCGTAGCCGGGCAAAACGGCCGCAGCTACAAATCCCAGCTTGTTGTACTTCTGAATCACTGCCTTGCGCCTGTTGTAGATTTCCCGGCCAATTCTGCGCCCCCGATACTCTGGATGAACGGCCATGTCGCTGCCAAAATAGTAACGGCCGTTCCAATCATGTAGATTTCGGCCGTCTGCACTGTACAAAATAGCATTTTCAGTGGGCGGCAGATTGTCCAGATCTAAATTGGTGAAAATGCCCGTGCCCATGCCAACGACGGCCTCACCGTCCAGCGCAATAATCGTGCCCTCGGGAAAAATTTGGGCCATCTCAATCAACTCTCTAACATTATACTGCTCATCTGGCGGCATAAGCGGAAAAGAGAGCCTGAGTAAGTTAGCAACCTCTACAGCATGTTTTTCTTCAATTGGTTGATAGGTGATCTCGTTCACTTGTAATAAGTGAAAAGTGATGGGTGAAAAGTGATAAGTGAAAAGTATAAGCGAAAAGTGATAAGACTTTTTACTTTTTACTTCTTACTCCTTACTTCTTACTCCTTACTTTTTACTTCCTCCTAAAGGTTGTTGTTGGGTAATGCAGTGGATGTTGCCGCCGCCCAGCAAGATTTCGCGAGCGTAGACGCCAACCACTTTGCGATTGGGAAATAAAGTTTGGATGGTTTCGAGTGCGGCCGTATCAAAACGATCCTTAAATTGGGGCACAATGACGCCACCATTGGCCACGTAATAGTTGATGTAGCTGCCAGCCAACCTTTGCTGGGGCGGGCGCGGATGGCTGCCGGGTGTGTGCACAATCCCGGCGGCTTCTACTGGCGTGATGATCATCGGGGTGGGCTGGTGAATTTTGATGATTTGCAACGGCCGTCCGCAAGCATCCGTCTCCTGGCTTAGTCGCTCAAACGCCGCCAGCGAAATAGGATACTGTGGATCGTCAACGTCGTCGGTCCAGGTGAGGGCCACCACGCCAGGCCGAACGAAGCAGCAGAGATTGTCTACATGCCCCAGCGTTTCATCCTGGTAAACGCCATCCTGCAGCCAGATAACCTTTTGCACGTTGAGGTAGGCGCGCAGCACCGCTTCCACGTCGTCCCGGCTGCGCGCTGGATTGCGGCGCGGGTCTAGCAGCGACTGCTCGGTGACGATGAGCGTGCCCTGGCCGTCTACGTCTATGGCGCCGCCTTCCATGACGAGATGGCACTTGTAACGGCCGTAGCCGCGCAGCCCCAGCACCTGGCTCGCCAGCCGATCATCCGCCTTCCAATCCTGGTAAAGGCCGCCCCAGGCGTTGAAATCCCAGTCGATGCCGCGCACCTCGCCCGCGTCGTTGGTGACAAAGGTGGGGCCGTTGTCACGCATCCAGGCGTCGTTGTAATCCAGCTCAATCAGTTCAATTGAGGATGGCAGTTGGGCACGGGCCAGGGCGTAGGACGCCGGGGAGACGCCCATCCAGACTGGTTCAAATTGCGAAATAGCGGTGGCCACCTCAATGAAGGCAGCCTGGGCGGGACGGCCGTTGTCGCGCCAAACGTCCGGCCGTTCCGGCCACAGCATCCAGCAGCCCGCGTGTGGCTCAAATTCACCCGGCATGCGGAAGCCGTCTTCTATGGGGGTCGTAGGGAGTGGATCTTTGCGCGTCATGCAGGGAGGAGTGGTTGGTAATTCGGTAATCGGTGATCAGTAATCGGTTATCGGTAAAACCCGCCACCGTTTACCGTTTACGGATTACCGATAACCTTCAACCGTCCTCCGCATCGCCTCCTGTCCAGATAAGCCACTTTTCTGGCGTTACCTGGATGAGCAAATCGTATTCACCGTCAGCCGCAAAGTTCCAGTTGTATTTGTCCTGGAAAATCTGGTTGAGTTCCCGCGAAACGGGTGATGGGGTCGGTACGGCCGTTCCCTCACAAATCACCACGCGCACGCCATCCTCCAGCGCCAGCGACGCCTTCGGGTTGCGGGCCAGATTGCGCGCCTTCACGCTGTTTGCCTGCATGCCGATGTAGAAACGGCCGTCATGCCACACAAACCAGACCGGCACCAGGTGGGGACGGCCGTCTGGTCGGTTGGTCGCCAGCCAGATGTTGCGCTCGGTTTGTAGTCGCTGCTCTGTTTTTTGGTCCATACTGTTTTGTGAAAAGTGATAAGTGAAAAGTGGGGCACTTTCTCACTTTTCACTTTTTGCTTTTCACTTCCTACCCACTTGTTTCAGAAACGGCCGTTGCTAAGATCCCCATCGCCTCATCAATCTCGTCATCCGTTACCGTGAGCGGGGGCAGCAGGCGCACGCAGTTGCTGTACAGTCCGGCGCGAATGGTGATGAGACCGCGGGCCAGCGTGGCGGCCGTGATTTTGGCCGTGGTGTCCATATCGGGCGCTTTGCTGGCTGCGTCCTGCACAATTTCCATAGCCAGCATCGGCCCCAGTCCGCGCACGTCGCCCACGATTTTGGGATTTGCCGCCTGAATCTGGTTTAGGTGGTAGCGCAAGTGATTCCCCACCTTAGCAGCTCGTTCCAGAAACGCTGGCTGGCTGATGAGCTTGATAGCCTCGATGGCCGCCACGCAGGCCAGCGGGTTGCCGCTGTAGGTGCCGCCCAGCCCGCCTGGATGCGGCGCATCTACAATTTCTGCCCGGCCAGTGGTGGCAGCAATGGGCATGCCCGCGCCCAACGATTTGCCCGTGGTAATCAGGTCGGGCACGATGCCATAATGCTCGCAGGCAAATAGCTTGCCCGTGCGCCCGAAGCCACACTGGATCTCATCGGCGATCATCACAATGCCGTGCTGGGTGCAAAGCTGGCGAATTCGCTCCAGAAAGCGGGGCGGCGTAACCAGGAAACCACCCTCGCCCTGTACCGGCTCAATGACAATGGCGGCCACCGCGCTGGGATCCACCTGGGCCACCAGGGCATTTTCCAACTGCCAGCAGGACCATTCCACAAAGCTTTCTTCGCTCATTTCCTCCGGCCGGCGGTAGACATTGGGGAAAGGAATGCGGTAAATCTCCGGCGCAAACGGTCCGAATCCTTTTTTGAACAGCCCGTATTTGGAGGTCATCGCCATCGTCAGGTTCGTACGGCCGTGGTACGCACCCTCAAACACGATGATTGCATCCCGCCCGGTGTAAACGCGCGCCATTTTGACGGCCGCTTCCACTGCCTCGGCCCCGCTGTTGGAGAGCATCGTCTTTTTGGCAAAATCACCCGGCGTGATCTGGTTGAGCAGTTCGGCCACTTCCACCATCGGCTCGTAGCTGGCCACAATCGAGCAGACATGAACGAGATTCTGCGCCTGATGCTGCAAGGCAGAAACCACCGTCGGCGGACAGTGCCCCACGGCCAGCATGCCGATGCCCCCGGCGAAATCCAGCAGCGTATTGCCGTCTACGTCGTGAACGGCCGTTCCCGACGCCCGCTCCACTGCAATCTGCGTAAGCTTCGCCCCACCTCGCCCCAGCGCCGCCTCGCGCCGCGCCACGATGGCCTGACTTTTTGGTCCCGGTATTTGTGTTACAAGATTAATTGTTCCCATTGTTTAATTGGCGGGTTGGGTGAGTGAAAAGTGGCAAGTTGCAGGTTGCAAGTGTCAGGATTGAAATCACTTGCCACTTGCAACTTGCCACCTGCAACTTCTCACCCATCACCACCTTCTCCTTAAAAAGTTATTAAACCGCTTCCTGAACGTGCGCAAACGCTAAATCAAGCTTCTCCAGCGCTTCCTCCACGTGTTCCTGCGCGGCGATGAGCGGCGGGGCGATGCGCAGGGCGTTGCCGTACATGCCGCCCTTGCCAATGAGCAGCCCGGCCTTTCGCGACGCCTCCATGACGGCGTTGGCGTGCTGTGGCGCCGGTTCCTTGGTATGTCGGTCGGCCACTAGCTCCACCCCCTGCATCAGGCCACGCCCGCGCACCTCACCAATGAGCGGATACTTTTGTGACAGCGCCAGCAGCCCATCTTCCAGCATCTGGCCAATTTCGGCGCAGCGAGCGGGGGTGTAGCTTTCCATCATCTCGGCCAGCGTGCCAATTGCCGCGGCGCAGGCCACCGGATTGCCGCCAAATGTGCTGATCGTCAGCCCCGCACCGACGGCGCTTTGGGCAATCTCTTGGGTAGTGGCTACGGCCGAAAGCGGCATGCCGTTGGCAATCCCTTTGGCCATTGTCATGATGTCTGGCACAATGGCGCTGTGCTGGTGGCCCCACCAATGGTGCCCGGTACGGCCGAATCCCGTTTGCACCTCATCGATAATCACCAGGCCCCCGTGGGCGCGGGCAATGTCGGCGGCGCCTTCCATATATTCCGGTGGCAGGGTGATGAAACCGCCAACGCCCTGAATCGGCTCCATAATGAGGGCAGCGATCTTGCCCGAGGTCATCGTTTTGATGACGTCTTGCAGATCATCCAGGCAGGCCTGCACGAACGTTTTCTCGTCCAGACCGCCAAGGGCACGGTAGGTGTAGGGCGTCATGGCATGCCGCACGTAGCCGATATGCACCGGCCCCATGCGCCAGGCTGATTGCCCGGTAAGGGTCATGGCCAATTGCGATTTGCCGCTGTAGCCGTGGCGCAGGGCGATGATCTCCGTGTTGCCGGTGTGGACCTGGGCCATGAGAACGGCCGTTTCATCCGCATCGGTCCCCGTTGCCCCAAAATAAAACGTATCCAGACCGTCCGGCGTGATTTGGGCCAGCATTTCGGCGTATTCAATGTGGGCCTGGTTGGGGTAAAGCGTGGAGCTGTGGATCAGGTTGTCCACCTGCTCGATAATGCGCTGGCGCACGCGGCTGTTGTTGTGCCCCACGCTGGTGGTCAGAATTCCGGCGAAAAAGTCGAGATAGCGGTTGCCGTCTACATCCCAGACGTACATCCCTTCGCCTCGATCCAAGGGCAGCGGCTGGTCGTAATATAGAATCTGGTTGGGCCAGAGGTGCTTGCGTTGTTTGGCGATGAGTTCGGTTGATCGTTTCATAAATTCTCCGTTTTTCTCAGTGAAAAGTAAAAAGTGAAAAGTGATAAGTATTATTCATGAAAGATGAAGTATTCAGGGGAGGATTCGCGAATTTGGTTGGGTGGTGATTGGCAAAAGCGGTGGGCTTTTTCGTTCATGCTGTTGAGCATACGGCCGATTTCGGCGCATTGGTTTACGATTAATTCACGATAACTGCCTGCATGGGGCAAACTTGACATCAAATTTCTCCTTCTTTTTTCTAATAATTCACAGCAGATTTTGTGACATCTTGTGGACCAGGTATGTGGAGACAGGTTGTTTTGTTTGGCAAAAAATTTTTCCACCTGCCTCGTCCCCACTTTTTACTTTTCACTTATCACTTTTCACTAACCCCCCATACACATCCGGGCGGCGCTGGTGTAAGAGCGGGAAGAGATACCGCCATTGATTGAAAACGGCCGTATCCAGTTCCGCCACAATGACCTCGGTCTGGTCGCGGCTGGCCTGGGCCCGGATACGGCCCATCGGGTCGCTGACGAAGCTGCTGCCGTAAAAGGTGACATCTTCCTGGCCCACGCGGTTGGCGGCGGCGATAAACACGCCGTTGGCGATGGCCTGCCCGCGCATGACCGTTTGCCACGATTCGGCCGTATCCAGCTCCGGCGCGTCCGGCTCTGAGCCGATGGCGGTGGGGTAAAAGATGAATTCCGCGCCGTTGAGCGCGTAGATGCGGGACAGTTCGGGGAACCATTGATCGTAGCAGGTGGGAACGGCCGTTGGCACCCCTGCCACATCATGCACCGGAAACTGATCGTAGCCGCCGTAGTAATAATCCTCGTAGTAGCCCGCGCCCTGGGGAATGTGCACCTT
>JBHIWP010000214.1:0-10331 GCA_041987425.1 Promineifilaceae bacterium (SeqCode) | reverse complement strand
ATTTGCCGGTGCTCAACGGCCGTTTGATCACGGTGCAAAAAGTCTGGCAATCTCTGCTGAACAAAGGCGCACATTGCGCCATCTATATTTAATTGAGTAGGATTATTGCGATTTTGTTCTGTCACGTTTTACTAATTAACCTCAATAACCTTGTTTAAACGTCGGCTCCGCTTCTGCCTGAATCTGCTCGCGCAGCCGTTGGCGGGCCGTGTTGAGCCGAGAGTAAACGGTGCTGATGCGAATGCCTAAAATGTCGGCCACTTCAGCGCAAGAAAGCCGTTCATGATAGTGCAAAATAAGGGGCAGTCGATGCTTGTCGTCTAAATGGGTATTAATGAGATGCCACAGCCGCTGCGCCTGCTGTCGCTGGTCTACTTCGGCGGGGACATCGTGCTGGCTGGCGTGACTGCGCAGCCAGTCCAGCGAAAATGCGCGGCGCACTTTGCGGCGGCGCAGCTTATCGCGACAGCTGTTGACCGTGATGGCCGTGAGCCACGTTTTAAAGGCCGACTGCCCCTGATACCCCTTGATTTGCTCAAAGATACGCAAGAAAACATCTTGCACGGCGTCTTCGGCGTCTTGTTCGTTTTGCAAAATGGTAAGCGCCAGGCGGTAAACGGCCGTTTCCTGCATTTGAAACAGCTCAGAAAAGGCCGCCAGTTCACCCTGTTGACAGCGATGTACCAGATTGTCCAGATGCGCCATTTTTACTCCAGCATTTATTTGCCCTGAAGGTCTGGTTAATTAGACGCATGAGGGTAATTATTTTTGATGAGAAATGCAAGAAGTCGCAAGAATATTTCTTTTTGAGAGATGGAAGGACACTAATTTTATAGCAGAGCGCCTCACAACCCGCCGAAATTGGTGAAATTTGTATCATGTAACGATTGTCTCTGCCCTGTTTTCTTGCATATGCTAAAATATTTGCCGATTTATTGGCCAATTTGAGGGAGACCCATCAATGAAAATCGCACCCCGCATTATTGCTCTTTGTTGTTTGCTGTTGTTTGTTATTAGCTGCCAGGAGCAGCCAACGGCCGAAGTGGCTGAAGCCACAGCCGACGTAACAGAAGTGGCGACGGAAACGGCCGTTCCACCCACCAACACAGCCGAGCCGACCGCCACGACAGCGCCCACGGAAACCGCAACGGAAACGGCCACCCCAGAACCGACCGCAACCAGCACAGCGACCCCCACTGAGGTGCCGCCAACAGAGACGCCCACCAGCGCACCCACTGCGACACATACGGCCGTGCCGGCCACAGCCACAACGGCTCCGCCCCCACCTGCTGCACCGCCACCGGCTCCCGCTCCTGCCGGACCTAATTTGCTCTCTAATCCAGGTTTTGAGCTAGATGGCGCTTCGTGGGAAGTTTTTAAACCGGGGCAGCCAAGTGCATATTTCCAGACGTATACGGCCGCAGACAATCCGCAATTTGTTCATTCGGGGCAGAAAGCACTCACTGATTTAATTACTAGTCGCACGATCTATTCACAGCGAATTGAGAATAATGTAGTCCCCGGCACAACTTACCGCGCCGGAGTCTGGGTGAAAATTTGGTCTAGCAGCGAGGAAGATCGAACTGTTTCCGTAAATCCAGGGGAGGTTGGTGCCCAGGTATGTATAAATGGCGCCGGTGAGGGTGATCCCCATCTTGAAAGCAGTCATTGTTCGGCTATTGTTCGGCCGTTAGACGTATGGCAATTTATTTCTGTCGACGGTGTAGCTGCTACCGACCGTCTCACAATTATGTTAGTTAGCTTTTACACTGGACAAAACCGACCCATTCACAACGAGGCTATTTGGGATGATGCGACGTTGGGAACGGCGCCAGCGTCAGCAACGGCAACACCCCCACCGGCGTCCGATCCGGTACGGCCGAATCCGGTAGCCTTTAGCCCTACAGCACTGCGTGATAGTATGAATAGCGTGCGCTCTAGCATTGAGCAGACAGGCGGTCTGTTGGACAGGCTGTTTAATGGCGAATCGGAGACCTGCACAGAGTATCAGGGCTACTATGACGACGTTATCCGCAGCGCCACTTACAGCGGCGTGCCAGAGGATTGGGCGGGTGTCTACAATGACTACATCTTTGCTGCTGAAAACTTCCTGGCGACAAATGAAAGCATTGACGCCACGTGTGATGATGGCAGCGGTGCAATTAGCAGCCTCAACTATGGTGTGGCCCGGCAAGGCATTAACGACAGCCTGAACCGGTTGATTCCGGCAATTGAAGCGGCCAATGCAAAGTTGGGTGGGTAATATTTGAGACCAGATGACTTGAGACTGGAGATTGAAGATTAAAGTAGTCTCCAATCTCTTCTCTAATTTATTAGCCAATTTGAGGGAAATCTATCAATGAAAATCGTACCCCGCATTATTGCTCTTTGTTGTTTGCTGTTGTTCCTTATTAGCTGCCAGGAGGAGCCAACGACCGAAGTGGCTGAAACCACAGCCGACGTTACGGAAGTCGCGGCAGAAACGGCCGTTCCGCCTACCAACACCGCGGAACCGACAGCCACGACAGCGCCCACCGAAACCGCAACAGAAACGGCCGTGCCTACAGATACGCCCACGTCAGAACCAACCGCAACCAACACAGCGACCCCCACAGAGGTGCCTCCGACTGAGACGCCCACCAGCGCACCTACGGCCGTGCCCGCCACAGCCACAACGGCAGCGCCGCCACCTGCTGCACCGCCCCCGGCTCCCGCTCCGGCCGGGCCTAATTTGCTGAATAATCCAGGCTTTGAGCAGGGTGGTGTCTCGTGGGAAGTACAAAATAGTTCTGGACAGCCCACCATTTATTTAGCTGCTGATAAACCACAATTTGTCCATTCAGGGCAACAAGCTGGTGTTAACGTCAATTTTCAGCGAACCACGTTTTTCCAGAGAGTAAGTGGCGAAGTTGTGGTCCCGGGGACTACATATAGGGCTGGTGTCTGGGTCAAAATTTGGTCTAGCAGCGGGGAAGATCGAACTGTTTCTGAGAACCCAGGCGATGTTGGGGCTCACGTATGTATTAATGTAACAGGTGAAAGCGATCGCTGGCTAGATACAACGTTTTGTTCAGCAATTGTTCGTCCCATTGATACCTGGCAGTTTATTTCTGTTGATGGTGTGGCCCAAACTGACCGGATTTCAATCCTTTTGGTAGCTGGCTATACCGGACCCAATTATCCAGTTCACAACGAGGTAATATGGGACGATGCCACATTGGGTACGGCACCAGCAGCAGCCACGGCCACACCTCAACCGGCGTCCGGTCCAGTACGGCCGAATCCTGTAGCCTTCGACGGTCCCGCCTTGCGCGATAGCATGAACAGCGTGCGTTCCAGTATAGAGCAGGCTGGTGGCTTACTGGACAGGCTTTTTAATGGAGAAGGAGGGCGGTGTGAGGAATATCAAGGATATTATGATGATGCGATTCGCAGCGCCACTTACACAGGCGTACCGGAAGACTGGGCTGGACTGTACAATGACTATATTTTTGCCGTCGAAAACTTCATCTCGACCAATACAAGTATTGATTTGCTCTGTGATGATGGCGGGGGCGGCATCACTCCCCTCAACTATGGAGCGGCACGTCAGGGTATTAACGCCAGCTTAGACCGGCTGATTCCGGCCATTGAGGCGGCTAACGCAAAGTTGGGGGGATAAAAGTTTGAGGGATTGGAGGCTGGCGATTGAAGCAGTCTCCAATCTCTAATCTTTAGGAATCACCCAGCAGGCGATCAACGGCCGTTGCCAGCTGAGCCAAATTACGCACCACGCTCACGGAATCACACACCGGGTAATATTCCAGCATGTCGCTGTCGCCGGTACCCCATTGGCGCTGGTGCTCCGGATTGAACCAGACCAGCCGCTTGGCCCGACGCTGCAAATCTTTCATCAGGTCGATGCGTGGCGAGTTATAGTTGTTGCGGCCATCGCCCAGAATAACGACCGTGGTACGGCCGTCCACTGCGTCCAGCCAATGCCTATAAAACGAATTCAGGCTGTTGCCAAAGTCCGTGGCGTAGTAGCCAGGGGGAATATCGTATAGCACTCTGGTGACGGCATCGGCGGCGCGCGTGCCGGAAAGCGTCACGCTAATCTCGTGCATGTCGGAGTTGAAGGCAAAGCTGCGGGCCTTTGCCACCTGATCTTGCAGCTCATAGGTAAGCCGCAGCATAAATTCGGCCACGGAACGCATAGAGGTAGAGACATCACAAATCAGCACCAGGCTGGGCTTGAGCTTCTTCTTTTTAAACTTGAGTTCAATAGGCACGCCGCCATTCTTCAGGTTCGAGCGAATGGTTCCTTTGGAATCGAACTTGCCCTTGTTGCCTCGCTTGCGCCGTAGAGCTGCCCGGCTGCGCATCTGCGTAACCAGTCTCTGCACCTCCTTACGCAGTTGATTCGCGTCTTCTTCGGTGAGGGATTGCAGCGGTTTGTGCATCAGGTCGGAGCCGTGTAAATCGTCTGGGCGGTTGGCGCGCTGCTCGGCAATCTGCTGTCCCACTTTCTGGGCTACCTGTTCAGCCAAGGCTTCACGGTTGGCTTCCACCACGCCCATCAGCTTTTCAATGGCTTCCTGGCTCATGCCCATCTCTTGCAGCTTTTCATACAGCTCCTGCATTTGCTCTTCCAGGTGGGCAAAGCCCATTTGCTGCAGCATGCGCCGGGTTACCCAGCGCCCTTCCTGGGGGTTATTGGCCCACTCAATGCCTGCGCGGCGGGCCAGCTCTTCTAGCTCTTCTTTGGTGGGTCCCTCACCGCTCGATAGCCAGTCGAGGAGCTGCTGCATACGGCCGCTCAAAGCACTTAGCGCCGCCTGAAGCATCTCCTGCTCATCGGGACTCATGTCTTCCAGGGCGTTTTGCAACGGGGGACCGCCGCTGCCAAAGTAGAGGGGAAACAGCTGCTCAAAAGCAGCAAAATCATCCGACTCTTTGATGAGCGTAGCCCGTAACGATGAGCGGAAAACCTCTTTGTTGGTGATGCCCAACGTTTCTACCGCGCGCAGCGCATCCATTGACTCCGCCAGCGAGACGCGCACGCCAGCAGCCCGCAAACCCCGTATAAATTCTACAATTCGGTTATCCATTGTTGTTCTCCGAATTACGCTACCAGTAATCAGTAAACAGTAGGTCAGTATTCAGTTTACTGGTTACTGACTCACTGAATTCTGATTACTAAATTACCGATTATAACGGCCGTGTCGCCCGCCGTTATCGCCGCCCATCATGCGCCGTGCTTTTTGCACATCTGCTTCATACTTTAGCAAAACGGTAAGCGTATTGGTGAGCGTTTTCTCGTCGATTGAGTCCGCATTCAGGGTGACGAGTGCTCTGGCCCAGTCCAGCGTTTCGCTGATGCTGGGCGTTTTGCGCAAATCCATGTTGCGCAGCTGGTTCACGACGGCGACGGCCTGCTGCGCCAGCTCTGGCTTCAGGTCCGGCACCTTTAGCCGAACAATTTCTAGCTCATCATCCTGCGTCGGGTAATCTACGTGGAGGTAAAGGCAGCGCCGCTTGAGCGCTTCGCTGAGTTCGCGGGTGTTGTTGCTGGTGAGCAGCACCATTGGCTGGTGCTTGGCCTTTATCGTGCCCAATTCCGGCACGCTTACCTGAAAGTCGCTAAGCACTTCCAGCAGGAAGGCTTCAAACTCCACATCGGCGCGGTCAATTTCGTCGATGAGCAAGACGACGGGTTCATCTGAGGTAAGGGCAGTGAGTAAAGGGCGGGGGAGCAAAAAGTTTTCGGAGAAAAAGACGTCTTCTTCTTTAGCCAGCCGGTTGGCAGCATCGGCCAGGGAATTGACATCACCCAACACGTTGCGCAGCGTATCGCGCAGCAGCTGGGTATACAGCATTTGCTTGGCATACTCCCATTCGTATAGTGCTTTGCTCTCATCCAACCCTTCATAACATTGCAGGCGGATGAGGGGCATCCCGGTGGCAAGCGCCCATACCTTGGCCAGCTCGGTTTTGCCGACGCCAGCGGGGCCTTCAGCCAGGATGGGCTTGCAGAGGGCATGAGCCAGGTAAACAACGGTGCCTATTTCTTCGGAGGCGATGTATTGCTGCTGACCAAGCCTGTGGCGCACATCGGTTATATCTTTGAACATGCTGTTTCTCCATTTTTAAATTGCAGTGCAACGGCCGTATCCCACAATCTTTAAGACAATGGCTAAAGACAACGTGTGAGAGTGGCCCTGTGTCGAATAGTGCGGCTATACAGGACCGCACATTGGATTCATTGTAGGATGGTTTGAGCAAAAGGTAAAGATACTTCTAGGCATTAGCTCATATTGCTGCTAGGGAATAAGTAAGGCTGTAGCTGCTGCCTCCGTGTTGGAAGCCCAAAGTCTGGTAAAGATGAATTGCGGCCTGGTTACTGGACCAAACCCCCAGCGTAACGGTTTGAGTGCCCTGACTTTGTAACTGGTGGAGAATGGTGGTGAGGAGGGAACGGCCGTATCCCATCCCCTGTTTTTCTCGCACGATGCCAATTGGTTCAATCTCCGCCAGGCCCGGCTCTGGAAAATGGAGCCAGACAAACCCAATGTCTTCATCTTCTTCGCCTAGATAATAGAGCTCGTCGTCTGGATGCCAGATGGCGGCGATTTCTTCACTTGTGTAAGGTTGGAACCAGGGAGTATGAGCAAAGCAGCGTCGGTATAGTTGCGGCAGGCTGCCCACGGCCGTTTGCCGACTAATGCGCTGTAAGGGAGACGGAGCGATGAGCGCTGGCAAATCAAGGCTCTGAAGCTCGTTAAGGAGCAGGGTGTATTCCTCGTGTTCCAGGGTAAAGTGATGATGCAGTAAAAAGTGAGCCGCAGGCGTTTCCAGGCTGTCTACGGTACAGGTCATTTGCTGTACGGCTTGCCCTGCGCCTGACGAATGGGCCGCTCCCGCCGCATCTCGTTTGATAGCCTGCCACAAGAAGCTGCCTGCCCCCTGTCGCTGGAAATCGGGCACAATGCCGCCAGCCAGCTCAAACATGTGGGGCAAACCGGGCAGCGGCAGCAACGCAGCATAGCCAATTAGCTGATCGTGCAGTGAAATCGTCCAAAAACGGCCGTTATGTTGGGCCACTGCCTGTGGGGTAACGTGGGCACGCGGTTGGGAAACGGCCGTGGCGATAGCCGCCAATGCAGGTGCGTCGCTCTTCTTTGGGGCTCGTACCGTCCAAGGAGAGTTGCTCATACCGAATTATACAATCTTCTTGACCCATCAGCCGCAGAATGATAGAATTTTGCCCGTTGCCCCCATCGTCTAGGGGACCAGGACGTAGCCCTTTCAAGGCTAAGACCGGGGTTCGAATCCCCGTGGGGGCACAGAGAAGCGCTCGACCCGTTTATGGGTCGGGCGCTTTGTTTTTGTACACTTGCCCCTTTTTTCTATCGAATCTATACCTCTTATTTATGACGATGTGTATGCGCGTGCTTGCTGATTCTGGCACATTTAATAGGAATAACAGCTATTTTGGTTGCCTTAGGCCCTGATATGGCCAACGGCAAACGATAGTTGTCATGAGGAAAAAGTAGTATTGTTATTAGATGAACGGCCGTTCCCCGCAGCGTGCATTGTTGAAAATTAACGACGTTCATGGGGAGTAAAAGTACCTTGCTAAAACAGAAAAAAGTCTTCTTAACAATGATCTTTGTAGCGTTGCTGGCTATCCTGGCTGCTGCTTGCAGCAGTACGGAAAATCCAGAGCCTACGGCCATCCCTACACCTGATCCGGTAATTCCCACTATCACAACGGCGCCATTGCTCACCGATGTACCCCCTACGGAGGACGAAGCCATGTCCTCCGGAAGCGCCTTTGTGGAGTCAATTGAGGTGACAAAGACCGACGGCATCGTGACGCTAACGATCCACGGCAACCTGTCCGACGCCTGCACAGAAGTTCAGACTGTCGAACCGACACTTGCATTAGACACCAATACCTTTAATGTAAACATCATAACCCAGCGACCAGACAGTGTAGCCTGCGCTCAAGTGCTCACCCCGTTTACGGAGTCGATCACCCTGCAGACGGCCGAACTAGCTTCTGGCATGTACACGGTGAGCGTTCAAGACCAGGCGGCCGCTTTTGAGCTAACCGCTGCGGACCAGCAGCCCGATGAGGATGGATCGGTGTCTATCTCACCAGCGGCTGGACCTGCCGGCACGGAAGTGCAGGTGACCGCTTCCAATCTGCCCGCCAACACGCAGGTTGAGCTGGGTGTCGGCCTTGTCGATTCCGAGTATGAGATTGTTGATTCTGCCATGACCGATGCCAACGGAAACCTGAGCACGACGGTGCAAATCCCGGCCTCGGCAGAGGTTAATCGCCAATGGGTTGTTGTGGTAGAAGGGCCGAGCGGCGCAAAAACCATTTCTAATGAGTTTAGCGTGGTAGCCAGCGACGACAACACCGGCGCGCAGTTTGACGAAGCCCAAATCTACCTGATTGCCCTGGAGGATGGGGGGCAAAGCGGTGAAGAAATTGGCTGTGGCGACAGCGCCGTACCGGTAACAATTAACATTGAGCCAACGGTTGCCCCGCTAACGGCCGCTTTCGAGAACATGTTTGCCATTGATGAGCAATATTACGGCCAGTCAGGTTTGTACAATGCACTGCACCAGTCTGAATTAAGCGTGCAGGGCATTGATATTGACCAAGGCCACGCCATCATTGCGCTGACCGGCGAACTGCAGCTGGGCGGTACCTGTGACACGCCCCGCGTTGAAGCGCAGCTAATCCAGACCGCACTACAATACAGCACAATCAATACTGTATCTGTTACGCTAAATGGTGAGCCTTTAGAAAACTTGCTGTCTGCAGCAGGTAGCTGAGCCTAGGCAAAAGCATAATTAAATAGACTGCCACAGAGGGCACGTAGAAACTAGCGAACAAGTTTTGCTTCTTCAATGCTCTCTGTGGCCTTTTGTTTTGAGCCAGCACAGCCGCATTAAACGTTCACATTAATAGCATTGCCAGACTCGTAGCGCCGTAAACCCAGGTAAAAAACGGCCGTTGCTACCAGCCACACTACCACCGCCGCCAAAAATAGCCACAGCAGCAGACGGCCGTTGCGCGTGGAAATAATCTCCACGGGAACGGCCGCAATAAAGGCCGCAGGCAGCAGCGTAAACAGCAGCACGCGCACGCCGCCGGAAAAAAGCGTGATCGGATACAGAGCAAAGGTCAGCATCGCATTGGTCATTTGCTGGCTCACGTACTGCGCGTTGCCCATAAAGAAAGCCAGCGAACCGCTAATGACCGAGAAGCCCACGAACACTGCCCCGGCCAGCACGGCACAGACCAAAAATAGTAAGATCTCTACCGGATGGAAGCGACCTGTGAAAAGATAAGCCATCAGGCCAAAGGTGACATCGCCAATGGTAGAAACAATCATGCGTGAGAAAATAACGTGCGGCAGCAACGGCCGTGGCAGCACCAGGTAATAATCCAGCCGCCCCTGGGCAATCAGGTAAGCCAGATGTTGGCCCACGTTGCCGGCAAACATATAGCCAATGCCGTAGCCCAGCGTAGCCACCGCAAACAGCAGATAAATCTCTTCCATCGCGTAGCCGCGCACCGCGCCAAACTGGTCGAAGAAGATCAGCCAAAAGACAAAGTAGATACCATTGTTAATTATCATCCCCACAATCTGGCTGATAAAGCTGGCGCGGTACTCCATTGCCGAAGACAAATTTACGCTTATGAGCGCCCTCAAGAAAGAAAGTTCTACTTTTAGTCGGTTCATTATATTTCCGTATTCAGTATTCAGTAGGTCAGTATTGCGTAACTGATTCACTGATTACTGACTCACTGATTACTGACCGCTGCCTACCAAATCACCCGCCATTCACCGCCAGCCGCTGCGCTGCCCAGCGATACTGCCGCCATAGCAGCAGGCTCAGCACCGTTAGCCAGCCGATTTGCCAGGCCAGCAGCTGCCAAAACTGCGTCCAGGTGAAGGCCACAAAGAGCTTGGCCGGGGCGTAAGTTGTCAGGTTAAAGGGCAGTGTCCGGGCAATGCTTTGCAGCCATCCCGGTAAAAAGTCCAATGGAATGAGCAGGCCGCCCAAAATAAAGATAAGCTTTTGGTAGATGAGCCGCAGCGAGAAGGTATCTTCCATGACGAAGGCCATCAGCCCGATCATGCTGGCCATGCAAAAGTCAATGAGCAGGCCGAGCAGCAGCACCAGCAGCGTGGCGGGCGGCCCTGGCAAATAGACGTTGGGCAGCCCGGCAAAGTAGAGAGCCACTGGCGCGCCCAGCAAGAAGATCAGCACAATTTTTACGACCGTTTCTCCCAATCCATTGGCAAAATGATACGCCAGGTAGT
>JBHIWP010000213.1:0-10345 GCA_041987425.1 Promineifilaceae bacterium (SeqCode) | reverse complement strand
ATGTGCTCATCCAGCAAGAAAATGCCCCCGTCTGGCCGCCACAGCATTGTTTCGATGAGCTGGAAAGACGGCCGTTTCTCCGTTAGCACCCTGGATTTCACTCGGCACTCTTCATACTCGTCCGCAGCCACGGAATCCCAGACGATGCCGCTGCCAACGCCATAGGTGGCCCGCCCCCGCTGCCGATCCACCAGCACGGTGCGAATCGCCACGTTAAACTGCGCCTGTCCGTCAGGTCCAAAAAAACCAACTGAGCCAGTGTAAATGCCGCGCGGCTGTGGCTCCAGCACTTTGATGATCTCCATTGTGCGCACCTTGGGCGCGCCAGTAATAGAAGCACAGGGAAACATCTGGGCCACAATCTGGCTGAGCGGGGCCTGGGTTCGGGCTTCTACAGTGGACGTCATTTGCAGCAAAGTGGGGTAACGCTCTACCTCAAACAACCTGGGCACGGTCACGCTGCCCACTTCCGCCACCCGCCCCATGTCGTTGCGGATCATGTCCACAATCATCACGTTTTCTGCCCGGTTTTTCTCCGACTGGGCCAGCCAGGCCATGTTGGCTTTGTCCTGCGCCAGGGTCAGGCCGCGCACGGCCGTTCCCTTCATCGGTTTGGAGTACAGTCGGGTGCCGTTAAGGCCAAAGAACAGCTCCGGCGAGACCGAACAAATGGCAAAACGGCCGATGTCTACAAATGCCGCATAATCCGCCTGCTGCGCCGCTGCCAGCTCGGCAAAATACGCCAACGGCTCTCCGGAGAATGTAGCGTGCTGGGGAAAGGTGTAGTTGACTTGGTAGGTATCTCCTGCCGCGATGTGCTCTTTGATCTGCTGGATAGCAGCATTATATGCGGCGCGGCTGACGGCGGGCTGCCAACTGCCCACAGTGGGAGATTGGAGATTGGAGTCTGGAGACTCAATTGCTAATCTCCAATCTTTAATCTCTTCAAATTCCTCAAACAGCCCAAACCACAGCAGCGGCAGCCCGTCTAGCGGCTTGTGAACGGCCAGATCGAAGGCGGCGGCGGCCTCATAGGCAATAAATCCAGCGGCATATAGATTTTCGGCGCGAACGGCCGTTTCCAATTCAACCAGCGCGGGCAATACTTCCTGGGGGGAATCGGTAGTCACGACGCGAACCGGCTCTTGAAATCTGCGCCAGAAACGGCCGTGCTGCAGCAGTACGAGGGGGGGCATGTATGCGGTAAACGGTAAGCAGTAATTAGTGGATCAGTAATCAGTATGTCAGTACTTATTCACTGGCTTACTGAATACTACCAAACTGAGTACTGAAAACTAACCTTCCGGGTCATCCTCCGTCTTACCCTTGCCCAGGGAGACGGAGCGCTGGTAAGCGGCCCAAATTCCGCGCGAAATTACCGTGCGCAGGCCGCCTTTTTCCATGTGATAGAGCGCTGCGGCCGTTGTGCCGCCGGGGGAAGTAACCTGGTTACGCAGCTCAGCCACGTGCTTGCCGGACTCCATGGCATAGTTGACCGAACCCACCATCGTCTGGAAAACTAGCTGCTCGGCAATGCGGCGCGAAAAGCCCAAGTGCACCCCGGCATCAATCAGCGCCTCCATCATCATGAAAACATAGCCCGGGCCAGAGCCACTTAACGCTGTAGCCATGTCCAGATAATCTTCTTCTTCGACGTAGATTTCCTGGCCCAGGGAGGCCAAAATGGCCTGTGCCTGCTGCTTTTGTGGTTCAGTCACCTCCGGCGTGCCGGTCCAAACGGTGATGCCCTGGCCAATTTGGGCTGGCGTATTGGGCATAGCGCGGACAACGGCCGCATGGGCCGTACCGTCAGCCAGCTTTTTGATGGGAACACCAGCAATGATAGAAAGCAGCAAATCCTGGCGACGCAGGTAGCCCCGAATCTCCGGCAAAACGTAGGGCAGCGTTTGTGGCTTAATCGACAACACGACAATTTGTCCAGACTCTGCCGCCTTCCGGTTATCTGCCGTGACGTTTATATGGTAGCGGGCCTCTAGCTCTTCGCGCCGCTTTTCCCAGGGGTCCGATGCCAAAATCTGTTCAGGCAGCACGCTTTTCTGGGCCAGTAAGCCGCGAATCATCGCCTCGCCCATCACTCCACTGCCAATAAATGCAATTGTCTTATCCTCGAACATGTTTTCCTCAGCGTAGATTGGTCCAATCTGGCAGATTGGACCAATCTGAATGATAAATTAAGTAAAGCTTTCTTGCCGTAATGTTACTGCCTTGAGCCGGTCCATGTCTACCTCAATGCCCAAACCAGGCCCGGTGGGCACGGTGATAGTGCTGTCTTCTGCGTTGAGGAAGAAGGGCGCAGCAATATCGTGCTCGTAGTAGCGCGACGTGGCGGAAATATCGCCCGGCAGCGTGAAGCCGGGCAGCGAAGCCAGGGCCAGCTGCGCCGCACGCCCCACGCCCGTTTCTAGCATGCCGCCGACCCACAAACCCAACCCGTGCTTCACGCCCAGATCGTGAATTTTGCGCGCTTCGGTCCAGCCGCTCACCCGCGTGGGCTTTACGTTGATGATGTCGCACGCCCCTAAGGCAACCGCCAGGCGGGCGTGATCGGCAGAATGGATGCTCTCGTCCAGGCAGAGCGGGCTTTTGATCTGCGGCCGTAATTTGCTGTGGTCGTAGATATCTTCATAGCCAAGCGGCTGCTCTATCATGAGCAGGTCCAGGTCGTCCAGCGCCTGAAAGATCACGGCGTCGTCCAGCGTGTAGGCGGAGTTGGCGTCTAGCATAATGGGCACGTCAGGAAAAGTGTGGCGCGCCTGCCAGGCCAGCTTCACGTCCCAACCCGGCTTTATTTTGAGCTTGATACGGCCGTATCCCTCGTCCAAATGTCTGGCAATCACGTCCATCGTTTGGGCAATGCTGGGCTGCGTGCCGATGCTCACGCCCACCTTCACCCGCTGGCGCGGACCTTCCGGGTATGGCTGCGCCAGCTTTTGGGCAAAGGAAAGGTCGTCTCTCTGGGCCGTAATGTCCCAGGCAGCCTGCTCCAGCGCCGCTTTCGCCAGCGGATGTCCGCGCACTTTGCTTAGCCAGCCCGGTATCTGCTCCGGCTCGTCGAGCGTTTGGCCCAGCACAGCGGGAATGAGAAAGTCAGAAAGGATATGCCAGGCGGTGACGGCCGTTTCATAACTGTAGCCCGGATCGTTGGTGGCGACACATTCGCCCCACCCGGTCAGGCCCTCGCCGTGCAATGCCAATATCAGCGCGTCCCGCTGCTGCTGCACGCCAAAGCTGGTACCAAATGGCGACACCAGCGGCATGGAAATATAGTAAAGGTCAACGCGATCTATATTCATGTCTTTAAGAATCGTTATGTGTAAGCAGGTAAAAACTGCGGGAACGGCCGTTTTCTCCAGGCTGAAACACAAAGTCGGTGACGGCAAAGTTGGCGGCGAAATAATGCTCAAAAAGCTGCCGGGTGTGCTGCCGCCACTGTTTAGCCAGCGCCATATCGGTTGTTTTGATAGCCTGAATATCCGTAGGAATTTCCACCAGCAGCAAGTTATTATCGCTATGCGTAAAACCGAGCGGCGGAATGAGCAGTCCGTTTTCGTCGTAGTGGGCCTCGTTTACCACAACTGCTCCGGCTCCCTGCATGGCGTCGAGGGTTAACGGCCGTCTCTGCTGCGCCACCCGCCCTTCCACACGATTGCTTGTCACCCACCACTCCACCTCAAAGCGGTCGCTGGCTAGCCCGGCGTTGCGCCCGGCCATCGGGCCGTGATACTCACGATAATATTTGTTGCACACCGCGCCCAACTTGCCGATGTTCAGACGGCCGTTCCGGCTCTCTAGCGGATCATAGGTCCAGGTAACCAGCCGCAGCCCTTCACGCAGCGCCGCCTCTCGCTGAGCCAGCTTTAGCTGAGTGCCGATTCCCCGGTTCTGGTACTCAGGCAGAATGCCCATGATGACAGAAAATAACTTTAACCTAGCCGCAGCTATCTGATCAACCCGGTTGGGCGCCTGAATGGCTCCCAGCGTTCCCAAAATGAAACCTACCAGCCGCTCGCCGTCATACGCGCCCAGCAGGGTGGCACCATTGTGCTGCAAGGCGTGCAACGTCAGCGGCGGTATCGTCTCCGTGTCGTCTATGTTCCAGGTAGCCATCTGGATTTCCCTGGTTTGATGATAGTCATCGTAGCTGGTTAACGGCCGTATGGTCATCTGAGGCATCTCTTTCTATCCGTCCTTACTTCAAGTTGCAAGCTCTTTTAGTAATTTTGCAGCAGCTCAAAGTGCCCCTGCAAGCTTTGCGCCATTTTAGGAATGGCAATGTACTCATCCACCACATGGGCCTGACTTTCTTCGCTGGGAGCGTAACCAATCATCGTCAAACCAAAGGGCACGAAGTGACGACCGTCCGTAGCAAACTGGTAGCTGCTCAGCTCGGCCTCATGGCCCATGCCCTGGCTGATCAACGCCTGCGCCCGCTGCACTTTATCGTCGGTGGGCGGCGTGTAGAAGCCGTAGATTGTCGCACCGTCGTCCGGGAATGGCGTGGGCGTGCTGCACAGGCCGTCTTCCAGCACAATGGGCTGGTCGCCCGCCACCCGCTGCACAAAGTCGCGCAGGCTCTGGTTGCTTTCACTGGCGGTGCGGAAATCCAGACAAACGCGCGTCCAGGCAGGCGTCACGTTGCTGCTTTTGGTATCGACCTCAATAATGGTGGGCGAAACGGTCGTTGGCCCCAGCAGTTCATGAGCCGACAGCTCGCGCTGCGCCTCTTGCAGCCTGTGTAGAAATTGGGCCAGGGCATAATTGGGGTTGACGCCTTTTTCCGGCACGCTGGCATGGACGGAACGGCCGTTAAACTGCACCCACATCTGGGCAATGCCGCGATGTCCCAGGGCAATCTTGTTGTCCGATGGTTCGCCCAGCACCACCAGATCAACGGGGTAGTCCAGATTTTCTACCCAATGAATGGCCCCTGCGCCGCCAATCTCCTCTTGCACAACTGCGCTAAAGACGACGTCTCGCCGGGGGCGCACCCCGGCTCGCAGCAGCGCCGCCATGCTGTATACCTGCACTGCCAGCGGCCCTTTGATGTCACATGCCCCGCGCCCCACGATGCGCTCGCCTACAATGCTGCCGCCGTACGGCGGCACAGACCACAGGCTCGGCTCGCCCGGATCAACATGATCCAGATGCGTATTCAACATCAATGCTCCTAAAGATGGATCGCTGCCGCGAATACGGCCGTTTACATTGCCAATCTCATCAATCCATACCTGATCAAAGTTGAGCTGCTGCAATTCGGCCGCGATCAGTTCTGCCAGCTGGGCCTCCTCAAACGGCATGCTCGGCGTCTGAATTAGCCGCTGCGTAAAATGCACACAATCCTGCAACAACAGATCCCAATCAAGCTTCATAGTTTTCTCCAAAATGCTGTGACAAAACGCGCCAAAAGGCAAACGGCCGTATAAAAGAATTCCGCTAAATCACCCGTCATCTTTCGCTACGTATCGCAAAATCTCGGCACAGGTTTCATCCGGCGTTTTACCAGAGGTATAAACGGTTAGCTTTGCCAGAAGACGGTTAGAAGGATGCTTAACAAAGTGCTCATTGACCGTAAATATTTTACTATCTACTTTAGCTCCCTCATCGGCCAACGTCTGCGCAAACCTGCTGTTCAATATTTCCACCGATTCATCAAGGTCCGGAGAGGGCAACAGGAGTATTACAAAAGGGTAGGAGGCCAAAGCAGTCTGAACACGATTAAACAAAACCTCATCTTCATAAACAGAATGGCCCGCGCCAAAGTCAATTACGCCATTGCCATGCTCCGCTAATATTCGCTCCACGGCATGCGCTTCAAACGGCTTCCAATATTGTAAAAGCGCCACTATCCCCTCGCTTTGCGCGCGTCTGGTAGCTTCGGCTTCATCATAGCCAATCTCTTTATAATAGTCCCAGCGCTTGTCGTCTAATGAATGACGAGGCCATGCCAACTTCTCTGCCAGCAGCGCGCCTATGGTGCTTTTACCGGCGCTCATGGGGCCAATCAATATAACCGTTGCGGTGTTATTTTGTGCGCTTTGGTTCAATTACCAGCACCTGTTTCTTTCACTTCCCGCTGCCAAAACCAGCGCGCCAGCCAGAAGCTCCAAATTGGAATCAGCAGAATAACAAAGCCACCAATGCCCGTCTCGCCAATGGTGTACGCCAATGGTGGCGGCACCAGCATCTCAACAAGGGCCAGCAGCGAAAGCGCGATGCCCGTAGCCAGAGTAAATTGGCCCAATCGTCGGGATTCTACAATAAGCCTGTCGGCCAGCCATATCAGCCAGATTCCCATGAAGGCAAAGCTAATGGTCTTAAGGCCAGAGTCGCGAATGGGTTCCATGTAATCCCATATTTGGGCCACAAAGAGGGGGTTCCCCTGGGCAAAACGGGCCACGACGGGCGTGCCCAACTGGTCTATCAGGCTGGCAACCAGGCCAAAAACGGCCCCAACGGTGCCCAACGTGGTAAAGGCTCGTGCACGGCCGTCTACTTCGGCAACGCCTAAATCGCTCAAGAGCCCCACCAGGAAAACGGCCGCACACAAACCCACCGTAGTTCCCACATGGAAAACCTGCCAGGAAAGGGCATTGTCCCGCACAAAAGCCAGGAACAAATCGCCATTATCCCAAAAGCCAGGGGGAAACTCCTGAATTTGTGGCAGCCAAACGCCTAGATTGACGCCAATGGCCACCAGCCAGCCTAAGCCCAGAAGCCCCGCTGCCAATGTGCCCAGTCGATTATAAGACATCGTCCATTCCTTTCTTCTATTGCAATTGCCTCATACGGTATCTAATTGCTTTCTCTTCTTTCTATTGCAAATGCTCAGCCAGAAAAGCCTGCATCTTATCCGTAAATGTTGCCGGATCGACCGTAAAAATATCCAGGTGGCCTGCACCGGGAACCGTGTAGAGCATTTTTGGCTCGCTGGCTGCATCAAAGATTGCCCGCCCCTGTTCTGTGGGCACCAGCTGATCCCGCTCACCATGGATAACGAGCAGCGGCAGGTTCAGCCCCGCCACCATATTGGCCACATGCGCTTCATCCAGCGGCTCTCCAGCAACGGCCGTCATGCGATTGAGCACAGAGGGCGCCAGGAAAGCAGGCGCGCGGGCAATGCTGGGTAGGATATTGGGCAAATTTTCCTCAAAGCTACTGTAGGTGCTTTCTACAACCAACGCAGCCAGCTCGGGCAGCTGCGGCGCGGCCAGAGCCACCGCCGCGCCACCCATTGACTTGCCCACCAGGCCGATTCTGCCAAGATCGATCTCTGGGCGAGCGCGCAAATAATTGTAAGCAGCCACAATGTCACGGGCTTCTGCAGGGCCCCAGGTCGTGATCGCATCGCCGCTTTCCCCATGATTGCGCATGTCTAGCAACAGGGCGCCGTAGCCTGCCTGGTGCATGGCAGCCGCCTGTTCCAGCAGGGCGCTCCGATTGCCGCCAAAGCCGTGCACATAAATCAGGGCTGCACCGTTCCCGGCTTCTGTAGGGGCAATGTACCAGGCCACCAGCTCCAGGCCATCAACCGGAATGCGCACAGTTTCGGCCGTTAGGCCAAAATCGGCTGGCGTCTGGCTGGGTTGGGTGCGCCGGGGGTACAGCAAAGCATCAGCGCTGCGATCCACCCAACGATTGCCCAGGAAAACGGCCGTGCCCGCCACTACCAGCAAGCCTATCAACAACCACACAACTATGCCCATACGACCTCGCGCTGCTCTACGATGCTGCATCAAATGCTCCTAATAAGCGTAACACCGCCATTGTATTTAAGATAGCTTTAGGCACAAAAGAACTCACGAGCACATACTCCTGATCTTTGCTGCCGTCCTCACTCCGTTCTGAACAGTGAGCGTTACCGCCCGATGGCCCCAGCCCATCGAGTGCGGGAATACGCTGCCAAAAGTGATTGCCATCGCTTAAGCCGCCCCGCTCCTCTGGCAGCACCGTAAAGCCTAAGTCAGCCCCAGTCTGCCGCCAGGTTTCAAACAGCCGATCCGTGGCCTCATTACGCGCCCACGGGGGCGTCTTACGGTACAAGTTTACATCCACGGAACTGCGATAGCCATCTACCATACTCACTACATCTCCGTGCCCATTTTGCCCCAGAATTTTGTCCACTGTTTCGGCAAACACCTCGGGCCTGAAGGTGCGCATTTCCAGCCAGGATTCCGCCTCATGCGGTACGCGGTTCGTCACCACCCCACCGCGCATCGTCCCCACGTTTACCGTCACGTCCCGGTCGTAATCGGTAATGGCCGCCAGCTTCAAAATGGTGTGGGCCATCTGCACCACGGCGTTTACCCCACTGGGGTGGTAGCTGCCAGCGTGGGAAGCTCTACCCTCGGTTTTTACCTGGAAAATAGCCATCCCCTTGCGGGCCACCACCACCTGATAGGTGTTTTCCACCTTGCTTCCCCCCTCAAAGATAAGGCAGGCAAGGGTATCCGGGCCTTCTAGCCGGTCGATGCAGAGCTGCCCAAAATCTTCTGCTTCTGCTTCCTCAGAGGCATCGATCAGAATGACCCAGTTGATCGCTTCGAACTGCTCTGGTGCGTGGGTGCTGAGCGCGTCCAGCATCATGTAGATGAGAACAGTGCCGCCCTTGATGTCCACCGTGCCGGGCCCATAGATGCGGTCTCCTTCTTCACGCCAATGGAAGTTGTTGCGCTCTTCTTCCTCGGCGGGGAAAACGGTATCCAGATGAGAAACAAGGCCAATGGTTTGGTTGGTACGGCCGTCTCGCGTCAGCACAAGATGTTTCCCGTAATGAGGAATCGCTGACTGAATAAACTCAGCCTTAAAGCCGAGTGGGGCAAACAGTGCGGCCGTTACCTGGCCCAGCTCGTTCACCCCCGCCGCATTGGCGGTAAAACTGTTGATTTCCACCATCTGTCGCAGCGTTTCTAAATAGCCTGGCAAATGAGTGGTGAAATGTTCCTGCAAAATTGAAGCAAAGTTTGTACGGTTCATGCGACCTTCCTTAACCGATTTTGTGATAGTGAATTGGACCGTTTTTCTATCACGTTCGGCGCATTTAGGCGAATCGGTTTTGCCCGGCAACAAGGCTATTGCGTGAATGAGAAAATCTTTTGGGAAGGCTATGACCAATTTAAAAAATTGGTCATATTCAGGTCAGAAAAGCCTAAACGTATGCTTATCGTTGAATTAAAACGCTTTCAGGATTGGATAGAACCTTTTCTGTCTGGCCCACACTCCGCTATAATCCAGCCTTGCCTATGAAAAAGTTCGTGCTGCTCCTGTTCCTTCTCTTTTTTGCCTTACTGGTCGCCTGCGGCGAGGGCATTCCGCCCATTCAAGATTCCAGCGAGTTGGTAACGCTCACGCCGCTGCCCACCAATACGCCGCGCGCCACAGAAATCCCCACCAGCGAAGATGCCAACGGGATTGCCCTGGCCTTTTACCGGGCCTGGGAGCTAAACGACTTTTTAGGGATGTACAGTCTGCTCACGCCCGGCAGCCAGGCACTGGTAGACAGCGTTTCATTTGTCAGCCGCTATGAAGAGTCTATGAACACCGCAACGGTGACGCAGGTTTCTACCCAGGCGCTGGGGACGCTGCAAGACGGCAACACGGCGCAAATGCAGGTGCGCGTGACGTGGCAAACGGCCGCAGTGGGCGCCATCGTGCGCGAATATACCGTACCGCTGGCCTTTGAAAACGGCCGTTGGGGCATTGTCTGGGATGAAGGGCTAATTTTGCCCGAACTGACCGGGGGCAATACCCTCGTCATGCAGCAGCGCATTCCCGCCCGGGCCAACATCTACGACGTCAACGGCAAGGCATTGGCTTACCAGGGCAATATCCTCACCCTGGGCGTCATCCCCGGCCAGATCGAAGACGAGCCAGCCATGTTGGCCGCCCTTAGCCCGATGCTCAATCTGTCCCCTGAAGAAATAAAGGAAATCTATGCACCTGCCCTGCCGGACTGGTACTGGCCCATCGGCGACGTGACGGAAGCAACAATGCAGCAATATGGTCCGTCGATCCAGCCGTTCATCGGCAAAGGGCTGGCCGAACCCAAGCCGCGCCTGGCCCGCCTCTTTTCGGATTCGGGGGCAGCGGCCCACCTCATTGGCTACACTGGCTACATTCCCGCCGAGGAATTGGCAGAGTATCAGGCGCAAGGCTTTGCCGGGGATGAAATTGTCGGGCTGGCCGGGCTGGAACGCTGGTTGGACAGGCCCGAGGCAATGCCGCCGCCCCGCAGGTCCAGTCCGGCGCAGAAGAAACGGCCGCTGCCGGCAATGACGATGGCCCGCACCTCCGGGTCTTCGTTGGCCTGCAGCAGGTAACCGGACAA
>JBHIWP010000212.1:0-10381 GCA_041987425.1 Promineifilaceae bacterium (SeqCode) | reverse complement strand
CAACATCACTCTTAATTACGTGCTGCGCCACCCTGAAGGCTACAATGGCGTCATTGCCTCGGCTCCGGCCGTGGGCAAGCTGGATATACCGCCCATTTTGGCGTTTTTGAGCAAAGTTCTGTCTCGCCTGGCGCCAGCTTTGCAGGTTAAAAGCGGTTTGGATGTGAACGGCATTTCACGCGATCTGGCTGAGGTGCGGGCCTATGCTGATGACCCACTGGTGCTGGATTTTGGCACGCCGCGCTTTGCCGTTGAGTTTTCTGCCGCGTCCGAGTGGGCCATGGCCAACGCCGCCCAGTTCAAGCCGCCGCTGCTCATGATTCACGGCGATGCTGACACCATCGTAAACGCCTCGGCCAGCCGCAGCTTTTTTGCCAAAGTGCCGCACGACGACAAAAAGCTGATTGTGTATGAAGGCGGCGCTCACGAATCGCACAACGACATTCATCGTGCTCAGGTGATCGCAGATATTGAGCAGTGGCTAGAGCAGCATCAATAAATATCTAATTGGGTAATTGAGTAATTAGGCAGTTGGGTGATTGGTTAATTACCCAATTACGCAATTACCTAATATCAACCGCCTAAACTCACACAGGACGAAAACCAATGGACAAAATCATCATTCGCGATTTGCTGCTGCGGGGCATCATTGGTATTAACCCCGATGAGCGCGTGAAGCAGCAAGATATCCTCATCAACATGGTCATCTGGGCCGATATTCGGCAGGCGGCGGCCAGCGACGCCATCGAAGATGCTGTCGATTACAAATCGATCACCAAGCGTGTCATTCAGCACGTAGAGGAGTCTTCAGACTTTTTGGTGGAGAAGCTGGTGACGGATTTAGCGCGCCTGGTCATTACGGAATTTGGCGTGGAGCAGGTGCGGGTGCGCGTGGAAAAACCAGGCGCATTGCGCTTTGCTGAATCTGTCGGCATCGAAATTGAGCGTACCCGCGCTGACTTTGCTTAAAGATTTAACCGCAAAGACGCAGAGCGCGCAGAGATTTTTTGGTTCTTTCTTTGCGAACTTTGCGTCCTTTGCGGTTTATTCGAAAAACGAATGAATCAAGTTGTAATTGCGTTGGGGTCGAATATCGAGAAGGAGCGGAATCTGCCGCGGGCAATTGAGCTGCTGCGGGAGATGTGTGAGATGACGGCCGTTTCCCCCATTTACGCAACAGAGCCGGTCGGCCTGCTAAACCAGCCCAACTTTTGGAACGCGGCCGTTCTCATCCAGACTGAGCTCACAGCCAGCCAAATCAAGCAGCAAATCATCGGCACGATTGAAACGAAGCTCAAGCGGGTGCGCCAGGCGGACAAAAATGCGCCGCGCACGATTGATGCCGACATTGTGCTGTTTAACGATGCGGTGTTTGAATATGATGGCGGCGACGGCCGTTCCCGCCGAATCCCCGACCCGGACCTTAGTAAATTTGCTCACGTCGCCGTGCCCGTGGCCGACCTGCTGCCGAATTTTGCGCATCCTGAAACTGGGGAACCGTTGGGAGAATTGGCGAAAAGAGTGTTGGATGAGGTGGTGGGGAAATACGGCCGTTCTCCTCTAACCAAAGTCTAGCCACCTGGTCACCCCTGACTCACCCATGCAAAGTTAAGCTCACCGGGCAGTGATCCGAGCCCATCACATCCGTGTGAATGGCGGCTGAGGCGATTCTGGGGGCTAAGTCGGGACTGGTGAAGAAGTAGTCCAGCCGCCAGCCCACGTTGCGCTGGCGCGCCCCGCCAATGTAGGTCCACCAGGAGTAGGCGCCCGTTTGCTCTGGGTACAGGTGGCGGAAGCTGTCGATATAGCCCTGTGCCACAATCTCATCCAGCCAGGCGCACTCTTCGGGCAAAAAACCTGTTGTGTTGCGGTTTTGTTTAGGCCGCGCCAGGTCGATCTCCCTGTGCGCCGTGTTCACATCACCACAAAAGATGACTGACTTATCGGAAGCGATCAGATCATTACAAAAGTCTAGGAAAACGGCCTTGTAGGCCATCTTAAAGGGCACCCGGCTGTGGTCGCGGCTGCCGTTGGGGAAGTAAGCGCCAATGAAGACAAAGTCGTCATACTCGGCCACGATGGTGCGGCCTTCGCGGTCGTATTCTTCAATGCCCAGCCCCACGCGCACGATTTTGGGCTCTGTTTTGCTGTAGAGAGCCACGCCGCTGTAGCCCTTTTTCTCGGCCCAGGCCCAGTAGGTATGGTAGCCATCTGGCTGGCGTAGATCTTGTGGCAGTTGGTCGGGGTGGCATTTGGTCTCTTGCAGGCAAAGAATATCGGGCTGGGTCTGGTGCAGCCAATCGAGGAAGCCTTTCTTGTGGGCGGCCCGCAGGCCGTTAACGTTCCAGGAGTAGAGGGTTGTCATGCCAGGACGGCTTGCTTGAAGTTTTGCAGGCCGCGCTGGTGAGCGGCTTTTTGTTTGGTACGCATAAAGCTGTAGTTGCGGACTGGCTCCTGCGGCACGGGGCGGGAAATGGATCGGATATTTAGCACCAATTCATTGTCGTTACGCCACTCCAGGCAGGCAGACCATTCGCCTTGTTCGACGTGGTTTTTTATGGTGACCAGCGTAAAGCCGTAGCGGCGCGGTTCCGTAATGACCTGGCGCACTTCATTCATGGTAATGACGTCAACGATGGGTTTGCCAAAGAAACTGAACAGGTGGATGCGCTGCACGATGCGGTCACCCGCCTGAGCCCAGCGATTCCACAGGCTAAAGTCACTGGTGTGGTTGAGAATATCTTGGGGATAAAACTGGTAGCGCATGAGTAGATCTGAGGCTTTGCGGAAGAGACGGCCGTCCTCATCCACACCCAACGAAAGTTTATACTCATCCACGTGCCAGCTTTCGTCAATAGGCTGGCCAGGTTTGTAGGAGGGCGGCGCGTTGTTCCAAATATCTAAATATTTAACGTCGCAGCAGCCATCATCAAACCAATCTAATATCGCTGTAGTGAGGAATTTCATTGATGCCTCTTTCTTCTACGGCAGTGCGGCGCACAACCTGTGCCTGTTCTCATGCGTACCAACTCTGAATTTCCGAAACCTATTTTGATTAGGTTATGTGGAGAACAAAAGGTTTTGGAAATAGATTCGTTCTAAATTTGATTTTGTTCTCCTTAACGTAAACCATCTATAACCTTTTAATTTTCAAAATTCTTTTGTCGTTTACGTAAATTATAGAGAATCTGTCCAAAAAAACTGCTCTTCTTTAGTCCTATTTTAACAATCGGAAATAGTTGACACAACCACAGCGTGCGGCAAACATCTGACATTCGTTATCACAAACGGCCGTTTCCAAGTGAAAGATGAGTGAATTTTCTCAGGCCCCTCAATTTGTTGGCGATTGTGCCAGGTGATGCTAAGGTTGAACCATGTTTCCTTTGAATTTAAATTTGCGACAAACGATGGTTCAGCAGCTCGACAAGGCGGTATTGTTTGGCCTGAACCGCCGCGTGCCGGACTCGCTGCAAAACAGCCTGGCCGATGCGCTTTCGCTTGAAGAGGTGCTGGCTCAAACAAGGGTAGATACCCGGAAGACGGCCGTTTACCAGCTAACGGCACCGGGCGAACACCCTATTATTTTGCAAACACCCCTGGGCGAAATTGTCTGTCGGGTGCAGGTGCGCCCGGCGGTGGATCCAGCAGCGCCGCTGCTGCTGTTTCATCATGGGTTTAACGAGTATCCCTACACTAACTCGTGGCGTCGGCTGTTCCCCACGGCCGTTCCCCTGCCGGTGCACACCGTTTGCGTACAGGCACCGTTTCACGATAGCTGGCTAAAGCCCGTTGAGATTGGGTTTGCCTCGATGCAAAATGTCTACCAGATCTTTGCCGGGTCTCTGCGAATGATGGAGTTGGTTCAGCGCCAGTTCGAGGCCGAGGGCGCAGCGTATACCGTGGCGGCTGGCGTTAGCTGGGGGGGCATTTCCAGCGTGCTTTACGAGGGGTTGCTGCAGCAAACGCGGGCAGTCATACCGATGCTGTCCTCGCCTAACCTGGCACAGGTGATGTGGGATATCGCCGACCTGTTTGGACGGCCCATGCAGTTGAGTCAGGCAGAATTGCAGCAGCATCTGGACTTTACACCATACTTTGAGCGATGTGCCCCCGATCGCGTTTTTCCGTTGCTGGGTGAGGATGATTTATTCTTTAGAATGGATAAGCATGCAGACCTGTTTGCCGAACGGCCGTTGGTCACCATCCCCGCCGGACATATTTCAGCCATGTGGCACAGCGCTCCTATGCGCGACCATATCCTCAATATTTTGGCCCATTTGCAGCCCACATAAGACGGCGTCATTGCCGTTATAAAATTGTTAGATGGCTGTTAGGAACCTGGACGTTAGCGTTCAGGTTTTTTGTTTATACTGCCAGAAAGCAGTTTGTCGTGTTGGTTTGAGTGGGGAAGCCAGGAGGATACTATGTTCCGTTTGTTGTATCGTCTGGGGTTGTTGTTAGGCGCTGCCACCTTGAGCTTATTCATGGGGGCCAAACTTATCCACTTTTTCGATCCGTACCGTATTGTCACAGAAGACCTTATTCAGCAAGTAGCTGCTGAGCCGCAGCGAACTGTGCGTCTCAATGAGTATGGTACGCTGGCAGCACAGACTCGCACCGCACTTTACACCGGGCAAATTGCGGCCGTAGCCGACAAATTTAACAAACCAATGATGTCACGCTTTATGGATTTGCTGTCAATTCGCCCAGATGCAAGAATTGCCATTGCTGGTTTAGAAACGGCCGTTGAGGAAATTGCTGCTCTTGATGCCACCCTGTCATCTGCCACTGGAGCCGAAACGCTTTCCCGGGATCTGGCGCGCCTTCACTTCTATGATCTGGAGCATGGGGATGGAACGTTAGCCGACTTATATGCCCAAAGCACGGTTGTTTCACAAAGCTTAGGGGACCTGGATGAAAGGTTAGAAAGTACGGCCGCATCCATTTCAGCCATAGTAACCATTCTTGAATTGGAAAAGCTGTCCCACTCCCTGGCTAAGGCAGGTAGCTCCGAGGAAGCGCTTCTTTCGCAAAGCCTTCATTCCTGGATCGGTTTACCAGATAATATGCGGCAAGTTCAGGAAAAGATGGATGAGGATGTTGGCTGGCTAGTCAACTTTGAGCAGGAATATGAACTGGCGAAACGCTTTAATGAACGGTGGAACTTCGACACGCTGCGCGTGCTGCCTCGCTTTGTTGCTGCGAACTACCAGGCGCTGCTTCTTGGCGTTATTGGCAGTTTGCTGGTGGCGTTGGTTGGCTGGGCAGGGAGTATAAAACAATACGCTTATCCGCAGCAGCAGTCCCAAACAACAGTTACGCATGTGACACAGCCGGCAGCGCTATGTCCCTGCCTGACGATTCTTTGGCCAGACGGCCGTCATGAGCGCCAACCATTGCCTCAAACAGGTCACCTTATCATTGGCAATATCATCATTCGTCGGGCGCGTGTGCGCTACTACTTGGAACTGACTGATGATGCTTTTCCAATACAGCTCAACGGCCGTTCCATCCGGGGCGCCCGAATCCTGAAGGACGGTGACAGGCTGCAAGTTGGCTTACTTCAAACCATCTTTCAACTGGCGGCCTGAGCTTAACGCCCAACGGCACAGGATAGATAAAGCTGCTATCACTTATAAACTATTTAACTTTATCTCAGGTTTGGTTTAGGTAAAGGCGGTATTCTCATAATCAGAAGTCGCCAAAAGAAGTGTTCGACCCCGGTTCTCCCTCCTGGCCGGGGTCGAACGCTTTTAGAAGGGTGTAGCCGGATTGTTTTTGGTTACGCCCTTTTTTCTTGCTCTGTAATGTACAGTCGGGAGACCCGCGTGTTGATGTTTGTTAACACCTCGTAGGGGATGGTCCCGGCCCAGGCTGCCAGCTCCTCGCAGGTAATGGATACGTTCCCCTCTTCGCTTTCTCCTAGCAAAATCACTTCGTCGTTGTTGTAGGCGCTGTCCCACTCAATGTTTACCATGAGCTGGTCCATACAAATACGGCCGATTACCGGATATCGCTTGCCGCGAATGATCACCTGCGCCTGGCCAGACATGCGCCGAAAGTAGCCGTCGCCGTAGCCCACGGGTACGGTAACCACCCGCACCATGTGGTCACTTTGCCAGGTAGAGCCGTAGCTTACTGGATGATCCGGCAGCACGACTTTGAAGTAAACCACGCGTGATTTCCAGCTCAACACTGGCCGCACGGCGATGGTTCGGGCTACGTCGTCGGCGGGGTAGACGCCGTAGAGCAAAATGCCGGCGCGCACCATGTCGAAGTGGCTGCCGGGCAGCTGCAAGATCGCCCCAGAATTAGCCATGTGGCGAAGCGGCGGCGGGGGCAGCCCGCGCTTTTCGTAAAAGTAAAGCACCTTGTTGAAGCGGTCGAGTTGGGTTTGGGCGGATTGGAGAACGGCCGTATCCGCGTTGGCAAAATGAGAATAGATGCCCTCCACCAGACAATGTTCACAAGCCAGCGTTGCTTCTAGCAGTGAATCGGCATTGTAGTAATGTACTCCAATACGCTCCATGCCCGTGTCAATCTTCAGGTGGACCTTTGCCTGCATGCTCATTTCAGCGGCGGCTTCGTTGATTTGTGTCAGCTTTTCGATGGAGGAAGCCGTGAGCGTAAGGTCGTGCTGCAAAAAGAGCGGCACCTGGTTGCCGATGATGCCGCCCAGGACCAGGATGGGTGCGGTGACGCCCGCCTCGCGCAGCAAAATGCCCTCTTCCAGGAAGGCGACGCCCAGATAAGGCGCGCCCAGCGAGACCACGTGCCGGGCTACTTCCACCAGCCCATGCCCGTAGGCGTTGGCCTTGAGGATGGGCATCACCGTGGCCGGAGCCACCGCCTGCGCAATGGCCCGGTAATTTTCCGTCAGGCGGGTCAGATTCACTTCAATGTAGGTGGGCCGAATGATGCCGCTGCTGCTAATCGTCGCTTCATTAAATGCCATGCCCCGATTTTACCTGAGCTAACGCATTTAGCTATTTTAGACGAGGCAACAGACAGGTCTGGCAGCTAGTAAGTTTGGCGATTTGGTAGATAGAGCATGGAGAGAACGACCGTTTGTCACATTCTTCAAGTAACGTTAGCTTCAGCCGCGCTTTGTGTCGGCTGCAAGCCCTATAATTATGAGGCTGAAAGAGCTATTGCTTAAGAATATGTTCCCGGAAAAGCCATATTTACGAGACCTCTAGGACTCTTTAATGATTGACTTAGTGCTTGAGAGGCGTTGATGATCTTCTCTCTATGAACATCTTGTAAATCACATAAATCGGTCGAACACAATCCTAGAATTGAAAGAGGAAAAGCAACTTCAGCAAGACAAAATAACAAGCCGACCTCCTGAAAATAGCCGCTCGCTTTTGGATGCTGGTTAGAATTGTATATTTGCGGTGGAATTGTTGGAACTAAATGAACTGCTTTTTCAGATAGATGCTTGTAACGTTGCTTGTCTACAGGTACTTTGATGTTCTTACTTTCAAGTGACAAACGAACTTTAAATGGAGAGTACTTGTCCTTTCGAGTTTTCTCGTCTGCAATCTTCCATTCCTGCAAAGCTAAGTTGTCATTGACAAACAACAATGCAAGATTTGCTGTTTCTCCGATAGTTCTAGCTAAAGCAACAGATTCGTCATAGAAGCCCGCTCGAGCTAATTTAAAAGCACCAATTCCATAATTACAGCATCGTCCAATGATATATTCAATCTTGTGATCGCCTCCCTTGCATCCCCAAAAACATGAACTAGCGCGGTCTAAAAGAGAAATCACTGTACCTAGATAATGATGTGTCTGAATTGATCCTTGCTCTTTGGCAGTAAATAGATACTTGTCAGTTAATCGTTCGCATTCTGAGCAAAATCGTATAACTCCATGTAAAAAGTCTACGCCTTCAGGTACGTTTTCATCTTGCGGGTTGTTAGAGATATTACTCATAACTCTTCAAAAATTAACTAAAAAACTCAAATACATGAGTCCGTTGTTCAGTTGCTTAAGCTGCGCGCTCGTTCCTTTAGCGTATCAACTTTAAGCTATTGTTAGGATGACGTTTTGGTTTGCACAACAGCATTAAATTACCAGAATTTTTGTGTTCGGCACAGCGTAACTTTACATAAGCCGCTCGATTACGTTGTGCTGCTCTGCTAAAGTAAAATTTGGCGTGAACAGTTTGCTTCCGAGACATTTTATTCAAACCGCAAATTGTGAGAAAAAGGGTTCAGTAAATGAAAAACGGCCGTTCCTCTCCCAACTACTCCCGCCTGCGAATAAACGTAATCGTGCCGTCGCCTTCCATGTAGGCTTCGCGGACCTGGCGGATATCCTCCAGGCCAGCGCGGTGGAGTTGGCTGAGCAGCTCATCTTCAGTTATGAGTTCTTGGCGCATATTTTGGAGGACGAGACGGCCGTTCTTCACCAGAAGCAGCGCGGGTGGGTGGTAAAAGCGCTGGAAACGCGGTGAGCGGGTGCCCAGCCAGTCCAGCGCATAGCTCCAGCCAGCAATGGTTGCCACCAAAACAACGCCGTCCGTTACCGACACGTGCTCTCTAGCCATGGCGTTCTGCGAGGCAGCCGCCACCAGCGCAATCAACAAGACATCGCCCAGGCCAATAGAGCCGTTGCCGATGCGCCTGAACGTCAGGCGCAGCACCACAAACAGCGCCAGGTACATCACCGTACCGCGAATAATCGTTTCTAAAATTGGTTCACTAGGAACAAAAATAGAGTGCCAGTCAATATTCATGGCGGAATTATAATTGAACTGGCACGATTGTCTTGCACTTCGGGCAAAATTCCCTGAGTTTTCAATTCGCAAAAATTAGCAGGACGCAGCGTTAAAAAATCTGCGTTAATTCGCACCCCGTTTGTGGTTAACGTTTTCCAGCCTGCCAGCGTTCGATTTTTGATTTGCCCTCGTCATAGACATTCATAAAGGCAAAGTTGACGGCAAGGACAAACAAGATATAGTGCTCAGCCGGACTGTAAGACGATGCCTGCACCGCCTGTTCTCGTACGGCCGTGTCTTGAACCAAAGTTGCCTTCCCTCGCACGTAAAACTCACCGCCACCCCCGCTCGAATCTTCTACCGCACAATGCAGCGTGTAGCGCGGATCGCGCTGTAGATCTTTGCCTTTGGGCGATGTGGGCTCCATAAATAAGAACAACTGCTCACCGATAATTGGCGTCACCGGATGCACCCTTGGGCTGCCATCGGCGCGCACGGTGCCCAGGTAAGCCACACCGCTTTCAAAGCGGGTTTTACCAAATTCGGCTAGTTCTGGGGCCTGTCGGGCAAATTCTTTCCACGTAGTCATATTCACCTCTATCTGTCACTTATCTCTAGGAGCACGGTTACTTAAAATCGCTTACCGATCACCAGCTACCGCTCAAGCAACGCATCCAACCGCCGCTGAAGATAGGCGTGCTCGACGCTGTTGCTGCACAGGGCAATGGCTTGCTCATAAGCATCGACGGCCGCTTCCCATTGATTTGTGCGCCGCAGCAGGTCAGCTCGGGCAGCGTGGTAGGGATAAAAATCGGCCACGCCGTCGATGCGGTGTAGCAAAGCCAGCCCAACGGCTGGACCTTCGGCCATCGCCACGGCCGCTGCCCGATTCACCTCAACCACAGGTGAGGGCGTCATGGCTGCCAGCGTATTGTAAAGTGCCGCAATTTGGGGCCAATCTGTGGCTGCGGCCGTTTCTGCTTCTGCATGGAGCGCGCTGATGGCCGCCTGCACCTGGTAAGGTCCGGGTGCAAAAAGGGCCAGCGCCTCGTTCAGAATCGCTATGCCCTCCTGGATTTTTGCCTGGTCCCAGCGGCTGCGATCCTGCTCGTCGAGCAGCACAAGGTTGCCAGCGGCACTAAGCCGCGCCTCACGCCGTGAATCGTGCAGCAGCATCAGCGCCAGCAGGCCACGAGCCTCGGCGCTTTGCGGCAGCAGGCTCACCAGCACGCGCCCCAGCCGAATCGCTTCGCTGCAAAGTTCTGGCCGTACGAGCGCCTGGTCATCAGCTTCGCCAGTGGCCACATATCCCTCATTGAAGATAAGGTAAATGACCGCCAGCAGCGCCTCCAGCCGCTCCGGCAGCAGATTGGCAGGCGGCACGCGGTAGGGGATGCCCGCCTCGCGAATTTTGCGCCGCGCCCGCGCCAGCCGCTGGGCCATTGTCGGCACCGGCACCAGAAAAGCGCGGGCTACTTCTGGGGTAGACAGGCCGCCAAGGGTACGCAGCGTCAGCGCTACCTGCGCTTCCAGCGCCAGGGCTGGATGGCAGCAGGTGAACATCAGCTTTAAGCGTTCGTCGGGAATGGCTTCTTCCGTTTCGGGCATTTCGGGTTCATCCTGGGTAGGGAGCGGCGGGTGTCCCTGACTGAAATA
>JBHIWP010000211.1:0-10419 GCA_041987425.1 Promineifilaceae bacterium (SeqCode) | reverse complement strand
GCAAAAAAAGGTGCTGCGCCTGATACCTGGTCTGGAAAATGCTGAATTTCTACGCTTTGGCATGATGCACCGCAATACTTACATCAACGCGCCTCGCTTGCTCCAGCCGACCTTGCAATATCGGGGTCGAACAGATCTGTTTTTTGCCGGGCAGATCACTGGCGTAGAAGGGTATATGGGCAACGCCGCCACCGGTTTGGTAGCCGGTCTTAACGCCGCCCGGCTTCTCAAAGGGCAAATGCCGGTAATTTTTCCCACCAATACCATGTTGGGCGCTCTTTGTCACTACGTTACCCATGCCAGCATTAAGGATTTTCAGCCCATGAAGGCAAACTTTGGCCTCTTTCCTCAGCCACCCACTCAAATGCCAAAGTCAGACCGCTATCGCTGGTACAGCGACCGCGCTCTTACCGCTATGCGGCGCTTTGCCCGCCAAAACAATATCGCTTATGAGCGCGACATTGCCGAATCCAATTTTGCCGAAGAGTTAAACGTGCTGTCAGGAGAGTCCACTTGAGTGAGAATCTGAAGCTGTGGCTGCGCCAGCGATCTGCCAGACTTTGTGCCGATACGCTGCATCGCGTGCCAAACATGCTGCCAGATGAAGATGACCTCATTGAGTTCCTGTCAGTGCTGGTCAATAGCATTGGGGCGATGCGAGAGCTTCAGTTGGCGAACGTGCAATCCTGGGCGCTAATAGGAATCGGGCACGATGCGCCAGCCGCTTATGATTGGATGGTGCTGCTGCGGGTGCTAAAAGAAGAGATAGGACGTTCGTTGGAGAGGGAGTTTTCTGCCGATGAGGCACTCCATGCCTGGCGGCAAATTGATGACGTGTTGACCTATGCCATTATAGAAGCCACACAGCTTGCTTCTGACATGCAGCGTTCAGAACTGCTTTCTCATATGGCGCAGCTGCGTGATCAGCAAGAAAAATTTAAGGAAAGCAAGACAAAGTTTATTGCCGTGGCGGCCCATGAGCTAAAGACGCCGCTAACTATTCTGGAAGGGTATACCAACATTTTACGGGCCGAAACCCAAAACGATCCCCAGCTGCATATCTACCTGGAAGGCTTGGGCAACGGTTTTCGCCGCATGCATGAGATTATTGGCGATATGCTGGATGTCTCGCTGCTTGATCTGCGTACGGTGGAGCTAAAGCCGCAAGAAATCAACCTGGAGCGTACGGTGCTGCTGGTTGCAGACAGCGTGGATAGATTTTACGCCAGTCGCGGCGTCGATTTAAAAATTGTACCATTTGAGTTTGAGACGGAGACTTTTGGCGATCCAGAAAAGCTTAAGAAGGCGCTCAGTAAAATATTGATGAATGGCTTGAAATATACGCCGGATGGAGGACAGGTTGTGGTGTCTGGCAGCCTGGTGCGGCAAGACGAAATTACGGAAAATCTGGCTGGGTTCGTCGATATTCAGGTCAGAGATAGTGGTATTGGCATCGATGCGGAGAATCTGGAGTCGATTTTTGAGAAGTTTGGCAGCATCGCCGACGCCAGCCTGCACTCCTCTAGCAAGACAAAGTTTAAGGGTGGCGGTCCAGGTTTGGGCTTGCCAATTGCGCGGGGTATTGTGGAGGCGCACGGCGGGCGCGTCTGGGCAGAGAGCCCCGGCTTTGATGAAAAAAACTGCCCTGGCAGTACATTTCACATTGAGCTGCCACTTTGGCTCAGCCCTCCAGAGCTTCCTCCTCAAGCATAATATTCCGACAGTCCTTGGTCAGGTGCGGGCTGCGCATAAAGCTTTCAAACAACAAATAAGGAGATTTCATGAATGTCTCTGTAGATATTGTGGTTAAGTCGGTGACCGTTTTCCCAGACAGGGCACGCGTATCTGGTCTGGGCAGCTGTGAGCTAGAAGCAGGGCGGCACCGCTTGCTTGTGCCCAATTTGCCGCTGGCGATGGATACCAATTCAATACGGGTGGGGGGCAGCGGCACGGCAAAGGTGAGACTGTTAGGCGTAGAGGTGACGCGCCAGTTTTTTGAGGAGTCACCAGCAGAAGCGGTGCGCGCGCTGGAAGGGCAAATTGAAGAAGTGCAGGACGCGATTCGCGTGCTGGAGGATCAAAAGGCGGGCTGGCAGGCACACGGCGCATACCTGGACGGTATTCGTAAGGCAACGGCCGAATTTGCCAAGGGTCTGTCACGCGGCAAAACAACTATAGCGGAACAGCAGCAGGTGATTGCCTTTTTGCACGAGCAAGATGAAGCAATGCGCACGGCCGTTCACCAACTAGAGAAAGAGCAGAGAACGCTGCTGCGTCGCCTGCAAAAGCTACAGGCGGAGCTAAAACAGCTTACCTCTGCCAGACCGCCCCAGCAGTACCAGGCGCAAATTGAAGTTGAGGTATTGGCAGACGGCCGCTTCGAGCCGGAAGTAAGCTACGTGGTGAGCCAGGCTGGCTGGCAGCCCCTGTACGATATTCGGCTGTTGGAGGAAAACGGCCGTTATGCCCTGGAAATAACCACCCTGGCCCAGATTACACAGCGGAGTGGACAGGCCTGGACGCAGGTCAATTTAGCCGTTTCCACGGCGCGTCCCGCCTTAAACCAAAGACTGCCTGAGATACACCCCTGGTTCATTCGTGATTATGAACCGCCCCAGCCGCGCCAGCTGGTGCGCGCAGCGCAGCCCATGGCCGCTGCGGCCAAGATGGAAACGCTGGCAGCCGATGCTGCGCCAGCGCCCGCGGCCGTTGAGGAATCATTTGCCGCCGAAACCGTCACCGCAGAAGCACAGTCCGAAGGAACGGCCGTTACCTTCAAAGCGCCCGGCCATGCCGATATTGCCACCGATGGCTCGCCGCACAAAATCGCCCTGCAGCAGCTTCGGTTGGAGCCAAAACTAGATTATTTGACCATCCCCAAATACAGTAACACCGTCTTCCGGCGGGCTACCGTTAATTTTGAGCAGGCTGGGCCTTTGCTGCCGGGTGCTGCCAGCCTATTCGTTGCGGAAGAGTATATTGGTCAGAGCCAGATAAAATTTACGGCGCAGGGCGATGAGCTAGAGCTGCTGCTTGGCGTAGATGACCGCATCACCGTGGAGCGAAAGCTGGCTCGCCGAGACGTGGATAAGAAATTGCTGCGCGATCAAAGGCAGCTGCGCTACGGCTACACGATTGAGCTGAAGAATTTGCTCAAAACGGCCGTGCAGGTTGTGGTAAAGGATCATATTCCCGTTTCGCGTCATGAGCAGATCAGGGTAAAATTAGACCAGATCCAGCCTCAACCCGCAGAGCATACCGAGTTGAACTTATTAGAGTGGCAGTTAAATTTGGCTAGCGGGGTTGAAGAAACGATACGATACGAATACACTGTCGAACACCCTAGAAATATGAATGTTGCTGGGTTGTTGGATTAGCACAGTTGGAGGTTACTATTTCCCAAAAATTTTACGAAACGACGCAGCCGAAAGAGCGCGCATTTTTGGTGGGGGCAGAGCTAAAACAGGGACGGCCGTTACTGCCGGTTGAAGATAGCTTGCTGGAGCTGCAGCGCCTGGCAGACACGGCCGGATTGTCTGTCGTGGGACAATCCATTCAGCGGTTTGACAGGCCAGACAGTGCCACCTACATTGGCTCTGGCAAGGTTGAAGAAGTCAAAATACTCATTGAGGAGCTAAAGGCCGACGTGGTTATTTTTGACGACGAACTGTCGCCCCGCCACCAGCGCGAGCTAGAGAAAGAGTTCGGCGATGATATCAAGGTGATTGACCGGACGGCCCTGATTTTGGACATATTTGCCCAGCATGCCCAGACGCGCGAGGGAAAGCTCCAGGTGGAGCTGGCCCAGCTTGAATATCGCTTGCCGCGCCTCACGCGCATGTGGACCCATTTGGCCCGGCAGGCAGGCGGCCGCGTGGGCGGCATGGGGGGCGGCGTGGGCTTGCGCGGACCCGGTGAAACCCAGCTAGAAACTGACCGACGGGAAATTGGACGGCGCATTTCGCACATCAAGGACCAGCTGGAAAATGTGCGGGCTCACCGTGAGCGGCATCGTGCCAAGCGCCAGCAAACAGAGCTGCAAGTTGTGGCCATTGTTGGCTATACCAACGCGGGCAAATCAACCCTGCTAAACAAGCTGAGCGACGCCAACGTGCTTTCGGCCGATAGGCTGTTCGCTACGTTAGATCCTACCACCCGCAAAGTAGACATGCCCGGCGGCCGTGAGCTGCTTTTTACCGACACGGTGGGGTTCATTCAAAAGCTGCCTACGGATATTGTTGCTGCCTTTCGCGCCACGCTGGAAGAGATTACTGAGGCAGACATGCTGCTGCACGTGGTAGACGCCACCCATCCCAACGCAGAGGCGCAAATGGAATCGGTGGAAGATACGTTGGCTGAGCTTGAGGTGGATCATCTGCCAATGGTGGTGGCCCTGAACAAGATCGATTTGCTGCCTGCGGACGTAAATCCTGCCGAGTTGTTCGATTTACCGTATCCAGTGGTGCCGGTATCGGCCGTTTCTGGTCAGGGAATTCAGGAGCTTTTGGTGGCCGTTGATGCGGCGATGGTGCGCTATTTGCAGCCATTGAACGTGCTGCTGCCGTATGAGCGGGGAGACTTGCTTTCCTTGCTGTATGAGCGGGGGCAGGTAGATGGTGAGGAGCACACGGCCGACGGCGTAATTGTTTATGGACGTTTGCCCAAACGACTGGTACCATATTTTGAACCATACGTCATTAAACAACAGGCAGCTAATGAATGAATTCATAGATAGAGTCAGTGAGTTTCTTAGCAAATATCCGGGTTTCTTGCCCTTACTTGGTCTGGGGCTGATTATCTTGAACTTGATATTGCAGATTTTTCCTGGCAGCTGGTTTGTCGACCGGCATATTTTGCTGCACGTTGGCCTGATTATTAGCCTGATTGGTCTGCTGATCGTACGGCCGTTAACTTGACCCCCTTTCTTGCGGAGAACAAAACTCTTTTACAACTGTTTTAGCTAATGGCGTTTTGTTCTCCTGAGCGTAAATCTGAAACGGCTTTCTCTTTTCTAAGAGCCTGGCACAGTTTACGTAGTCATTGTCCATGATTCCAATTGAAACGATTGCGCAAAACGGCCGTGTTCGCGCTGCGCTTGCCCACTTCTATGAAAATATTCCCCAGCTTGTTGAACAAACCATTGCTATTCAACAAATTCCGGCGCCGACGTTTGCTGAGGCCAGGCGCGCTGCCTACATAGAACAGCAGTTTGCCAGGCTTGGTTTGCAGGATGTGGAGCAGGATGCTTTGCACAATGTGTACGGCCGTTTGCCCGGCAGCGAGGCAGCCAGCCACCCCCCTCTAATAATTTCTGCGCATAGCGACACAGTCTTTCCTGCTGGAACCGATCTAACGGTGAAGCGCAGAAAGCAGCTGGTGCATGGCCCCGGCATTGGCGACAATTCGGCAGGGGTTGCTGGCCTGCTGGCATTGGCCGGTGCATTGCAGCAGCATGGCATACGGCCGTTGGCCGACATCTGGTTTGTGTCGAATGTAGGGGAAGAGGGATTGGGCGATTTGTGCGGCATGTGGGCAGTGGCGCGCCGCTTTGGCGGTGAAGCAACCTATCTGGTGGTTGAAGGTGGATTGTATGGGCAAATTTCTCACCAGGCAATTGGTGTGCAGCGCTATGAGATTAGCATCAAAACCCCAGGAGGTCATTCGTGGGGAAACTTTGGCCAGCCGAGTGCAATTCACGAGCTTGGGCACCTGATTGCCGCTATCGACAGGCTGCATGTGCCCATGCGGCCCAAGACGACCTACAACGTGGGCATCATTGAAGGGGGAACCTCTATCAATACCGTTGCTCAGTCAGCCAAAATGCTGCTTGATTTACGCTCTGAAGAGCCGCACAGGCTGGCAATACTGGTGGAAGAAGTGACACGGCTGGTATCGCTGCGCCACAAGCCCCCAGACATTGAGGTGCAAATGAACCAGATTGGGAATCGGCCTGCGGGGCGGCTGCCGCGAGAGCATCCGCTGGTGCAGCAGACTGTTGCGGCTTTAAGACACAGTGGGTGCGAAAAGGTTAGCTATATTGCCAGCAGTACAGATGCCAACGTGCCGCTCAGTTTAGGGTACACGGCCGTTTGCCTGGGACTAACCATCTCTAGCCATGCCCATCGTCTGGATGAATATTTGGATAGCAGTCATTTGGCGGCTGGTATGCACCAGCTGCTGCTGCTGACCCTGTCAGTAGCCGGTCTTTAAAATTAGCGACATTTGGGAGTAAGAAATGAAATTTGAATTAACTGAGGAACAGCGCGAATTTAAGCACATTGTGCATGATTTTGTAGCCAAAGAGCTAAAGCCCATGGCTCGCGAGACGGACGAAACGGGCGAGTTTAACTGGACGGCCGTTAAAAAGATGGGGCCTGTCGGTTTGCTGGGCCTGGAAGTGCCAGAGCAGTATGGTGGTGCCGAGGTAGATGCCGTTAGTGCGGCTATTGCCATTGAGGAGCTGGGGTGGGGATGCGGCTCCACGGCACTGGCCATTTCGGCCCACAACGGCCTGGCATTGGGACCCATTGTTAAATACGGCAGCGAAGCGCAGAAAGAGCAGTGGCTGCCCCCTCTGGCTACCGGAAAGGGTAAATTGGGCTGTCTCTCACTTACGGAACCCGGGGCTGGCTCTGACTTGCAGGGTGGCGTACGCACAACGGCCGTAAAAGAAGGCGACTCGTGGATTATTGACGGGGCCAAGATGTGGATGACCAATGCCTCCATCTCTGACTTGATGGTGGTGCTGTGCCGCACGGACAGCGCCGGGGGCAGCCGCTCATTGAGCCACATTCTGGTGCCGACAGACACACCAGGCATCACCATTGGCCCCCCGGAAAAGAAAATGGGGTTAAAAGGCTCACCGACCCACGCCGTAACGTTTGAAGAAGTGCGCGTGCCGCTAGACAATTTGCTGGGTGAAGAGGGTCGCGGGCTTCAGCAGACGTTGGCGACGCTGGACAGCGGCCGCGTGGGCATTGGCGCGTTAGCGGTGGGGTTAGGGCAGGCGGCTTATGAAGCAGCCGTGCAATACGCGCACGAGCGGGAAACGTTTGGCAAGCCAATTGCTCATCATCAGGCCGTGCAGTGGATGCTGGCTGATGCCGCCACAGAGCTACAGGCTGCCCGCCTGATGGTGTATTGGGCCGCCTCGTTAAAGGGCGCGGGCCAATCGTTTACTAAAGAAGCCGCCATGGCCAAGCTGTTTGCCACAGAGGTGAGCGAGCGCGTATGCCGCAACGCAATACAGGTTCATGGTGGCTATGGCTACAGCAGTGAGTTTGAAGTAGAGCGACTATATCGTGACACCCGGCTAATGACCATCGGAGAAGGAACCAGCGAAATTCAGCGCCTGGTTATTGCCCGGCATATTTTGAACCTGTAAGCGTGTTGCCCAGATTGAACTAATCTCGTTCGTTTTGGAAAAAATTGGGTAACGGTATGGGCGCTCAAGGGAAGTCGCCCATACCGTAAGTTGTTAGTTGACGTTCACGCGCAGCGTATAGGTTGTGTTTGTGATTGGTGAGCTAAAGACCCGAATATAGTACGTTCCCGCTGGCCGAACCCCTAAACTTAATGTCTTGTCAGTCGTGTTTGGATTGCCGTTGTTGCCCAACAGCGTCAGGTTGTTGCAGTTGCCAGAATAGGCGATTAGCTGCCCTTGTGCTGGCTCAAAGCTCGACAAAATGATTGTTAGATTACTTGGAGCCGCCAGCGTAATGCGATACCAGTCTTCCGTGTCATCGGCCGTAAATACATAGTCGGTTCCTGTCCCGATGGCATAGGACTGGCTGCAGCTGTTATTCGGTTCGATTGGCGGATAGTTATTGAGGATTGCCGGTAAAAAGATGTTGGTGATTGGCAGCGGCGTCACGTTGATTGTAATGGTGGCTGTATCAATATTGCCGCCTTTGTCTATGCCCTGGACTGTCAGATTGAAGGTAGGTATGGCGTCAGCATCTAGCTTGCTGGCGTCTGGAACGGTAATTTGGCCGCTGCTGCTGTTGATGGCAAATACGCTGCCCGTGTTGTTGCCAATGATTGAGAATGTTAAGGCATCGCCGCTAACCAACTCTGGGTCAGTTGCGGTGACTGTGCCAACCACCACGCCATTGTTGCTGCCTTCGGCCACTGTAAAGGTCGCATTGTTAACGGTTGGGTCTTCGTCAAAAAGGTTATTGAGGTTAATCGTAATAGTGGCAGTATTGTCTAGACCGCCCGTGTCGGTCACGATAATGCCTAGCGTGAAGGTGGGGGTGGTTTCGTAATCTAACGCGTTGGTGTTTAGCACAGTAATGGCCGCATTGTTGCTACCGTCATTGGCAATGGCAAAGGCCCCATTTTGGTTGCCAGACAGAATAGTAAAGGAGAGGTTGTCAATATCGTCGTTATCTTGATCGGAGGCTGTTGCTGTGCCTACGGCCGTTCCATTCCCGCTGTTTTCGTTGATGCTAAAGGTCGCGTCGTTAACGAAAGGCGACTCATTTTGGTCCAGTAAATTAATGGTTGCCGTAACGGGTACCGTGTTGGCTTCATCATCTGCCACATTGAGGGTCACTGTAAAGACCGGCGTTATCTCAAAATCAAGCTGGCCTGAATTGTTGACCGTGATAGTGCCGCTGTTTGTACCCACAGCAAATGCGGAGCCCGTATTACCGCCCGTGATAGTGTAGGTTAAGGTGCCGTCTTCCGGGTCAGTAGCACTAATTGTGCCTACGAATGTTGTATCACTGCTGTTTTCATTGATGCTAAAGGAGGCATTGTTGGCCGTGGGTGGCTCGTTCACATCCTCCAAATTAACCGTGACGGTTGCCGTATCCGTTTCACCACCGCTATCTTCTACTTCAACCGTCAGGTTAAACGTTTCCGTTGTTTCATAGTCAAGCGCGTTTTCATTGTCAACGGTGATCTCACCACTGCTGATGTCGATGTCAAAAGCGGATGATGGGTTGCCAGCCGTGATGGTATAAGTCAACGTATCCCCGGCATCCACATCGCTGGCTGTTATGTTGCCTAGAAAAGTGCCATGGCTTGAATTTTCGGGCAATGTATATGTTGTTCCGGTAATGATGGGGGCTTCGTTGATGTCATTGATGTTGACGGTTATGACGGCCGTATCCTTCAACATCCCCATGTCCTCTACCTCTACCGTAAAAGTGATGCTCTGGTTGGTTTCAAAATCCAGCGGAACCTGGTTGGCTACCGTGATGCCACCGTCGCTGCTGTCAACTTCAAAGGCTGTGCCTTCATTGCCATTTAAAATCGTGTAAGTAAGCGAGTCTCCGGCGTCAGAGTCCGTGGCAACGATAGCGCCAACAGCTTCTCCTACCGTGCTGTTTTCATCCGTGGTAAAAGTCTGGCTGCTCACGACTGGAATTTGGTCAAATACGGGCGTAACGGTAATGACGAACGTGCCTAAGGTAAATTCGGTACCCGATGTAACCGTAAAATCAAAGGTGTCGCTTAACGTTTCGCTGTCATTGTGCATATAAACCAGGGCGCTATCATCAATATTGGATTGGTGAAAGCTGCTGGTTGGGGTAAGCGTTGTGGTGCCGCTTAGTATCAGCGAGCCGTTAGCCGGGGTAGTGACGAGCGTATAGGTGATAATCGCTCCGGGTGCCTCTGCATCTTCCGTTAGCAGCAAAGTTTCCGTGATAGTACCGCTATCAGCCTCACTGACCGTAAGCCCATCGTTTGTAACAACGGTAGCCGCAGCAAAGACGTTCCCCAGCCAGAGTACGGCCGTACACACAGCAAAAACGACTGCAAATATGGTTATGACACGATTTCTCCGCATACCGATGCTCTATCGATACTTCTCGTTATACATTGCAAGGACAATCTATAACCTAAGTGTAAATAAACAAATTATGTTGCCTGAGTTAGCCCAATCTCCAAGACAGCGCCAGGCTTATAGTAACATAATAGCATCACTTTTGTGACCAACTAGTCGGCTCCACGTGGCCCTTACGGTGGAGGTGGCGTGAGGGTGGGTGGAGGCGATGTGGGTTGTGGATCACCGCCACCAGGCGGGGGTGGGGGCAAGGTCGGCGTTGCGCTTGGTGTGGGCGTATTGCTGGGCGTTGGTGTTGGTGTATTGGTTGGCCGTGGTGGAACGGTGGCGGCAATGGGTACGTTATTTATACTGTTTTCATCGAGCCAGCGACAGGCAATGGCAGCGACCCAACCTCTGGTGCCGTCATCTAGAACGACATTATACCATTCCCCCGTAGAATTATCTTTGGCAATGACTCCCAAAATATCCCCCTGGTACAGGTAGCGCATGATGGGGTAAACGGTGCCTGGCCCCTGGCGCATACTTGCCGAGCTTACGAAAATTTCTACCTGAGGAATTGGGGTAGGGGTGATGGTAAAAGTAGGCGTGGCCGTCTGAGTTGGCGTGGGTGTAGCGGTTGG
>JBHIWP010000210.1:0-10452 GCA_041987425.1 Promineifilaceae bacterium (SeqCode) | reverse complement strand
TTCGTCGCGGGCGGTGCTCCCATAACCGGCCAGTGTATCCAAACCCAGTCCAGAGCCCGGTGCTGCCCGGTAAAAGCGTGGATTCAAGGGTGTATTTACCAGGAAGCTGTTTAATAGAAAGGTCAGGAGCAAAGCCATTACCAGATGACGCCGCCACGGAAGCAGTTTTTTCCCAATATGGTCGAGCTTTACTGCGCCTTCAATCAGGGCCATCATCAAAAAAGGAATGCCCAGGGCGTAGTGGTGGTATTGATAGTCGTAAGATGGTCCTGGTCCGGAGCTGAGGAGCACCGGCAGTATAACGGCCGTTGCCGGAAGCAGCCATTGTGGGGCACGCCAGGCCAGGAGCAGCACCGGGGCAAAAACAATCACCGCGTTGGAAAGCCGCAGGGCACCGGTCAGGGCCAGGTTAAGCTGGCTAAAGTAATAATTGAAATAGCTGGTGATGGTGGCTTCCACATAGATAGCATCAGGAGGGGCAAAGTACGGCCGTATTACGCCAAATGCTACGCCACCCCAAACGGCCGCAAGTAGGAACGTTCCCCAGCCCAACCGCCTTTTGCCATTCCACCATAACATTGCGCCCAGAGCCGCTACGGGCACTGCTACGTAAAATTTGCAGCTTAGTGCCAGCACCAGCCAGAAAAAATAACTGCGTAAGGCTTGTCGATCCAAGGCATCAAGCGCAAACAGTAGCAAGGGCATTGCCAAAGTGTCGCCGTGAAATTCGAAGAGAACGGCCGTTTGCATGACCGGATACAACAAATAAATAGCGGCAATGATGACGGCGCTCCAGGCGTGATTCAGACGTCGATTGGCAATCTGATATAGAGGCAGTGCGCCCACCACGGCAAGCCCTGCCTGCAAGATGAGCAGCGTGGTAGGTGTGGGCCAGAGCGCGTAAACAGGGGCCAACAAAAAATAAAACAGCTCGACATGACGTGCCAAACGGCTTAAGGTGATGCCCTCCACCGTGAAGATAAGCGGCTCACCCTGGGTAACGCTCCAAATGGCCTGGCTCATCGCGCCGAGATCAAAAGCGCGGCTGGTAAAGGCGAAATAGCGTGCCAGACTGAGCCACGTTAGCATCGCAAATGTTGCGAGCATGAGGATGAAAAGCAGATAAAAAGGGTGCGGCCACTTCGGTAAACTCAGTGCTGGCCGCTGGCGAGCAAACAGGTTCATTCTTGTTTCACCATGTTTGCCAGCCACTGATTGAGGCCGGTTGATTGCAGGGCGATGAGGTACCATGCCAGGGGTACAACGTGCAGAATAAGTCGCTCAAGGGAAACAGCTATGTGTGTTGTAAATGGCTGCCAGGACGATAAGACAAAGGCCAAATTCAAAGCGGCAACGGGTAGGAGAGTCAATATCATCAGATACCAAAAAGCTTTCTGGCGTACGCTTTTCAGCGCCAAGCTTGCTAAAAAAAGCCACCAAAGCAGCCCCCACCGTTCAAGTGTGAAAAAAAGTTCTGTGCCCAACATTGTGAGAATAACAGGCAGTCGACTGACATACAGCTCCAACTCACTGATAGAGAAAGCAGCAAAATCGCTGTTGGGAATCTGCCAATAGTGCAGATAGTAAAACCAGGGCGTGAGGATAAGCAAACCGGGTGCCAGGTATAGTGCGATAATAGGCAGCTTTCTGGTTTGACTATGCATGGCTAGCCAGCCTGTGGTCAGGACGATCAGGCCGGTATTGACCGCGTAGTAAACTGCACCTTCACGTTTTACCCAAATAGCCAGTGCCGCCAGCGTTCCCCCGAGGAGCAGATCGTTCAGATTGCCGTTCTCTAGCCATCTTAGGCAAAGTACGGCCGTTCCCCACACGTAAAGCATCAAAGGGACATCGGCATAACCAGACAGGACAGAGACGGCAGCCAGCTGGGGAGTCAAGGCCATAAGGGCCGTAAATATGAAGCTCAGCACCAAACCATATTTCTGCCGCACTATGCTGAAATACAGAAAGATAAGAGCGGCATAGAAAAGAACAAAGACAATTTTTACCGCAGCTTCATTCACCTCACCCAAAAACCAGTAAATCCACGCTTCCAGCGTCGGTACGAGCAATGGATAATCTGGATGAGCGGCCGTTGCCAAGCGTCCAATTGGCGGTGGCCAGCCACCTTCACCGAAAATAACCTTAGCTTTAAAGCCCCAAAAAGCGTAGCCATCGTGCCCTAAACCTGCCTGGGCGGCTACAAGATAGACGATACAGAAAAAGATGAGGACAAGCCCTAAAATGAGCCCGTTTGAGTACGTCAGGCGCGTTAACGGTGCATCTTCTAACCATTTTTGTACAGATGACCTTTGTTGCCACACTTGCAAGATGCCAAAGTGAATGAGAGTAACAAATCCGGCTCCTAGAGCCAGGGCCAGACTCCACCTTTCGGCAAAGGCAGTTTTCTGCATGCCGTTCCTAAAGAGTTGATAGCAGAAGTCCCCGGCCAACAGAATGGGCAAGGTGGAAAGAAGAGCGACTATGGCTGTCATTCTTCTGGCTCCAGCCGAACGACATACTGGCTTTCCAAAAAGTCGTACCGACGGCCGTTAACTTGCTGACGGTCAGAGGCATAATCGTAGACCAGACAAAGAATTTCATTTTCGGCAATTGCGGCTCGAAAGTCGTTGTCAGTCAGCCCCGATAGATTGTGGACGGATAGTGGATAAAGTTCGTAATTGAGGCGAGCGAAGCTGTTATATTCTGCAGAAAGATAGCCAATTGCTGTCTCATCGCTGCAAATTGTCTTTATAAATGCGGCAAACTGATCGGGCTGGGGGCTGTTATCAGAAGGATAAACTGGCCAATTATCGGCCGCAATGAGTTTATAACGCCAGGCAGTTAGACCTGCAGAAAAAATAAGCTGAGCCCACAGCAGAAGAGAAAACAAGGTAAACCATTTTCGTTCCGATATCGAACTCACCGCTACTTTTCTCCAAAATAGTAGATTTGAATGCCGCCAATAGATTGTTCATCGAGCAAGGAATAAGCTGAACTAATTATATTTTTTTGCTCGATTTGCCAGGCTTCACTGTGTTCTATGGCAACGACCAGCCAGAAACGGCCGTTTTGTTTCCCCGCCAACTCATCTAAAGTCCAGACCTGGCCGTCCATTGCTTCATACACAGATACAGGCTTGCGCGGATCGGGATCACCCGCCAGTAAACCCTGGGTGAGTTGAGGGGCATAGCGCAGCGCGGGGAGATAAGACCCGTCGCTAGTGTGCAGCACAACTTCATCAGGTTGATTATTTTGGGTGACAAAGGCAGCCGCTTCCCGATATGGTGGCTTGATGAGCGGCCCCAGATGATAGTTGATCGTACCCACCAGCATGAGCAGCAACGCTAAGCCGCTGAGATAGGGCAGCGGGGACTGTCGGCGCGTGACGCCCCAGGCAAACCAAATAATGAGAAATGGTGCCGCGGCGGCTAAGGTTCGCTCCGGAAGGAAGAACGGCCGTACCAGATAGACACCTAGCGGTAATCCCAATACGCAAACAATGATCAGCAGCGTCAGCCACAGCCCAGACGAAACGTGACGGCGGCCCAATTTGCGCAGCTCCAGCAGAAAGATGCCAGCGTAGGCAAAGAAGGTGAACAGTAAAAGACCGCTGTACCAAAAGCTGCTGGACATGCCAAAGAGAAGAAAGACGGGCGCTGTAAGGGGCTTAAGGGGGTTAACGCCGGTGGCTTGCTGCAACGGCCGTAAACTACCCAGCGCCGGTTCTGATTCTGCCAACATTAAATTGAGCCAGGGGAGGAAACACATAAGTAAAACCGCCGTAATTGCCACCGTGGCCCAGAAAGCACGTTTGTTGTGGCGATAAGTCAGTAGAGCATGAAAGCCCACGCCTGCCAGAGCCAGAAAGGCAAAGAGGTGGGTATAAACGGCCAGCAGAAACAGTAAACCGGCCGCAATCCACCAGCCACTGCTCATTTTCTGACGTGCATGATAGTAGGTGCCTGTACCCGCTACTATTAGCAGCATTAACAAAGTGTACATGCGCAGTTCGTGACTGTATAAAATGTGGAAGGGGGAAACGGCCGTTAGCGCAGCCGCCGCCAGGGAAACGGTACGATTCATGAATAACTGCTGGCATAGCAGATAGATAGCTGGGATGAGCAGAATGCCAAAGAGGGCGCTGAGGAGTTTTACGGCCGTATCGGTATTGGGCGCTAATTTCACCCAAAAATGGAGCAGTAGATAGTAAAGTGGTGGGTGACTGGACTGCACCGTATTGTTGACGATTTCCGCCACAGATAATTGTGCCGCCAAATAGCTGATTGCTTCATCCAGCCATAAACTTTCTCGCCCTAAGTTTGTCAAACGTAGAAGTACAGCAAGCACGGTTAGCAAACTCAAATAGATGAATTTACCTTTTTCGTTTCGAAAAAAAGTCATTGCTTTTACTTGCCAGGTTCGCCTATCAAATTAACTGGTACATACTCTTCAGAGGTGGCGAAGACCAAAACCAGCTCATCTTCATAAATCGGTTCCGTAGGCATGGCGGAGCGCCAATCTTCAAGGTCCATACTCAATTCGCCTCCTGCCACTGCTGCCGCGAGCAAGGCTTTATCCAAGATCAAAAAGCCAACGTTCGCTTCGGCTAGCTGCTCAAGGGCCTCTTCTGGAGTAGAAGGAAACGGTTGAGGTGGCAGATCCGCAGCGCCTATGCGCAGAAGCGGATTCTCATATATGAACTCATACACCTCTTCTCCTGCACGGGAGATAACCCCTCCGGTCATTGGTTGCTCGTGTCTGGTCTGATAATACATGTATCGTTTATCTTGCTGGCGGCCTGTTGGTAATATGGCAATAACAACGTCTTGAGGCACTTCGTCTAAATAATTAGTATAAAAATCAGAAACAGTAGCAGGTGTGGTGGGAAAGGGCACGGCCGTATATTCAAAAAATATCAGTGCTCCGACTAACATTGCCGAGGCAACAATATGCTTCTTGGAATCTCTAATTGATTCGAGTAGGCCTAACCAACCATACGCTGTTACGCCAGCCAGACCTAGTGCCATCAAAATCATCATACGGTACATGTTGCGCAAAACCGGTGCTATAGGTAAGGTCCAAGGCAAAACAATTGGTAGAGGGGTATTGAAAATAATGGGCATAGGGCCGATTGCGAACAGATAAGCGATTACGATTAATAAAAACCAAATAGTTGCCCCTCGCCGTTGCCTACCAAATGCGAGCATCATTAAAAAAAACGGCATAACGCCAATATATAAACCACGCGTGAGCCAAACATACCAATGTGGAACCATAAATGATCCCATATCAGTGCGAATTGAGTGCTGCGGATCAGTGACAAAGCTGCTGTTGTTGCTTCCAATTGCATCCTGGAGTAAAGGATACACCGTCGGAAGTACTAATAGCCCACTGGCGATACCAAACGCAAGGACAATTTGCCAGCCAGGCCGCGGAAATTGTTTGGAAAAAAGCATATAGAGCAACAAAATGGCTATCCAGAAAGCCATTAAAATGACAAGAACAGTACTGGTAGCCGCGCCTAAGAAGACAAAAACGGCCGCAAACAAAGCTAGCTTAATACTGTTTTCTCGTATCGCACGGATAAAAAAGAGTGTCATCCAGGGAAAGCACCAAACGCTAACCAATACAGGATGGCAGCTTTGATACAGGTTATGTGAATTAAAGGCAAAGACAATACCTGCCAAGATACCTGCCACGCTGGAACCTGTCATGTGGCGGCCAAGGTGAAACATACTGAGTCCTGCTAACACATAGTTTAGCAAGATGGCAATGTTGTACGCGGGGAGAGTGCCCAGCAACGGCCGTAATGCCAAGGAAACGGCCGTATTCAAATGGCTAAAGCTGTGGTAAACCAGATCTGCGCCGATGGGATAATACATCATGTCTGTTTCCCACAGAGAGATTGTTGGATCAGTAATTGCCTTATAGGTCCACCAATCGGCCCAAGGATTGATATACACGTCATTGTCATCACCGATGATGACACCGTTCAGGTCTGTAACAACGTTCCAGGCAGCGATAACGGTCAACAGCACAAAAAGGAGCAGCACCCACCAGGATTCATAGCGCCGCAACCGTTCAAAAATGACACTATTTGATTGATCCATATAGCCTTTAGTCGCCTTTGCTGGCTTCTGGGATTGAAAAGACGGTGATTAATTCATCTTCGTATATAGGTTGGCCAATTTGTGAACTTAGTGTTGATAATACTGATGAAATCATTTGTGCTTCATCTTCAATTGTGTGGTGCAAAATGACATAGCCAATGTTATTTTGGATGAGTGGCGCGATGGTACCTTGTGTGGAAAGATTTGTGACGATATCTTCGCGTAGATCAACAATTTCTTGTGGCGTTCGATAAGCGTGCCCGCCAACGATCGGATGGTGATGCACTGTTTGATACAGCATGTAATATTTTTCGCCACGATAATTATTGACGGGAAGGTCCAAAATCGCAACTGAACGGGAGTCAGCAGCGATCTCCGACATGTACAATGGCACCTCCATACTGAGAAGTGGCAAACTTGTTTGAAAAGTACTGTCAATTAGAATCAGAGCGAGTATGATGCTGGCAATCCCCACCTGTATAGAAGGCCGCTTCCACCTCATCAACAAAAACCTGAGCCCGTACCCGGCTAAGATCATCAGGGCGAACATTGTGGTAAAGTGCAATCTTGCGGGCGTACGGCCCCATTCCAGAAACGGTATTTTCGTAACAAGGAAATAGGGCAGGAAAATAAATCGTTCTCCTGCAAGAAGCTGCATCTGCCCGCCAAAGCGCAAAATCGGCCCTAGTGCCAGGATGCCTGTGGTGAGGGCAACCAAAAACCAGAGTCCGACTGATGGCGTCTGGCTTCGTTCACGCCAAACGCCGATGCCTGCCAGGATAAGCGTGATCCATCCTGCATAAATTCGTGCTTCAGAATCGCTGTAGCCCCAAGTGTGGATGTTGTGAGAAAAAGCAGAGAGCCGATCTGAAACATATGTGAGGATATGCCCCGGCGGAGGTACAAATAAAGCCAGGGCATCGGCCGAAAACTCGGCAATTCCACCGGACTGGTACCAAGTTAGATCGTTTTGAATGGCTGTGCTAAACAGTGGCCACACGAGTGGGATAACAATGATGGCAGCAAAGCCAAAAGCGATGCCCAATGCTACAAGCATCGGCTTAGACTTGAGACGTTGCCGATCAGAAAGAAAAAAGGAGACCAGGAGGAGCAAAGTAATGGGGGCGGTAAAATATGCCAGCGGCATTAAATCCACAATGGCGGCTAAAGTGAGCGCTGTCCCTAGCCAGATGCCCCTCTGCCAGGACGGCCGTTTCCAAACGCGCCACAATGTCCATACTAATAACGGATATTGATACGTTATTTGTTGCGTGTAATGTCCATATAAGACATGCATAGTGCGATTAGGAAAAAAGGCAAAGATAGCGCCGCTTACAACGGCCGTTGCTTTGTGGCCTGTTAACTCCAGGATAAGTAGTGAGCTAAATACCCAGGTGAGCACATACGAAAGAAAGATGTGTACATTGTACGTTGCCGTAATCGAACTGCCGAGCCGCACCGCAAGCATAGGAACAAAGCGTGACCAGGCCATCGCCGTTAGCAAGGGATGTTCTACATGGATAGGGTGGAAAAGGTAGGTGAGCTCCGCGGGTGACTGATTCAGGGTGAAAATGGAATAATCAAACCACCAGGCAAACCAAGCGTGCTCTATACTATCCGCAAATTCGAAGCCTGGGATATGAGTTTGCCAGTTAAAGATAAGCGGATAGGTATATACGGCCGTTACCACAAAGGCAAGTGCAGTTATGAATATGGTAAACCTCCACTGCGATGTCCGCTGTTCTTTATCCATAAGCGCTAAGTGTAGTGGAATAGGACCAATTTTTGCATAGCCCATAAGGTTGATTTAACCGAGTTCAATCATGATTGTGGCAAATACGGGGCCTTTCTGCCCATAAAATGAAAATTCCCAGGTGTTACCACCTGGGAAGTAATTTAAATTGCTTAGCACAAGATAACAAGAACTAGAGGCAGGTTGCCACGTTATTTCTGCACTTTTCAACCATAGTAGGCTTCCATTGAGCTGTCTATTGGTGCATTGATCAGTGTAGCCCCAATAATTTTGACCCTGGCTTTTTCCAGGATCTCTTTGGCCCGTTCAGCATGTTCACGGCGGGTTTTGCCTGCGCTCAGTACGAGCAGCACGCCATCAACTTTTGCACCTAAAACGGCCGCATCCGTCACGGCATTCACAGGCGGGGCGTCAAACAAGACGATGTCAACTTTTTCCTGAAGCCGGGCAACCAGCTGGTCTACTTGCGGCGTGCCCAAAATATCTGCCGGATTGGGTGGACGGGTGCCCGCCGCCAATAACCACAGGTTCTCAACGGCCGTTTCCTGCAAAACGGGCTCATCGCCGTGCAAAATAGCATCCGTAAAGCCTGGCTCCGCCTTTCTGTCAAACAAAGTATGCAGCGAGGGTCGACGCAAATCGCAATCAATGAGCACCGTTTTACGGCCGCTCTGAGCCATTGTCACGGCCAGGTTTGCTACCGTGCTGCTTTTTCCTTCACCCATTACGGGAGACGTTACTACCAGCGAGCGCAGTGGCGACTCCAGGCTGTAAAAAGAAAGATTTGTCCGTAAGGTACGGTACGCCTCGCTCAGCGGCGAGCGCGGGTTTGTAATTGTCACTAAATCCATGTTTCACCCAAACTTTTCACTTATCTTTAAATGGACTAGGCAGGTGAATGCTCACTATCTGCTTGGCAGTCCCTACTCTAACTGGACGAGGTAGGTAAACGCTCAACTGTCTGCTTGGCAATGCTTATAATCACTTGCCTCGTCCCTACTGATATCTGATTACCGAATACCGACCACTGACCCCCGATCACTGCCCCGGAATTCGTCCCACCACGGGAATCTCCAGATACCGCTCCACGTCTTCGGCGCGGCGCACCACCCCAGATTCAACCCATTCCAGCACAAAAATGACGATGATGCCCAACAAGGCACCAAAGACGCCGCCTGCGGCCGTATTCACATTCACATTCGGACTTACCCCCACAACCCTGGGGTCATCCTGAAACTCAATCGTGATGCGGTCTGCCTGGAGATTCTTGTCGTTTTCCTGGTCTTGCCACTGAATGAGCAGGTTGCCCCAGGTTCGCGCAATGTCGTTCCCCAGGTCCGGGTTCGTGTTTTCTACATTGAGCTGCACAACCAGGCCCAGCCGGTCTGAAGAAACCGTAACGTCACCAAGCAAGTCATTGGCCTGCATATCTAGCTGCAAAATGTTAATGACGTCCTGAGCACGGTAGCTGCTGTGCAGCCACTGCTCATAATTCCCCAGCAGCTCCCGCGCCGCCTGAGACTGCCCAAAGTCCGAGCGGGCAGGACGCACCAGCAGCTTTAGGCTGGATTCATAGACAACGGGTTGAATACGGCTGAAACCATAGGCAGCGCCAGCCGTTAGAATCGCCAGCAGAATAATAATCCAGCCGCGTCGCCGTAGAATGCGAAAGTAGTCGTTTAAGGCCATAGTTCTTCTTCACTTTGTATGCATCGAGGAGGAGTAAAAAGTGATAAGTAAAAAGTCTATCTTTTCACTTTTTACTTTTCACTCTTCCCCTTAACTTATCAACTTAATCCTTAGGAATTTCCCCTAAAACCACAAATCCTAAGGCTTCTGCTTCTCCCCGGCTGCGTATCGTGGGGTCTAGATACGCTACAAGCAGCGCCAGCCCCAGCCCGGCTGCTATGCCAAGGGCAATGCGCAGCGGAATGTCTAGCAAACTGCCCAGACTGCGCGGCACTGGTGTGACCAGTGGTTCATCCAGCAGCACAAGCACGGCCGTTTCCCCGCCAAGCTGCGGCAAGGCTTCAGCGTTTTGTTCGCTCAGCACGGTGATTGCCGCGTTCATAATGTGGGCCAGGGTTTCGGCATTGGCATGCTGAATGGAGACTTGCAGCTTGCTGCGCACATTGTCAGCAATCACGCTAAAGCTGCCCGGTGGAACGTCAATATTTTCCTGGGCAAGCTGCTCAGAGACGGCCGTTTTAAAACGGCCGCTTACTGCCCAATCCGTCAGCCCATTAACAATATATTCTGATCCCAGCCAGTTGTAATAACGCTCCTCATCCGCCAACTCTGCGCCAGAACTGGGGGGCTGGGCCACAATAAAATTAACGCCTACATTGAAACCAGGAGCGGGTGGAGGTTGGTAGGTAACGGCGCTGAACAGCGCCACAATGAGCGGCGGAATCAGCACAAGCAGCCAGCGCTGCCGAAAAATTTTCCAAAAAGCACGTAACTCCATAATCTTTGCCAGAGGGCACGGTCACTTTTGAAAGTGAAGAGTGCCTTGAGAACTTTCCCAGCGATAATAAGCCAAAAAATAAACAATAGCCAGGGCAATAGGCACCCAGTAAGTTTGTA
>JBHIWP010000209.1:0-10463 GCA_041987425.1 Promineifilaceae bacterium (SeqCode) | reverse complement strand
ATCCGCGAGAATCACCACTTCGGTGATGGCGCGTTTCGCGCCTCTTCGTACCTCAACCACTTCGCCGCTTACTGGCGCTGAGTACAGGATCTCTGGGGAAGGTTTATCAAAAAATAGAGGCTCGCCGGCACGAACCTCCTCACCTTCTTTGACTTTCAGTTTCGGAATCGGAGCAATCCCAAAAAAATCTGTTGGCTTCATGGCGAACAGATTAGGCTGAGAGGATTTCATGTACGACTGCTCAGGTTCTCCTTGGAGCTGAGCCTCCCCGTCCGCCTCGCCCCGTTGGCCAGGTTGGTGCTGGAGCTCCTCAGGCTGTTCGTGGAGCCCAGGTGGCGCTGGGTGGTGTTGACCACGGTGCGGGCGGGGCTGGAAGCCATACAGGATGGCGTGCTGGTCCCTGATTCGGACGCGATTGCCTCTTTGCATGAAGAGGTGATGCTGCTGGATTCGCTGATTGCCGATTTGCAGGAGCTTTCGCTGGCTGAGGCCGGGCAGCTACGGCTGGATTGGCAAGAAGCGGCGCTGCATGATGTCATTGAGGGGGCCGTAACGGCCGTACGGTCTCAAGCCGCGGCTAAAGATATCACCATTAAGGTTGACGTTCCGGAGGGGCTGCCGCTGGTGCCCATGGATCCACGCCGGATGGGCCAGGTGCTGCGCAATTTGCTTGCTAACGGCATTACGCACACCGAGCCTGGGGGGCAGATCGTCGTGGTGGTGCAAAGGATGGAAGCGGTCGTTCGCATCATCGTTCAAGATTCGGGCAGCGGTATCGAGCCCGAAGATTTGCCCCACATTTTTAACCGATTTTACCGCGCCGATAAATCGCGCACGCGGGCTACGGGTGGCTCGGGGCTGGGGCTAGCGATTGTGAAAGGTATTGTCGAAGCGCACAACGGCCGTGTCGCTGCCAGCAGTCAACCGGGACAAGGAGCCACATTTTCCTTAACACTGCCTGTCGAGAGGTAGCTGCCAGGGCGAACGCTAATGGTGGCTTGGAGGAGAACGAACTCAATTTGCCATTAAGGAAATGAAAACTAAAGGCAGATCGATCAAGGTGTGGACAATCATATTGAAGATGAGGTTGCGCTTCCAAACGTAAAGCAGCGCCAGGATAAACCCTAACGGCACAACAACAGCAATAAAGTGCACCAGGTTCCAGCCTAATAAGTGCGGTAAGGCAAAAGCAGCAACAGAAATAACAACGGCGAGCCCCTTATTCTGCGTTTTCTCTAAAATGCGTTCCATTAAATAGCCCCGGTAAATTATTTCCTCTGTAATTCCGGCCGTCAGCACGCCAAAAAGCAATAGAACGACGGGGACGCTTTCTGCAACCGAGGCAATACTGCCTTCTTCTGAGGTGGGCACTATCTGGCTAACGGCCAACGTGAGAATGGGAACGCTAAGCGAAAGGGCAATGCCTATTACAACGGCAAGTAGAATCTCTTTCGTCGCGATACTTTTAAAGCCGATACTGGCTAATGTGCGCTGTTCAATGCGCCGGACGACAACAACTAAAGCGGCCGCGACAAGCCAGGCCATTAAGAGCCCTATCAGGTTAAGTGTGTCTGGCGTGAACCTGGCCTTTAGAGGTGCCAGGTTTAAAATCACTGAAATAATAAGGTAGCCCACCAGCGATAGGGCCAGGCCGAGAGATGAGATAGAAGATGAATGGGTTGCTTTGTTCAAAAATTGCTCGCTTTTTCCAAATGTTATGCTGAAAAATGGGTAAAAGTGAAAAGTAAAAAGTGATAAGTGAAGTCCACTTTTACTTTTCACTTCTCACTACCCACTAAAGAGTAATCGTCTGCCGTATTGTACCAGCGCGTGGATGAACGGCCGTAATCTCCACCTCTGTGCCCGGCTCTGCTTCGATCACCCACTCCACCTTGGCCCGGTCGTCTGTTGGATCGCCGCTCCAGATGGGGGCAGTGCTTTTGTGATCGCGCCCGGCCAGCTGGCCCAGCATCGTTTTGGGCTTGCCGGTGAGCAGTTTTGCTCCTTCCGGCAAGCTGACGTCTATTTCCAGTTCACGCACCACCTTCATTTCCAGCGCCTTTTTGGTAACGTTGGTGGGCAGCCAGCCGGTGTTGTGCACAACGGCCGTTACGTGGTGCATATTCCCCGTAGATTTTTTCTCAACCGTGTGCCATTCCAGGCGAGGCGAAACCAGGCAGGAAAATAAAGCAAAGTCTGCCAGCGGCGCCACCTCTTTTTCTAGAAGCTTATAGGGTGGATTGCGCCAGGTAACGAAGAAGTCCCAGCCGCCCAGCTCTACCTTACCCAGCTGTGGATGGTCATATTCGTACCAATCCACCATGCCCTCGCCGTTCAGCACCTCATCGTTCCACTTCATAATGGCAACATCGTCTTCAATGGGATGCTCGCGGAACCAGTCCATATATTTGTAATCTTTGATGCCCGCCTGCTGCTGCACGCTCCAGATCTCGCAGGTCCAGCCATAGACACCCAAAAATTCATACATCCAGTCATCAAACGTGCCTTTGATGTACTCTTTGGGATCGTATTTAAAGTCATGGAAGACAGAGACCGCTTTGTAGCCAGTCATCTCCTCTGCCTTGTTGCCCAGCCTTTTGTAGGTGTATAAATCCTGGGTGGGCAGGGTATCGTCGCCACCTTTTGTGGGCGGGCGCAGGTATACGCCGCTGAAGGTGTGGAAGCTCACGGAGCCAGTAATGTTGGGGTGGTCGGCGATAAAGCGCATGGGTGCGGCCGTTTCTGGTTCGCTGCCTGGGTAATGGCCTGCGCCCCGCTGGTTAGGTTCCCAAAAGACGGGGAACTGCCGATTCAGGTCTAGACCTTCCAGCGGCGGGGCAAAGTTTATGCTAACGCCGTCATAATTTTGGATGGTGCCTTCGGGGATAAGACGGTAGAAGTCGCCGCCGGGCGCTTCGTCTGGTTCGCGCGGAATCATGAGACGAGGGTCATCCGGGTGGACTTTCCAGCTGCCGTTGGGGTCCTTGAGGCGCATCTGCAGGATACGGCCGTCGCCATCCACATCTTCCTGATGCAGGCCGTCTAGCTTGTCCATGCGCGGGTAGGGGCGGGTGCTGCTGCGAATGTATTTGGGCCGGTCGGCCAGCGCCAGCTCTGCGCCGTCTGGATTCAGCCGGGGCACAACGTAAAAAGCGCGCGTATCCAGAGCATACGTTACTTTGTCATCCTTGCCATACTGGGTGAGCAGCTTGTTCAGCAAGTAAAGGGAGGCTGTTGAGGCAGAAACCTCAGTGGCGTGTATGTTGCCATCGGCCCAATAGGCAGGTTTTTCTTCATCCGGGCCGGTCTCAAAATTAGTGACGATCATCAGCCAAATATCATGCCCTTCGTAACTTTTGCCAATGCTTTCCAACTTGCATAATTTAGGGTACCCTTTAGCCCATTGTTTGAGGAAGGCAGTTAGCTCAGCGTAGCGATAGTAGGTGTCAAAGCGAATTTGTTCTGTCACAACTTGCTCCTTTTAGTGGAATAAATGAGGGAATTGGCGGTACTTAAGCGATTCACGTCTGTTGATTGGACTATTGGAATCAGCTTTAGCCTGCTTACTTTGCCGCGGCAGCATTTGTCGGGCGAAGCAGTAAATTATAGCCGGAATTAGGTGATTGTCTAATGATTGGTTTTAGGGTGGTTTTAGGAAGGAAATGCTATCGACAAACGGCCGTTTCCTGCGAAAATTCTCTTGGAGAGATTAGCAGTTGTGTCTAGCCCCTCTTCCTACGACCTAAACAAAATTGATAATTGTCTCCTATTCGACCTGATAGAGCCTCTGATGGTAAAGACGCAATCGTTCGGTTCGAGCTTGCTCAGATTTGAGTAAGGCAGGCAAAATGAACTTTTCGGAAAACTCGCAAACAATCGAAGATCTGCACAATGAGATTGACAGCTTGCGTCGGCGCATTGTGGAGCTAGAAAGTGGCAAGCTCTCTGCGCCCCCGGCCTCTTACGCAGACTTTATCTTTGAGAATTCTGGCGAATCTATTTTGATCATCGATCCCTACACACTAAAAATCCTGGATGCCAATCCGAATGCCGCTCGTCGCCTGGGATTCCGTCGGAGTGAATTATGCCAGATGCGTTTGGACGAGATAGAAATGCCCCGGCCAGCGGAGATGAAGGAAATCGCCTGGCAATCTTCAACTTCCGGCACGTTCTTTTACGAAGGCCAATACCGCCACAAAAGCGGCACGTTGATTCCCGTTGAGGTAAGCAGCCGCATGGTCTCCTGGGAGGGCCTGGACGTGCTGCTTAATTTCGTGCGCGATATCCGCTGGCGCAAAGAGGCTGAAGATGCCTTGCGCCTGATAAATGGCTCTCTGGAGCAGCAGGTGCAGCAGCGCACGGCCGAATTGGCAGCCGAAAAAGAGAAGCTAGAGGCGGTTCTGGGCTCAATTGTAGAAGGCGTGGCCATGATGGATGCCACAAAGAAGATTGTGTACGTGAATCCAGCGTTCGTGCTGCTGACCAACTACACAACGTCTGAAGTGCAGTCAGTGTCGTTCGACTCGCTCTTTGATTGCGCTGCGGAAGTGATGCAGGATCAGGTGGCTACGCTGGCCCTGGGGAAAACGTGGAACGGTGAGGTGACGGGCAGGCGGAAGGACGGCTTTATCTATCCAGCGATCCTTACCATTGTGCCGCTGCCGGATGCAAACGGCCGTATAAATGGCTACGTCACCAGCCACCAGGATATTAGCCGCTTCAAGGCGCTAGACAAGGCACAGTACAGCTTTATTACCAACGTTTCTCACCAGCTGCGTACGCCCCTAACCAACATCAAGCTCTATATGCAGCTGTTAGAAGGCAGCCTTCGGGTCAGCCAAAAGACTTCCCATTATTTGCGTATTCTGGGAGCAGAAACTGAGCGGCTAGAGCATTTGGTCCAAGATATTTTAGAAATGGTAAGCCTGGACGGCTCCGAAATAATGCTCGATTTGCAGCCCCTCCAGCTAGACCCCTTCATTCCGCAGCTTGTTGAAGCTTACCAGGTGCGGGCAGAGGCAAACCAGCAGTCGCTAACAAGCCATATTCAGGGACCAATGCCCATCCTCTCCGCAGACGCCACGCGCTTGCGCCAGGCATTGGCTGAACTGCTCGATAACGCGCTTGCCTATACGCCTAAAGGCGGCACCATCTCTTTAGAAGTGAGTGCGCCTGTTTCTGCAGAGCGGCAATGGGTTTCTATTGTGGTGCAGGACAATGGGCCGGGCATTCCAGAGGATGAGCAGCCCCGCATTTTTGAGCGCTTTTTCCGGGGGGAAGTGGCCGGGCAGGGTAACATTGCCGGCACGGGCTTAGGGCTGTGCATTGCCCAACAAATTGTGCAGGCTCATCACGGGTATGTTCGGGTGCAGTCCGCGTCAAATGGAGGGAGTCGCTTCACCGTCTGGCTGCCCGCCGACGGCGTTTGAACCCGCATCGCGCTGCCGCAGATACCAGGTGAGCGTGGCAAAAACCAGGGCCGCGCCAATAAATTGCCAGACAGAAGTAAGCCGTTCGCCCAGCAAAAGGCCCGCAAAAAGCAAGGCGCTTATGAGCCGCGTAGCCATCATGCTGCTAACCAGCGGCGCCCCCAAAATTTGAATTGAGCGCAGCTGCAGTAAATTTGCCCCTAGCAGCACCCCAAATGTAAACAGCCCAAATATTAGCCAATCCTTCCTTTGCAGCATCCCCCACTGCCCCCAATCTTCGCCAATGATGAGGCTGGTGATCCAAGAGAAAATAAACAAAGAGGCCAGATGAATGATGAGCAGCGAATCGCCAGAGGCGTTGTGCTGTGCGGTGCGGCGGGTGACGAGCATGTAGAGGGCCAAAAAGACGCTGCTGGCTACTGCCAGGCTTATCCCCAGCCAGTCATTGCGGGTTACGGCCGTTTCCCCCACCGCCTGCCCCAAATCATTGCCCATCAGCAGCAGTGCCCCCAGCAGGCACAGCGTCAGCGCCTTAAACGTGTGGCGCGGCAGCTGCTCGCGCAGCACCAGGCGGCTGAGCAGGGCCACAATGAAGGGCGTCATCAGGTAGATGAGCTGGGCATAGGTGGCCAACGTAAAGCGGGTAGCCAGCAAATTGCTCACCCCACGCAAAATCACCAGACCGCCAAACAGCCACAGCAGCGGCAGCCGAAAAATGTGCCACTCAATGCGCCGCCAGCGGGCAGCCAGCACTAAAAGCAGCACCAGCAGGTTGCCTACGGCCAGCAGCGAGAGGCTGGGTATCTGGCTAACCGTTTGCAAATAGCGCAGAAATACCGGGTAGCCGCCCCAGCCCAGTTGAGAGAGGAGCCCCAGCGATAGCCAGTGCCAGGTGGAGGACACGGCCGTTTCCCTATGTGTTGTGTTGTTTGCGCGGTCTGTAGCCATAAGCGGCGCATTATGGCACGCGCCTGAGCGAACGGCAACTGTCGCCAACTCTTTGACAGGGTTACGGCCGTTTGCTAGAATCTGAACGCTGTTTTGGCAAACGCCCCGTTCGTCTAGCGGCCCAGGACGTAGCCCTCTCAAGGCTAAAACACGGGTTCGAGTCCCGTACGGGGCATCATCAGGCTTCATCCAATCATGGGTGAAGCCTTTTTGCTTTTTTTTGCTAAACTTGATCGCATGTCCGCAGCACATGATAAGTCTTCTATGGAATATGAATTTGTTGAACAAAAGCCTCGTTTGAACGGCGTCCACCTGCCAAACGGCCGTGTTCCCCAACCCATCTCGCCACGTGAGCCAGCCGCTGCCACCCAGGCGCCAGACGGCCAAAACTTTCGGGGGAACGGCCGTTTTCGCCGCATCCTCTTCTTTTTTGCCCGCATCATTTTGCACCTTGTCGTTTGGGATATTTTGGGCGGGCGAATACCGCTGCTGAAATTAGCCGTGCGCCAGAGCCGCCCGCGCCGCTTCCGCCGCTGGTCGCACCGCTTTCGCGAGCTGGCCCTGGACATGGGCGGGGTGATGATTAAGCTGGGGCAGTTCCTCAGCGCGCGGGTAGACGTGCTGCCGCCGGAAGTTACGGAAGAGCTGCAGGGCCTGCAAGATGAGGTGACGCCGGAGGTGACGGAGCGCATCATGGCCGTTATTGAGGCGGAGCTGGGCGACAGGCGTGCACGCTTTGCCGCTATCGAAGCGCAGCCGCTGGCCGCCGCCTCGCTGGGGCAAACGCACCGCGCCTGGCTGCTGCCCCCAGACGGCCAGAACGAACGCGGAGCGGCCGTCGTCATTAAGGTGCAGCGACCCAACATTGCCGCCATCGTGGAAACCGATCTGGCGGCGCTGCGCATTGTGGCCCGCTGGACCATGCGCTACAGGCCCATTGCCCGCCGTGCCAACGTGCCCGCGCTCATGGAAGAGTTTGCCAAGACGCTGTGGGAAGAGCTGGATTACCGCGCCGAGGCAGACAATATCGAGCGCTTTGCCCAAATGTACGCCAACGACCCGCGCGTCTACATCCCGGCCGTTTATCGTCAGCACTGCGCCGACCGCGTGATTGTGATGGAAAACGTGGAAGCGCCCAAGATCACCGACACGGCGGCGATGGAAGCGGCAGGAATTGACCCGGGCGAGGTGGCCGAAACGCTGCTGGACGTCTATTTTGACCAGGTGTTTCGCGAAGGCTTTTTCCACGCCGATCCCCACCCCGGCAATTTGTTTATAAAGCCGCGCCCCGATATTCCCTGGCCCCCGGACGAGGGTGAGTTGGCTGAGCAGGGACGGCCGTTCTGGATCATCTTTGTCGATTTTGGCATGGTGGGGCGGGTGCCCTCGCTGATGGGCGAAAATTTGCGCCAGGTGCTCATTAGCGTGACGCAGCGGGACGGCCGTAAGCTCACTGAAGCGTACCAAAATCTGGGCTTCTTTCTGCCTGGGGCCGATCTGGTGCGCATTGCCGAGGCGCAAAACGCCGTGCTGGACCGCATCTGGGGGCGTAATTTGCTCGATTTGGCCCGCCCGGACCCCGCCGAACTGGAAGAATTAGGGCAGGAATTCCGTGATTTGCTGTTCGACTTTCCCTTCCAGATTCCCCAGGACTTCATTTACTTGGGGCGGGCGCTGGGGATTGTCTCTGGATTAGTGGCCCAACTGGATGAGCAGATCAATCCCTGGTACTTCGTGGAGAAGTACGGGGAGGCACTGCTGACCAGCCAGGATGGGCAGCGGCTTGGCCTGGAGACGGCCTGGGAGCTGGTACGGCCGTATCTCAACACGCCAGCCCAAGTGCAGCGTTTATTGACGTTGGCCGAAAACGGCCGTTTACGAATGCAGCCGGACCGGGAAACCCTGCGCCAATACGAACGCATCGAAAAACGCATCGGCCAGCTAGGCTGGAGCATCTTGGGGGCAGCGGGGATGCTGTCTGGCACGCTGCTTTATTTGTACCGAAAGGAGAGGGATGGGAGTGGGGAGTGAGGAAAAGAACGTAAAAAGTGATAAGTGAAAAGTAAAAAGTGAAAAGTAAAAGTGATCTTACTTTTCACTTATCACTCAACCTGTAGCTCAAGAGGAAGTATCTTCCACCCCTGCATCTGCGGCCACGCGCTGCACGGCTTCAATGCCCTTTTGGCAAGTACGTTTGTTGGCATACATCTGGCTCTTGCCGATCACCTGCTTGTTGGCGGCCAGCAGGTTGAAGTAAAACTTGCCGTTAGACGCTTCTTTCACTTCAAAACGGTCTGAGTTGGGCGCATTACTTTTCACCGATTCGACGCCGTTTTTGCAGCCTGCCTTGGAGGCATAGCCCTCACCGGACAGAATGTTTTGTCCGTTTCTGGCGGTTAAGCGAAAGTAAAATTGCTCATTTTTGCCCTGGTAAATTTGATACTTGGGGTGATTCATCTAAAAGTCCTCCTTGGTTGATTGTTATCACCTATTTTGACACAGTATTGGCTGAAGCGTCACATTATTCTTCCAAGAATTCGGCCTGCACCCAGCCCACGATGCCGCTGAGGGTGCGTACCTCACGCCACAAAATGCCGCCCTGGTTGGCACGGCCGTTTTCCAAAAGCACAATCTCCTCATCCTGCACAATAACGAGCTGCTGCCCGCCTGGCGAGCGGCGCACCCACAGCGTGCTGCCGTTTGTGTTTATCATCCCGGTAATGCCCTGGATGGGCGTGGGCGTGATGGTTGGGGAAGGCGTTGGCGTGGGCAGAGGCGTGTTGGTGGCCGTGGGGCTGAGGGTGGGTGTGGCGGTGCTTGCCTCGCCATTTGTGGTTGGGGTGGCAGCGCCCGTTTCCCCGTTGCTGCCGTCTGGCGTAGGAGATGGCCCCGCCTGCTCCGGTGTAGGCGTTGGGGAAATTTCTTCGGTGGCAACTTCGTCTGCGCTGCCCGGTGGCGGCCCGCCAAAGGCACCGCTTGATGGCGTTTGGGTGCTGTTTTCGTCTGCAGCTTCTGTCTCGCTAGTCTGGCTGGCAACGGCCGTTGGCGGCAGTGCGCCCATTGCCCCGGTGTCCGCAGACGTGGGGGGGATGTTGGCGATGTCGCTGGTCTCGGTGGGAACGGCCGTGGCACTGCCGCTATTAATTGGCACCCCGGCCAAAAAGAAGCCCAGCATCAGAATAAGGCTGGCCAGCGCATAGCCGGTAAACAGCTTGACGCGCAAATCGAGCCGCTGTCCGGCCAGCCCCAGCCGCAGCAGCGCCCGAGGGGATTGCGCCAAATATGCTAATATGGTCATGAGCAGGGCCAAAACGGCCATCACGCCCATGCCAACCAATGTCCACATCGGAAATCCCATGCGGCGTATTATGGCAAATCAGCCACGGCCGTGCAAAGCGCACCAGCCAATTGGCCGCCATTTGCCCGGGCAAAAGCCAAATTCTCATTTTCAGCCTCCAGCGATGGGCGAATAGGCGATTGCCCTACATTGACGATTAACAAGTTACGTTTTACGATTGGGCGCTGGTATAATCCAGATGGAACTTTAATGAACACATCTGCGAAACTGGCGGTTTGGTAAGCGCAAAAAGTGGGACAATCCTCAATCGTCGTCATTTAAAAAGAAATTCTTTGCGCCCTTTGCGGTGAAATCCTTAATTACGTTGAATGATCTATAGTTTCTTTGAACAATTCTTACAATAACCCAAAACGGAGTTTTTTATGACCAATCAATACGATCTTGTCGTTTTAGGCGCGGGGCCAGGTGGATATGTGGCCGCCATTCGCGCCGCCCAGCTTGACCTTAAGGTTGCCATCATTGAGCGCGAATATTGGGGCGGCGTTTGCCTCAACATCGGCTGCATTCCTTCCAAAGCCCTGCTCAAAAATGCCGAATTGGCCCACACCTTGCAGCACCGCGCCAAAGAGTTTGGCTTCTCCTTCACCTATACTTTTAATCTTATCGATACTCCGGGGCATGTGGATTTTTCTTATGAAGTCAGCCGGTCATTAGCTGCATGCGAAGGAGTGCTACTATTGGTGGATGCGGCCCAAGGCGTCGAAGCGCAAACAGTCAGTAATACATAC
>JBHIWP010000208.1:0-10464 GCA_041987425.1 Promineifilaceae bacterium (SeqCode) | reverse complement strand
TCCCGCACCTGGTCGGTATCGACGGTGACGTTGAAGTAGCCTTGTTCGCGGAACCAGCGCCATTCCAGCCAGTAGAGGTCTTCTATTTCCAGGCCGCTGAGGGTACGGCCGTATACCGTCACTTCATCAATCTGGCCGTAGAATGGCTGCCAGGGCACCGTGCCCACGCCTGCTTCTTCTGCCGAGCCAATGAGGAAGGCATCGCCGTTGCTGTTGGCGGCCGGCGCAGCCCCCGTGTTGACAATGTCCTGCAGTTCGCCATTCACATAGAAGTAGGCATTGTCCAGACGGTCGAAGGCCAGAGCCTTCGTCCAGGCTCCCATCGTTGGCGCTGCCGTGGCCGATGAGCCGCTGCACGCCGCTGAGGTCACTGGGGTTCACCCAGGCGACCAGGGCAAGGGTGTCAGTGATGTTGTCCAGGGCCGTGGCGTTGGGCACGGTGACGTAACCCTCTTCAAAGTAGATGCTGTTGCCAATGCGCCCCGGCAGGCCGGACTCGGCACCGGATGTAGCGTCGTAGCCGCTGGGTGAGGCGTCGGCCAGCGTGGTGGCACCGCTGTCCTCATCAAATTGCAGGTTGAGCACGGGGGCGCTGCGGGTATAGATGTCCAGCACGTCGGCGTCAGTCAGTGGCATCGGGTAAATGCGCAGATCGTCCATATAGCCGGTGAAGGATTGTGTTCCGTCGGGGCGTCCACCGATGTAGAAGGGCGGATTATTTGTTGAAGCGACACCATACTCTCTGTCTACTAACTGGCTGGCAACCTCCACACCATTGATGTAGATGCGCAGCTCATCCTGCAACGTCGATATGTTTGGCTCCCAAACGGCAATCAGATGGGCCCAGGAGTCTGTGGGCAGCTGGTTGGTGAAATTGACAAAGCTGCCGTCGAGTCCCTGCATGGAGAATCTGTCCGTGGTAATGACAAAATGGTCATCGCCGGAGCTATCATTCCAGTAATAGAGGATGGTGCCATCACTGCTGGTTTTTATCCAGGCAGACATGCTGAAGGCGCTCCAAGAACTGCTAAACGTTGGGTTAACATAAGAGGTAAATGCTAGCGTGTCGTCGCCGTCGAAGTAGGCAGCTCGGTTGACCACACCACGCGCGCCGAAAGTGGGGCAATCGCTGTAACAGGTTCCGGCATCACCACTGAAGGGATCAAACTGGAACTCAGGGCTGGCGGGCACTTCTTCAAAGTCTACGTGTGCGTACAGGCTTTCGTTGAACGTATTGGTGGCCAGCGAAGCAATTTCCTCGGCGGAAAGCTCCTGATCGTACAGCTTGAACGCATCTGCTTCACCCTGGAAAAAGTCAAAGTCACCACCGATCCAGCCAAGGCGCGCGACGGTACCGTAGTCGTGGATCATAGGCATGTAAACGGCCGCTCCGGTAAATTCCTGCACGGCCACTCCATTTAGGTAAAGCGTATAGCTGTTGGCACCATCGTAAGTGTAGGCAACGTGGTTCCAGCGGTTTAGCTCCAGCCCGACGGTTGTTACTTCAAAGCTGCTCTGGTGCCCTTCCGGCATGGCCCAAAAGCCCAGGCTTTCGCCCTGGGCATACAGGCCAGGGAAGGTGCGGAAACCATATTCCATAAGGTCCGCTTTTTCAAACCAGGGAAGCGTTGCACGGTAGTCGCTGATCATAAATTCGTCAATGTAGCCATCAAAATCACTACTACTTTCTGTACCGCCAAGATAAACCTCTGTGTCTTGCGCCCAGTCAACGCTGAGACCCATGTATATGTCTTCATCTATCTCGTACTGCTCTACCCCATCGACATAAATAACCGTATTGTGATCAGCCTCTATATAGATGTGATGCCACTCTGTATTGTTGATAGAAGCTGGGAAGCCTAAGACGGTAGGGGTACTACCATTACTGCTAGTATGGATTTCCATGATATTTCCTGGACCGGTGCCAAGTGTAAAGAGGTAAGTGCCATCGCTCATGGTAAACAATGTCTCTTGCTGGTTGATATTACTGCGTTTAAACCAGAATGAGGCGGTGAGGTCGCTGAAGTTATTGCCTACGCCAGAGTCTATCACCGGCTGCATCACGATTCTGTCATCGGTGAAGTAGGCGGCATTGCCAAAATAGCCGGTTTGCCCGGCAGTGGGGCAGGTATTTACACAGGTAAACGTTTTGTCATTTATTTCATCTGTGAAACCATTGCTACTGCTGGTCTCTTCAAAGCGGAACCAGGTTTCACCCGGTTCGTAAAAGCCAAAAATGCCGCGCTTTTCTGTTTCGCTGGCGTCGTGCGTGGGGTAAACCCAACCGGCTAAGCTTAGCGGCGTGCCGTTCAGCAGCCCCATCTCAGTACCGTAATAGTTCAGGTATTCACTACTGCCGTTGAAGGAAAAGCCACGACCATTAATACCGCTGGCCTCGACCAAAGTTGGGCAATCTGGTGAGAAGCCGTACCAATCAAGCCGTTCACAATCGGCTATGGCCGTTGAGCCTTCCTCAGCGCTCAAGCGCATATAGTTATAGGAGTCTGCATCCTCTTCATTCTTTTCAAAGTTGGAGCTGAGCGTTGCTTTCGGGAAGGTGCGGAAGGTGGTGGATTCATCTGAAGAGAGGATGGCTCCTTCGGCTACGGTGTTCACGGCGTAGATGCCGGCCGCACTGCTGTTAGGCACCTGGACGGTCTCATTTAGGGTTTCTGTGCTCCAGGGGGCCACCGAGCTGGTTTGGGGAACACCATTGAGCGTCAACGGCGCTTCCGCTTCGGCAAAGAGAGTGACACCAACGTGGTTGCTGCCCAGGGTGTTGGTGACGGTGACTTGATGCGCCAGTTTAGCACCGGGCTGTACCTGTAGATCGTTGGGATTGTAACGGCCGTTCATCAGGTCAATCATCTCGCTGCTGCTCAAAGCATGATCATACAGCACCACTTCATCAATCATGCCGTCAAAGAAGTCCTGGTTGGACGGATCGCCCCAGCGGCCAATGGTGACTGCCTGGCTGCTGATGGCGCTGCCGCTAATCCCTGCCTCGGTATTGACCAGCGTACCGTCCAGGTAAAGATCTATTTCATTTGTGTCTAAATCGACAGCTGCTGCCACATGATGCCACGTGTTGGTGCTGAGCGTTCCGGCGCTGGCCAGCCAGCTGCTACTGCCGTTGTTGAACACAAATTGGGCAATACCGCTGGGATTGACCCGCAGCACCCAACCGCTGCTGTTATTTTCGTACTTATCGCTTACTATGTTGTGCCAGTCTGTAAAAGCATTGGCCTTTACCCAGGCAGCCACCGTAAAGCTGCTGTCGCCCATTTCCAAATCGTCAGAATCCGTTAGCTCCAGGTATTGACTGCTGCCATCCAGAGAAACGGCCGTGCCATACTTGCCCAGCATGCCATAAGACGGACACGTTGCTTCTTCGCACGATGCCGCGTAATTATTGCCCGACTCGTCATGGAAAAGAACCGTACCATCATCCTCTTCTTCAAAGCGCAGCAGCAGCACCGGCGTATCAACCTCGTTTAGCTCGGCGTCGCTAAACGCCAGCGAATCCTGGACGTCTATGTCGTCTTCAATGCCGGGGTGCAGCCCCAGGATAAACTCTTCATAATCATTCAGGCCATCCTCGTCGCTGTCGGCCACCAGCGGGTCTGACCAGACCTTGCTGTATAAGGGAGTGACGCCATCAATATCAGTGCCGTAACGAATTAGCCACCCTGCCAGCTCATCATCATCGCGCAGGCCGTCATCATCAGAATCAGCCAGGCGTGGATTGGTGCCCAGATATAGCTCAGTGGCATCGTCCAGCCCGTCACCATCAGTATCGGCCTGGGAGGGGCTGGTGCCTTCTTCCAGCTCGAAGATGTCAGAAAGCCCGTCGTCGTCGCGATCCCAATCGCTGTCATTGCTGTCGGTGCCGCCATCGGTCGTGTTGATCAGTCCGTCGCCATCGGCGTCCATAAGCCGGGGAAATTCCAATTCAGCGCTGTCGGCCCAGGCCAGGGCAAAGCCGCTGGCGTTATTGGCCAGCTCGTAGAAGCCATCCAGCGTAGGCGGCAAGATATCAAAGACGAGGGCTTCTCCTATTTCGTAGTGGGCCGTGAACTTTGTTGATCGCCATTCGCAGATGCCAGCCAGACATTCCTGGTAAGGGGAAGCAGCCGATTCAGACAGATAAAGAGGACCCAGGTTCCGGTTGATGCCCACGCCAACACCGGCCAGATCAACCGTGTCTGAAAGCGACTCTGTATAGTAAATGTTACCAAATTGTGTTAATGCCGTGAAGTTGGCCGCGGTAATCTCACGCGTCACTTCAATTTGCCAATCATCTTCCATATCTCTCAAGTCGAGGTCGCTGTGATGATCGGTTTCGGTTGTTTGTATGAGGTATTCAAAGGTGGCTCGCGTGTAGTCAGTCACATCTTGCGTTAGCAAATCCCCTACGACGTGCGTATCTGGGTCCATTTCGTAGGTGTACAGGAATTTGCTGTCAGCGACGGTATTGGTGATGCTAATGCTGACATCTATGCTGTTGGCTGAGGTGTAGCCTGCATCCATATCTGTTAGGCTGACGTCGTCGTAGGTTATTTCGAAGCGGTCGGGATCATCCAGGTCGATAACTTCGTTGACGTCGTAAAGCCAGTCGGCAATAACGGCCGTTAAATTCCCCGTCGCTCCGTCACAACCGCTGCCAGACAGCCCAAACGCCTCACAAATAATGTAGGATAGGGCATCCACCAGCGCAATGAGCAGCAGGAACAGCTGCCCAATCACGGGAATAAAGCCAATTGCAAACATAATGAGCGCCACCACGGTGGAGGCAATGGCAAATGCCGCCGCTACCATGCTGGCCCCGGAAAGGGCAAACAGCGTCCAAATCACGACCAGCTCAAGAATTAAGCCCGCGGCGCTGGCAAAGTCAAAGTGCTTCGTTAGCTGCGTCATTTTGGTTATTTTATTGCTGAAGCCGGAAACGCTTTGGTAGCCCTTCACCAGCTTATTTACCATATTGACGGCTTCCACCGTAGTCATTGCGGCGGAGGCCCCCGCCGTGGCAATCGCTATGGCATCACAGTCGCTGACGCTGTCGCAGTCGCTGCCGACAAGAGCCGCCAGGGTAAAGCCTACTACCGCCATGCCAGCCAGAGCCACACCTGCCTTGCCAATATTGCCCTGGGGTAAATCTGCCAGCAGGTTGATGTTTTTAAAGGTGCGCGTGGTGTCGGTTCCGTTGTGGATGGTAGTGCGAACATAGTTGCCCCACTGCCATTTGCCCAGGGCCGTCCAGAAGCTTTTTACTTCTTTGGCGGCCGGGGCCACGCGCGTGGCCAGCGAGCGATAGATGTAAAGCTTGGCGACTTCTCTAACCGGGGCCAGGAATTGCCAATCGTATGAGACATCGGCCGTGTAGAGGTCAAAGGCGCCATCGTCCGTTTCCACCGGGAAGCCGTCATACTCCACCTGGGCCGAGACGCCATTGTAGAGCGTCAAATAAACCATTTGGGCCGCGAAAAGCTGTCCTTCAACGACTTCGGCGCTCTCGTCAGTGGAATCCTCCGGCTGGAACTCGGTGTGGTCGGCCAGGCGGAGCTTCAGGTAATCCAGATAGCTGTCGATGTCGTAATTTTCCCAGCCGCTCACCGAATCATAATCATACGGTGCCCACTTGAGGGAAGCTATCGTTTCTACGGCGGGGGCGCTGGTGGAAAAGTCAATAACGTAGGAACCGCCAGCATCAGTAGCGTCGGCAAGATTGGTAGAGCGAGCGGTTTCTTCCTGGGCAAAAAGCAGGGTGGGGTTTGTCAACGTTTCGTAACCGGCAAAGACGCTGTCTAAAAAGTTGGGCGTATCTTCAGTAGCCAACAGGGCCACGTAGCCACTGTGAGTGTAGGTTGTCTGGCTCACCACGAGCGTATCTGCAATGTTCCACCGTTCTGAGTCGGTGTAGACGTCGTTGGTGGCGTGGTTCCAGCGGTTATAGATTTCGGCCACGGTAATTTCACGCTCGTCGTCGCGGGTGCAGGTGGTTTCGCCTTCCAGCGGAACGCAGTCTGCGCCTTCAGTAAACGTCAGCGAAAGATTATGGCCAAGCTGCCAGAGCGGTCCGTCCGTATCTAAGTCGCCGTCCAGAGCAGGATCCTCAGCCACGATGGCAATTTCCATACCGTGATCTTCTTTCACTTCCATACCGGTCATGGTCCAGTCATCATCGTAAATGTGAATCACTTCGATGCCGGTGTCTTCGTAGAGCAGACATTCGCCGGTGGCGTCGTCTGTGCTGGTGCATTCATCAGCGATCTTTTGCACCATCCACAGCAGCCGCATTTCCTGGGCGCTGCCCCAGTCGCTCTGGCTGGGCCAGTAGACCATCTGGGTAGAAAAGGCATCCAGGCCGCCGCCGGTTTCATCTTCGGAAACGGTGAGGGGGAGATAGGCAATGAGATCGCCAGAGGTTTCATCAACCTGGTGCACGGAAATGCCGTAGCGATCCAGTTCGGTGGTGTCCAGCCATTCGTCCAGCGCCAGAGCAGCGGTGCGGGCGGGCGCGCCTTCGAGTACGGGCAGGTTGCCGTAGTGACCCTCTTCATAGGGAATGTAGATTTCGACCACGGGCGTCAGGCGCATATCGCCAAAGGCGGCGTTGCTGTCGCTGCTTTGGATGTCGGTTACGGCCGTATCGGCAAAGGTCGTATCCAGATGCCGCTGAATTTGACCATCGTCATCACCAGTGGGCCAGTCGAGCACGTTGCCAAAGTAGGTGAGATGTTTTTCGTTAGTCGGCCGTATTTGCAGCGTAACAAAAACGGGCAGATCGGTTTGCAAATTGTTCACGGTGAGGGCAAAGGGATTGCTGTCGTTAAAGACGCCCAGGGCTGTCAGGGGAGAGAGATCAACACTGTCATGGATGCCGTCGCCGTCGTTGTCATCGTCAAATAGATCGGGGGTGCCATCGTTGTCGGTGTCGGGGCAAACGGCCGTGCCGTCCGGCGAATCGGCCAGCGCCGAGCGTTCAAAGCATTCGATGCTGTCAATCAGGCTGTCGCCGTTGGTATCCGCCTGCAGTGGATTCATGTACCACGTTTGGCCGTTGTATTCAAAAGGGGTCACTTCATCCAGGTCAGAGATGCCGTCACCATCGTGATCGGCCATCCGAGGATCGGTACCCAACGTGTTGTACTCCACGCCGTCGTCCAGGCCGTCATCGTCACTGTCGCTGTCATTGGGATCGGTCGTGATCTCATCTTCCGTGTCATCGTCAATGCCGTCACCGTCGCTATCGATCAGCGCCGTGGTTTGCGCCGCCACGCCCTGCAATTCGCTTTGTGGAGCGCTCAGCAGTGGCTCCGCTTCCCCTGCCTTTTCGAAAACGTTGCTGGAAAATGGGTCCTGATGTGGGTTCCACTCAGTAGCGGCCGTAACCGCTTCTGCCTGGACCGGGCGCGCCTCATTCGCCTGTAAATATTCATCAAGGTTTTGCATAAAGGCATGAACTTGATGCCCTTGCAGGAGCGGCGTTAGCAGCATGGAGAGGATGATAAACAGGGACACGCCAGCATAGAATCGGTAGGCATGCCAATGCTTGATGGAGATTACAACGACAGCCAGTATGGCAAAGGCGATAATAAGCTGGCTGGCAAGTTGCGCGAGCGCCGATGGCGGCACGGTTTGGTTGAACCAGACCAGGGGAGAGGCCCAAAAGGAAACGGCCGTTTGCGTCAGGTAAGTTTGGTCAAAATCGGAAAAGTCTGTGGTAATGTCCGCCACGGTTTTGCCATTTTCCCCTTCCGGTGGCAGCGTAAGCTGCATGGTCAGGCGGGCTGGCAGACCCTGTTCGTCGAGCCAGATTTCACCCGCACCGGCTGCCTGGCGGTAGAATTCGGCCGTTTCCAGGCGCAGCCCGGCTGGTAATGAACCAAACTGGCGTAAATGGCTTTCCATCTCTTTCTGCATCTGATTGGCATAGGCGTCACTGTCCAGCTCGAAGGAATAGCGGGTGAAGGTAAGCGTCACATCGCCTAGCTGGCGCGTCTCTGTGCCAATTTCTGCAATTTGGGTGGCGCTGACCAGAAAACCGAGGGGGTCGCTGTTGGGGGCAAAAATGGTGGGGACAGCATCAAGCGGCTGCCATTCGGTGTCGGCTGCAGAACGGCCGTAGGCCTGGCCATCTTCAATACGCACCGAAAGTCCGGCTTCTGGTACGGCGTTTTCCTGCTGCCAGATTGTCATCTCCATCGTTTCTTGGTGCAGGTTGATACGGCCGTTGACCAGGGCTATTTCTTCTTGCGGCTGCTTACCTACATTTTCCAGACGTGGTGCTGGATAAATGCGCTGCTGCACGTCTGAGTGGTAACGGTAGGCACCGCTCTCCTGAGCCTGTTGCCATGCCTGTTCAATTAATTGCTGGGGTGAAGGGACGTTTTGCTCATCTGCAGTCAGCGAACGGGCCACGACAAAAAAAGAAAGCACGAACAGGATGCAGGCAAAGAGGGCTGTGAAAGCACGAGATTTCATGAAAACACCTTTAATAAATTGTTGTTAGCTGCGCTTTGCAGCCGGAGATTTCTCACAGTGTGGAGAAAGAAGCCTGTTTGGGCAGGCGATATAAATGTATGAAATTGGTTTGTTTAGAACCTGGGTATTGGCTCCCTAACCTCATCTCTTAAGCAAAAGTACTTTGGAAATCTAACACTTTTACTTAACAGCAGGTCATTTTATTTTCCAGCCAGTGCTGGGAACTTGCGAACAGCCCTAAGTGAACCACAGTTTAATTTGGCTGTCTGCCGTATTTTAGTACTAAGGCCAGGGGGTAATGACCCGGCGAGAGGCTGCTCTAAGCGCTCGGGATCAAGCGCTCGGAGCCAGGTTTATTACCAGCGGCGCGAGGATTTTGCGTTACGGGCTGGCGTTCATAATAAGGGGGAGATATTGTTGGTTAGATAGCTGAGAGAGGTCTCTGTACCAGGAAACGGCCGTTTCTTCCGTCTGAAAAAAGCCCTGAAGCGCATTGCCAACCTTTGTTGCCCCATTGTTCGAGGGATGGGTTCCGTCGTCCACAAAATCTGAGCAGAGCCAGATCATGCCGTCGCTGCGCGGCGTGAGGCCATCGGCCCACAGGTAGGGCCCCCAGGCCAGCCAGGGGGCCAAAACGCTGCCCTGGGCGGCATCATAATTTAGCTCTGGATTACCGTCGATTTGCTCCTCGATGAGCCACTTGACGGCAAAGGCGTTCTGGTAGGCTTCTGGCTCTGGGCTGAGGTTGGTGTCTGCATAGCCTGCATAAATTCGGCTGGAAAGATAGGCAATCTTGAGGTTGGGGAAGCGGCTTTTGGCAATTTGCACAATATCCTTAAGCTGATCCTGCAAAATCTCGGCATCTGTGGGGAAAACCTCGGTGGGCTCTACGCTGTTGCGGGCTTCTTTTAGCCAGACTACCTGCACCTGCTGGGGCGTTACGCCCTCACTGGTCAGGCGCTGGTTGATCACCGTCCAGAAGTCGTCGTTTGGATCAGAAGCAAATTCGGCCGATTTGCCTCCCTGCGCGCCGTTAACGAGTGTGACAGCATCTGCCAGGAGCGCGTCGTTTGCGGCCAGCTTGCCAAAGGCGATAAATTCCATGGAGGTATTGGACATGCCCAGCGAGAGCAGTACGATACGGCCGTTGACCAGATCAACCTGCCCGCTGCCGTTAAGCGGCTGGATTGTCTGAGCAATCGCCAGACCGTCCTGGGCATGGGCGGCAGGCTTCTGGTTGCTGCCGTTGGGATACAACCCGCCCTGGTAACCTGCATGAGTGCCCGTGCCCAGATCGTTCAGCGGCGCAAAGCCAACAGAAGTCTGGCTGCAGTCTGAGGCAAAAGTTGGTGTGGGATTGGCAATAGTGAGGCTGAGGAGGGAAAGGGTAAGGAGTAGAAGAATTATTTTGTTGAATTTTCGCATACGGCCGTAGTGTACGGCGAGATGGTGGCGAGTTCAAATTAGCACTTTATGAATCCAACCAATTTGCGTCCTTTTGCCGCGGCCTGCGTCTCCTTTGGTAAATAACCCATTACAAGGAGATGAATAAGATGCAAGTTGAAACAACGGAAAAGGTGATTAATCGGACGGTGGAGCTGGAATTTTTGTACTTGGACCTGGATACCTGCACGCGCTGTGTAGGTACCAACGAAAATTTGGAAACGGCCATTCAGTCTGTGGCGGATGTGCTGGCCTTTACCAAAACAGAACTTTCGGTCAATAGGATTCTGATTGAAAACGAGGAACAGGCAGCGGCCCACCGCTTTGTAAGCTCACCCACCATCCGGGTGCAGGGGCGCGACATTGCCCTGGAGCTGCGCGAGAGCCAGTGCGACAGCTGTACCGATTTGTGTGGTTGCGAATCTGGCACCGACTGCCGCGAGTGGGTGTATGGGGGTGAGGTGTACACAGAAGCGCCGGTGGGAATGATTGTCGAAGCAATTCTGGGCGAGATTTTTGCCACCGCGCCAGCGACCA
>JBHIWP010000207.1:0-10487 GCA_041987425.1 Promineifilaceae bacterium (SeqCode) | reverse complement strand
GAGGTAGCGGGCGAGGCGGGTATGCAGCTGCCGCTGGATGATGAGGCGACCTGGACAGACGCCCTGCATCGCGTCCTCACCGATTTTGATCTGCGCCAGAAGATGGTTAGCCGAGGCTACGTTCAGGCCAAGACCTTTAGCTGGCAAAAAGCGGCTGAAATGACGCTACAAATTTACAGGTCTGTTTTTTAACCGCGGAGACGCAGAGAGCGCGGAGATTTCCAAAAGATTGTCCAGATTTATATGAAAGTTTTATTGCTGACGCCACAATTGCCGTATCCGCCGCACCAGGGGACAAGCCTGCGGAATTTCCACATCGTTCGTGGCCTGGCGCAAGCGTGCGAGGTGTCGCTGCTGAGCTTTTTGGAACCAGGGCAAACGCTGGCCGCAGAGCAGATTGCGCCCCTGGCCGAGCTGTGCGAGCGTATCGAAACGGTGCCGGTGCCGCAACGCACGTCGGGCAAACGACTATATCAATTGCTTGCCACGCGTCGTCCAGACATGGCCCATCGCCTGTTTAGCCCGGCGTTCAACGTCCGGCTGCTGCAAATGCTCCAGGCCGATAGTTTTGACATTGTACAGATTGAAGGAATTGAAATGGCGCGCTACCTGCCGGTGATTCGCCACGGCAGCCCGCACAGTAAGATTGTGTTCGACGACCACAACGCGGAGACCGAACTGCAGCGGCGCAATTTTCTCACGGATCTGCGCCAGCCGCGCCGTTGGGTAGCAGCGGCCTATTCGGCGGAGCAGGTGCGGCGGCTGCGCCGGTTTGAGCGTTGGGTGTGCCAGCAGGCAGATTGGGTAACGGCCGTTTCCCATCCCGACAAAACGCACCTGGAAAAACTCACCAAGGCGCAAACACCGATCACCGTTATACCCAACAGCCTGGATGTTTCGCAGTTCCAACAACAAGATGCAGAAGCCATTCCCAGCGATATCGTGTTTAGCGGCAAAATGGATTACCGGCCGAACGTGGACGCGGTGCTCTGGTTTGCCGATGAAGTTTGGCCCCAGATTCGGCAGGAACGGCCGTCGACGACCTTCACCATCGTGGGCCAAAAGCCACACGCCCGGCTGGATCGTCTGCGCCATGAGCCGGGCATCACGCTCACCGGCTGGGTGGAGCGGGTAGAGCCGTATCTAGCGGGGGCGAAGGTGTTCATACTCCCTTTTCGCGTAGGCAGCGGTACGCGGCTTAAACTCATCGAGGCGATGGCCGCAGGCAAAGCGCTGGTGAGTACGCCTGTCGGCGCTGAGGGCTTCCCGGTGACGCATGATCAGGAGCTGTTGTTGGTGGATGAAGCTGGGGAGATGGCGACGGCCGTTTTGCACTTGTTGAATCATCCTGAAGAGCGACAGCGGTTGGGGCGGGCGGCGCAGCATTTTGCCCGGCAGTATGATTGGCGCAAAGTGGTGCCCCAGTTTTTGGAAGTGTATGAAAAATTAAGTGATGAGGTAGGGAGTTAACAGGCATCGCCTGGAGTAACGTCTGTCATGGCTGCCTGGACGCGCTGAAGGACCGCGGTCATCATTTCCTTTTCGTCGCTGGTTAAATGCTGCAGAAAGTAGTTTCGAACTCGCCCCTGGTGTTGTGGCAGTAATTCCTCGATGAGAGCATGCCCTTTCTCGGTGAGTACTGCCAGGAATACCCGACGATCTTCGGCGCAGGTATCTCGTACGACCAACCCCTCCTCTATCATGCGGTCTAGCAAGCGTGTTAGCCCACTGTTGCTCATGAAGACACGTTCGGCCAGATCCTGCATACGCAAGCCGCCTTTTTCACCATGATATAAGTTTATTAAAACGTCATACCAGCCAATGGAGATACCGTTTTCCCGGTACATGTCCACGGCCAGCTGTTGCTTAATACAGTGGGAAGCGTGCAGAAAGGCCAGCCAGAGCTTTAATTCTTTTGGGGTTAGTAATTCTGCCATCTTTTTGTTGTCCTGTACCTTTGTCCAGTCTTGCCTTCATTCTACCTGAAAACGATTGACTTTCTAGGAGACCAGTGTATTATTTCGCTTATCAAAAGTTGTATGTACAAATATTTTAGATTAAACAGTTGTTTTTGCAAAGGAGAGTTGAGATGACAAGTGGAAGCATTAATATTCAGCAAAACAAGAGCACCCTTACCAATAACTTGAAGAATGGCCTGCTAGGTGGCGCAATTGCGGCCGTAATTAGCCTGGTCGTATGGTCCTTGGGTAATGCGTTGGCCGGGCCAATTGAAGTGGCGCAGCGGCCGGGGGCCCCGATAGCGCCGCTGACTTGGGTAATGATTTTAGTAGCCACATTCGTTCCTGCCATTTTTGGCGGGTTGGTTTTAACCGGCCTGCAGCGATTTACCGCAAATGGAACGCGTATCTTCCAGGTCCTGGCCGTGGCAATTGCGCTGCTTTCCCTGTTTCCGGCCATCACACAGTCGGGCAGCACCGCATCGGCCATCGTCCTTTCTTTGCTGCACCTGGCTGCTGCCGGTTCTATTGTTTGGGCCTTAACGCTGCGCCAGGCTTAATGGTCCGTCATTGGGTGTAGGATGAAAAGCGTTATGAGCATTTCAGGAGCGCAGGCCAGGATTACGGCGGCCGTTACAGTCTGGGAAGGTGTAACGGCTCGGCCGCATCGCTTTGGCGGCGTTGAGTACGTGCTGGGTCGGCGGGAAATCGGGCATATTCACGGCGATTATCAGGTGGATATTCCGTTTCCCCGCCGCGTGCGCGAGGAGCTGGTTGCTAAGGGGGAAGTTGAGAGGCATCATGTCTTGCCAGACAGCGGCTGGATTACATTTCGTATTCGGCAAGCCGCAGACGTAGAGCAGGCCATTGCCTTGCTGCAGAAGTCTTATGAGCTGGCTTTGAAGCAAAAGCGTCGCTAAGAGCCGATATCGTTCTTAATCGGGAGGAAAAAGCTGAAGGGTCTCTGTAATCTGCAGCGTGATGCTGTGCTTCTGTATAACAGCGCGCCAGTTACGGTGGGCAATCGGCGGCTCGTACTGCCAGGTTTGGGCATTGTAGCGGCCGGGAATGCCGGTCATAACGGCCATAATATCCGTCGCTGCACCCTTCACCCCATCATCCGTAGCCCTTGATCCTGCGTAAAAATCGTTCCCGGGCCAGGAGACATGGTCCCAGGCGACCACGCTGACCAGTTCGCAATTAGAAAAATCATCGCCGGGATCTTCGTAAGTTTTAGGGTGGCAAAGCTGGGGTTTGTTCTGATTGCCGTGGGTTAACGGCCGTACCAAAAAGCTCAGCCCATTCAGGTTAATCCGCTCGTTCTGGCACTCCTGGTACGGATCGTAGTAAATGGCGCGAATGTGGGTGAATGACGCGGCGTGCTTAAACACAAACGCTTGCAAAGCCCGCTTTAGCTTCTCGCCGAGCTGCCCCTGAAACTGCCCGGCGAACGCGCCGCAGCCCAGCCCCGGTACAGTAATGAACGCCTGTTTCCCGTGCTGCCGCATTTGCTCGTTGGCGTACAAAAATGGGGGCAGCAGACGCCGTTCATACTGCCTAAAATAAGCCTCTTCGTCAATCGTTCCCTCATTGCTTACTACTTCGTTCCAATCGGCTGGGGTGTGAGAGCGGCCGCTCCGCAGCAGCGCCCCCGGCACAAACAGCAGCATGCCGCGGAAAGGGGGATTGTGCACGTCGGGGTATTGGTGACGGCCGTTGTCAAAAATAGTCACCGGGGCAGCAATGGCAACGTCGCCCAGCAACCCTAGCTCAGTTAGATTCCAGTCGGAACCGTCCCCGGCCACCTCACTTTCGGCAAAGATTTGCGGCCGTTTGGTGCGCATCAGCTCTTCTAGCAATCTTTCTACTGAAAGGGTAGCTAAATCCAGACCATGCAGTCTATGTTGCAGATAGCTACCTGCTTGCTGGCCTGCCTGAAGCTGCCCCAAGTATGCTTTGGCACGATTATAGCTGTTTTGGCTCAGCAGCGTTTTGTACTCGAGCATTTTGTTCATTGTTACCCGTGCATTGGCAGTTCATCGTTTAGGCAAGCATTATTATGAGATGTTTGGCGCCTTGGGGCAGTGGGTAAGCGGCACAAGGCCGTCTTCGGTCATCAGCGCCGTTTCCTCCAGGCGAATGCCACCCCAATCTGGCAGGTAGCAGCCGGGTTCAATGGTAACAATGGTGTCCACCTCGAGCGTATCCTCGCTAGAAGCACGAGGGGAGAGGAAAGGGTCTTCATGAATGTTCAGGCCAAGCCCGTGCCCCAGACCGTGACCGAAATGGTCGGCGTGACCTGCACTGTCCAAAATGTCGCGGGCCAACGCATCCACTGCTTTGAGGTTCATCCCTGGTTTTGCTTGCTGAAAAACGGCCGTTTGCGCCCGCAAGACCAGTTGATAAAGTTCATAATAATGCACAGACGCTTTGGCACCCATGTAAAACGAGCGGGTCATATCACTTTTGTAGCCATCCACCTGTGCCCCCATATCCACAATAAGCGGATCGCCCGCCTGCAGGCGGCGCTCGCCGGGGTGATGATGCGGCAAGGCGCTGTTGGGGCCAGAGGCCACAAGAATGTCAAAGGCCAGCGCCTCAGCGCCTGCCTGGCGCAAGGCTTTTTCTAGCTCCCAGGCAACCTCGCGTTCTGTCATGCCCACGCGAGCAATTTGGGGCACCTGGGCTATCACCTCATCGGTTATGGCGCAGGCTTTTTGGATGGTCTGGATTTCTACAGCCGTTTTGCGCAGGCGCAGCGGCTCCACGGTTTGTAACAGCGGTTTCCAGCGAATGCCCTCCACTTTCTCCAGGTCTATCATTTCTGCCAGGGTGATCTGCTTTGCTTCTACGCCAACGGTTTTTGCCCCTGTTTCAGCTAAAAAATCCCGGGTGTCGGCCAGCGTCCGCTGGTGCTTAAACAGGGTAAAGCCTGGCGCTTCGCGGCCTGCCTGGGCATAGTAGCGAAAATCGGTGGCGATGAGGGCTTTGCTGGCGGTGATAAGAAGCTGCCCGTTGGAGCCGGTGAAGCCGCTGAGCCAGCGCCGATTGGTGGGGCTGGTGATCAGCAGGCCGTCTACTTCCCATTCGGTCAGTTTTTGGCGAACGGCCGTCAGGCGCTCGTTGAAGATTGAATAGTTGTGCATAAATTTTGTGATTCCTGCTGAGTGTAATTGAGTAATTGGGTAATAAGGCAATTACTTGATTACTCAATTACCCAATTACTTCCCGATCAGATCCAGTTCTGTTTCAAAGATGGCACGAAGAATGGCAACCATTGTGGCGTAGGTGGGGTCCATGCCAAAGTAAGAGAGATTTTGCGCGCCCAGATTCTTGCCCTTGCTAAATGGCGTATCGGAAGCATAGTGCAAGATGCCCACCGGGAATGGACTGTTATATAAATTCACCAGCTCGTTGGCGGGATGCCGCTTCGGGCGCACCATTTCGTAAATGCCGCTCAGGTAAGGTCCGGCCTCCATTTCCATGTCTGTGTAGCCTTCCTGGTAGAAGACAGACATGTAGCCTTCGTTTTGCAGAAAGGTTCCCGGCACGGTAATCGCTTTTTGGTTGTCCATCACCGTGCCATAAACCAGATACGGTGCTACGTCGTCGGCGGCGAAGCAGTTGTCGAACAGATACGTGTTGAGCGAGTGCTCGTCGTGAACCACGCTGGGGATCATGACGTCGCCGATACGGCCGTTTAGCGTCGCCGCCTTGCCCATGATGTACACGCCGCGAACGGCCGCAATGTTTCGGGCGATCTCGGTGAGCACCTGGTAGGCTGCCATCCCCAGCGGATAATCGATATTAATGATAAGTGCCTCGCTGTCTCGCAGCTGCTCAATTCCGGGCAGCCTCAGGCGCTCGTCCATGCTGTCTGGAATCAGCCTGTTAAGAGGAATAACCTGCACTTCAATGTCAAACGCATGTTCGCTGGGAATGCGCACCAGCCCAATGTCTCGCTCTGCTTCGAGCCGGGCGACCGTAAACTGTGAGTCTAACTGCTCCAGCTTTTTGAGGGCGTAATACAGGAAATTTTCCCTGCGGCTGGGCACATTGTGCTCCAAGATGTCGTGATACTCCCTGTGCAATTCTTCCGAGCCGCTGTCTTTAATGAATGAATATATTTCATCTTCCAGGCGCAGGGCGTAGCCGCTGAGCAGGTTGGGCAAGCTGTGTGAATTGCTGGATACGAAATAAATGGGCCGGTCTGGCAAAGAGATATCCGGCAGATGTCGTTCTACATTGCGCCACCAGCGGCGCGTGGCTCGCTTGTAATCGGCCAGGGACCCGGCCAGGGAACGAATGGAAAGCTCTTGCTTGGTTTGGGCAATATGAAGAAATTTAGCGGCCGTTTCGCTGCCCCACACCTGGCACAATCGGTGCAAATCCTCTACGGGAATTTCTGTCATATGAGCCAGCCGAACGAGACTATTACCGGTAGGAATGCCCCCCTTGCCATCCTGCGCACGCTTCAGCTCTTTGATTACATTCTCCTTATTCAGCAGCTGACGCAGCTTACGCCGTTCAATTTGGTAGGCAACCAGGATGGGCACAATGTCGTCAATGTCAGACCGGCTGGCGATGTAGACTGCAAGCCGATCCTGCCCATCAAAAAAGCTGCGCCTCCGGCGGCCGGGGGCGTTCACCTGCTCCCATGTTTCTACATTGGGGAACCCATGCTGGGCAAACACCTGCTCCGACTGACCCATTATGACCAGCCGCAGCCTATCCAGGCAGTCTGGCATGCGCAGAATGGCGTAAATGAAGGCGGCCATGTCCGGGCGTGGGTCATCGGCGGCTACGTGCAGGGCAGAGTGCATGCGCTTGTGCGCCTCGATGAGGGTTTTAATCTGCACCTCGCGGCTGCTGCGCAGCAAGGAGTAGTAAGTGCGGAGATAGAGGTTAATTTCTTCGTTGCCGGAAGTGGGTACGGTTCGGTCCATAGATTTTGTGGTAGTGGGAGTTGGTAATTGGGTAATTTAGTAAATTGAGCCGTCAATTACATAATTACGCAATTATCGATTTACGTGAATAAAACCTTCGCCTTCGGTTACGTGGCCGATGGGCACGGCCGTTTCACAATGCGCCTTAAATGCTTCAACCTGGTCGTTGGGTAGGGCCACCAGCAGACCGCCAGATGTTTCTGGCGTCATGAGCAAATCTTGCATAAGCTGGCTGACTCCCGGGCCAAACTTCACCCAGCGGCCAAAGTAGTCCAGGTTGCGCCCCATGCCGCCGGGGAATGCGCCTGCTGCTCCGTAGCGCAGCGCGCCGGGGAGCCAGGGCAGTTTATCCAGCTCAAGATGAAAATCCATCATGCCCAGATGGGCCATCTCGTGGGCGTGCCCCAGCAGACCAAAGCCGGTAATGTCGGTCAGGCTGTGGGCCAGGGCCAGTTGGGCAGCTTCGGCGGCCGTTTTATTGAGCGTTTTCATGCTGGATACGGCCGTAGCCACATCCGCTTCATCCGTAATGCCATTTTTTAGCGCGGTGGTTACCACACCTACGCCCAGCGGTTTGGTCAGCAGCAGCGCGTCGCCCGGCTGCGCCCCGCCTTTGGTTTTCACCTTATCTGGCTCAATGAGCCCGGTGACCGCCAGCCCATACTTTGGCTCTTTGTCCGTGACGCTGTGGCCGCCAGCGATGACGGCACCAGCCTCGGCCACTTTTTCTGCGCCGCCGCGCAATATTTCGCTCAAGATGTCCATCCCTAAATTCTCAGGAAAGGCCACCAGGTTAATGGCAAACAGCACCTTGCCGCCCATGGCGTAAATGTCGGACATGGCGTTGGCAGCGGCAATGGCGCCAAAGTCGTAGGGATCATCGACCACCGGCGGAAAGAAGTCGGTGGTGGTGATGATGGCCTGCGTATCGTTTAGCTGATAAACGGCCGCATCATCCGCTTTGGCCAGCCCCACAAGAAGCTGTGGATAATCTTCTGGCCTGAACAGCTTGCGCAGCGGGGCAATCGCTTGAGCCAGGTCCCCTGGCCCCAGTTTAGACGCTCAACCGGCGCAGCTAGCGTATGATGTTAGCCGGACTTGCCTGGCAGTACTCATGAAGCTCCTTTAAGAGAGTTGTGTTTTTGAGATTGGACCATTTTTATGCTGACGGACAGTTGCTGTCATTCTGCCGACCAGAAAATGGTCCAATCTGGTCTTTTATTGGTTGCAGATGAGGGAAAGTATACCGGATGCCTATGACCATGCAATGTAGGGGCTTACGCATTGACGCACTCATTTACCAAAACTATAATGGCGCCTAATCATGACGAAACAGACACCGTTCCAAAAATTTGAGGCATTGGCCCAGCAGCTCATTGAGGGCAGCTTTAACCGTTTTTTCAACGGCGGCGTGGCCCTATCAGACATTGCGTCGGAACTGGCGCGCGTGGCCGAGAGCCAGGCGGTTGCTGGCGTGACAGCCTGCCAGTATGAGATTCGCGTTCATCCGGCGGCGTTTGACAAGATTGTGCAGGCAGAGCCTGATGCAGTAGCGCAGTTAACCGGCTATTTGCAAGAATTTGCGCGGCAGGCGGGGCTGTCGCTGGCTGGAGCGCCTTATCTGTCATTGGTGGCCGACCCGGATGCTGCGCCACGCATGGTGTTGGTGGAAGCTGTGGAAGCGGAACGGCCGTCTAAAGGGGCGGTGACCCAAATTCGACAGGCCCCAGATGTGGCGCACTCTCTCGCTGCCGACATCGCATCTCTTGACGCTTATCTCATTGTGGATGGGCAGCTTCATGTGCCGCTTGCCAAACCAGTTACCAGCCTGGGTCGTCACATCGACAACGATGTGGTTTTAGACGCTGCCACGGTGAGCCGACGACACGCCCAGATTCGCTGGCGCTACGGCCGTTTTGTTTTGTACGATGTGAGCAATCGCGGCCGTACCTTTGTGAACAATCAGCCGGTCAATGAAACGGTTCTGAAGTCGGGCGATGTTATTGGGCTGAGTGACGTCAAGCTGATTTATGGCGAAGGCGAAACGCGGCAGCGACCCCGGTCTCACTCTACCAACACGCTAAATGACGAGACGCAAATCCGTCCCCCCTCAGACTCATGACGCTAGAAGTTGTATTGCTGATTTTCCGTGTGGTGAGCGGCCTGCTGCTGCTGGGCTTTTTGGGCGGGCTGGCCTGGCTTATTTACCGCGACATGCAGGTCACGGCCGCGGCTATGGCCGAGCAGGAACGGCCGTACGGCCGTTTGCGCATCATCGCCAACGAAGCCGAACACCCCGTCGTCAACACCACGTTTCCGCTGATGCCTGTCACCAGCATTGGCCGGGCGCCGGGCAACACCATTGTTTTGCCGGATGGCTACGCCAGCGCCGAGCATGCCCTCATTACCCGCCGCGACGGCAAATGGTGGCTGGAAGACCAGGGCAGCCGCAATGGCACGCTGCTGAATGATGTGCGGTTGGAGGGAACGGCCGTAATTAGCGCGGGTGACGTCATTGCCGTGGGCGGGACGGTACTAAAACTTGAACTTTAGCCCTCTATATTTGGTTTGCATTGACCAATCTAATCCATCACAAATAATTAACCAAAGCCGCGTTCGTCTTTGTCGTCGGAGGCGGTGTCGTCGTCGAGGATGGCGGGGGGGACGATGGGTTCGTAAGGCATGACGAAGTAGCCGCGGGTGACTTTGTCCTTTTTGCCGATGCGCTGCACGCTGGCGACGCCGCCACTTTCTTTGTCCAGCCAGGATTCCACGAAGACGTCGTTGCGGCGGGGGTAGTTGGGGTCGTAAATGAGAATGCGAATGCGCTCTTCGTCCAGCTCCTCGTAGCTGCAGGCCAGCACCTGGTGGTTTTGCCAGATTTGCATGGTGTCTTTGGCGCTCACATAGACCATGCCGATGGGCGTGGGCACGCCGTTATCCAGGTTTTGCCGCAGGGTTTTGAGCTCCTCGGCGGTGCGCAGGTGCACGGCCGTATCTGGGAGGCTCATCCAGCGCACAAAGCGCACCACCTGCGTGCCGTTAGTCAGGCTGTCCACCTGACGTCGGTGAATGTAGCGGTGCAGCGGCGTTACGCGGCCCGGACGGCGGCGGCGCTTTGGAATCGGCCGTCCTGCCAGCAAAAAGTCCATCGCCGTGGCACACATGCCGCCGCACAGTCCGTAAATGTTGCTCACGCTAGGGATGTCCGGCACCGACGGCACCGAGAACGGCAGCCAGTAGCCCGGGTAACGGTTGACGTATTGAAAGCCGTGCGTGGCGGGGATAAACTCGATAGGCGGTATTTCTGGCAGGCGGTAGTCGCGCTGGTGGGGCTGCACGTCCGCTTTGTGGTTGTGTGGCTTGCCCTGGTGGGTGTAGCTAAAGTGCAAATACGGTCGATACACGTCGGCAAAATCCAAATCACGGCTGGGATCATAGCTGACGTTGAACAGACCCTTGTCGTCTGAAAGGCCGGGCGTCACGGTCAAATCATCATCTTCGGTGAGCACATCGGCATCAAACAGGCGCACGGTGACGTTGCTGGCAGGCGCGCCGTTGGCAAATTGGATGACTCCGGTAA
>JBHIWP010000206.1:0-10512 GCA_041987425.1 Promineifilaceae bacterium (SeqCode) | reverse complement strand
GGCTCGCCGGGCACCATTAATCTGCTGGATGCCTTAAATGCCTGGCCGCTGGTGCAGGAGCTAAAAGCCGCACTCGGTTTGCCCGCAGCCGCCTCCTTTAAGCACGTAAGCCCAGCCGGGGCGGCCGTGGCCGTGCCGCTGAGCCGCCAGGAGGCCCGTGCCTACTTTGTAGACGATCTGGGCGAGCTAACGCCGCTGGCTACCGCTTACGCCAGGGCGCGCGGTGCAGACCGTATGTCTTCATTTGGCGATTGGGTAGCGTTGAGCGAGCCGGTGGATGAAATGACTGCCCGGCTGATTGGTCGCGAGGTGTCGGATGGCGTCATTGCCCCGGGATATACGCCAGAGGCGCTAGAAATATTGAAGCAGAAGAAGAACGGCCGTTACCCCATCGTGCAAATTGACTCCGACTATGTGCCCCCACTGATGGAACGACGTGAGGTGTTTGGCGTCACGTTTGCGCAGCGGCGCAACGATGCTGAAATTAATGAATCCCTGCTGCTGAATGTTGTGTCTGCCAGCCAGGAGCTGCCGGAAAGCGCCAAACGCGACCTGATCGTAGCCACCATTGCCACCAAATATGCCCAGTCGAACACGGTGTGCTATGCGCGCAATGGCCAGGTAATTGGCCTGGGGGCCGGGCAGCAGTCGCGCATCCACTGCACCCGCCTGGCGGGCGATAAGGCAGATAACTGGTGGCTGCGCCAGCACCCGCGCGTGCTTAGCTTTCAGTTTAAAGACGAGGTGAAGCGAGCCGTGCGCAACAACGCCATTGATCTGTATGTGCTGGATGAAATTGGCGAAACGGAACGGTCGTCTTGGGAAGCGCTCTTTGAAACTGTGCCAGCGCCGCTCACTATTGCCGAGCGTCGCGAATGGCTCAACCAGTTAGACAACGTGGCCGTTAGCTCCGATGCCTTCTTTCCTTTCCGCGATAATATTGACCGATTGCAGCGGAGTGGGGTTAAATATGTCATTGAGCCGGGCGGATCGGTACGAGACGAAGACGTGATTGCGGCTGCCAATGCCTATGGCATGACCCTTATCTTTAGCGGGCTGCGGCTGTTTCATCACTAGGCAGTAACTGGAAAAGAAATGAGTTGAACGATATGAAAAAAAAAGCGCCTGTCATAAACTTCCTGCTTCACTGCCTTTTGGCTGTTTTGCTGCTCGGCGGCTGCGCCACCGATGCGGCAGAAGACGTGACGTCTGAAGAGGTGCTGCTGGAAACGGATTTTGCCAGCAGCGGAGAGTGGCAGGAGAAGCTGGACGTAGAAACGGGCACGGCCGTTCAGCTCACGGATGGCGGCTACGAACTTAGCTCCAATTCAGACACCTATGTATGGAGCTTTACGGAGGAAACGTACAGTGACGTGGTGCTGGAAACGGCCGTACGCCAGCTTTCAACAGAAAGGAACAACGCGTACGGGCTTGTTTGCCGGGCAAATAACAGTCGCAACGGCTACTACTTCCTCATCAGCGGCGACGGCTTTGTCTCCATTCGCCGTGTCGAGCGTGGCTTATCGTCCCCGATTGTTGATTGGACGCCGAGCAATGCCGTGCGCCAGGGAGAGCGGGCTAACGAACTGCGCGCTATTTGTGCAGGGGATTATCTGGCATTCTACGTGAACAATCAGCTGACGGCCGAAGGAAGAGACGGCCGTTTTAGTCAAGGAATGGCCGGGTTTGCCGCCAGTGGCTCAGAAGATGGCTCGGTTCAGGTCACCTTTCAGCAATTTACCATTCGCGCCGCTGAGCTTTCCCGCTAAAACAAATATCGCCTTTAAGTCGCTTCTCTATTTTTTACCTGGAATTTACTTCTGCTGCTAGACAATCGCTTCGCAGCCCTGTATCTTATTAGGCAGCAAAACTGTCTTTGCAATCCACAAAACCTATCAAGAAAACGGATTAATCAGATGATGCTGAATTTGCAGAGCCTAATGATCGAACATTTTGTGAAGGCATTAAAAGACGCTTACAAACAAACATACAGCCTGATGGAGCCACAATATGCCAACATACTGGAATGGACCGGCCGTCTGGCGCTGGAAAACATCGCCAATTCTGATGCGCTGTACCACAATGTCGATCACACAATTATGGTTACGCTGGTTGGTCAGGCCATACTCAAGGGCAAGCACCTTTGTGAAGGCGGCATTACGCCCAGCGATTGGCTGCACTTCATGATGGCCCTTTTGTGCCATGATATTGGCTATGTAAAAGGCGTATGCAAATTAGATGAAGACGGCGTGTATGCCACTGGTGAAAATGACGAAACGATCAGGCTGCCTTTTGGGGGCACAGATGCCGCCTTAACGTCGTATCATGTGAGCCGCAGCAAATTGTTTGTCATGGAGCGATTCGGTAATTCGCTGGTGAATGAAGTGGATGCAAAGACGATAGCCAGCTACATCGAGATGACGCGCTTCCCCGTACCAGACGAGCCTTTTTACCAGGAAACGGGCAATTTTGCCGGCCTGGTGCGCGCTGCAGACTTCATTGGTCAGCTAGGCGATCCAGACTATTTGCGCAAAATACCGGCCCTGTATTATGAGTTTGAAGAGACGGGGGAAAACAAGCGCATTGGCTACAACAGCCCCGGCCATATGCGACAAAATTTCACCAAGTTCTACTGGCAGGTGGTACGGCCGCATATTCAAGATGCCCTGCGTTACCTGCGCAAAACCCAGGAAGGCAAGCAGTGGATTGCAAACCTTCATTCACATGTGTTCGACATGGAGCACAGTGAATTTTAGGCGGTGGGATAGCCTTCTGGGAAAAACTGATACCCTCCTTCATCCACCCCTCTCTTGGTCAACAAATAGACATTTGATACGGCCGTTTGCGGCTCAATCTTCTGGCGCACGCCGCGTACCGTCTGGTAAAGGCTATCGTCCGTGACGCCGTCTACATGTGTGCCGGTTGGCCACACATGCCTGATAATTTCTGATTTTGTATGAAATTTGTAGGGGTGCGTAACCAGAAAGACAAGCAGCGCCTCTTCTAACGGGCTTAAGCCTTCTATTTTCTGGCTGCCCTGGAACAACTCGGCCGTTAGCTCCTTCTGCCAGATGCGGCCTAACCCTCGCTGCGCGGCCGTTTGCACAAAGTCGTACAGCAGCATCCCCTTAATTTGCCAGCCCTCACTCCCCTGCTCACATAACCCACGATACCCCAGCTGCCGCAGTGCCGTGCCCGAATGGGCTCCAGCGTCCGCCGGTCTGCGGCTTTGCAGTTTTGCTAAAAGCCACTGTTCCTCCTGAGTTAGCTCTTGCCAGATCTCTTTCAAGCGGTTCTTTAGGGGCGCGTATGCAGCCAAATCGGCCCGCCACTGGTCTAGCGACGGCCGTTCCGGCAGCGTAAACCACCAGGCGCAGGCTGCTTTGAGCAAAGCTGGATAGCAGCCGGTGAGGGCAAGCAGCAGCGCAATTTCATCTTCTGACGCCGTCTGTTTAACGCGGCCTAATTCTTGGGCGACGAATCTTTGGGCATCGGCTGGGCGCATGGCCCCAATCCAGCAAACGTGGGTGTCCAGCAGATAGTATAGATCCCCCAGCACTTCCGGCTCTGGCATGTACATTATTGCCTGCCGCATGCCAGCGAAGTAGACCAGCGTTTCGCGAAAGGCATCGCGCAAGCTGCGCAGCACCATAGTCAGCTCTGGAGAAGCAGTGCGACAAAAAAGTCAAACTGATCCAAAAGCAGCACGATGCGGCCCTGGCGTTTCTCGACTGCTCGCAATAGCTCGTAGACGGCCGTTTGCGCCAAAAATAGATCGTTGGTGTGCTTGTACTCAGCAAAAAGCTCATCGACTAAAGTAGACACCGGTTCTGGAAAACGTTCTATCTGGTGCCAACAGCCGCGCACAATCAGACGATAGAGCGTGGTTGGCTGCCGGTCTACCAAATGATTGAGATCAATCGTCACCAAAGCAGTAAAAGGCGTATTTTTTTCCGCCTGAATTAGCTCTGGGTAGCGCGAAAGATACAAAAGAAAGTTCGACTTGCCCGCGCCCGGAAGCCCTACCAAGGCACCGCTGCTGCCCGTTGCCAGCCATTGTCGCAGGCAGTCTAGCACTTCCTGGCGAAAGTCAGGCCAGAAGCGTCCCCAATCAAGTGATTCAAAATGAGTGTTCATAGTCCCCTCCTCCTGTTCGAGCGAACGGTGATCAGCGAATGATCAACCGATCCTCAGCCGCTTATCAGGATGTTTTGGCACGAAAAACCTATGCTGTTTTTGTCTGTATACAGCGCGTTTTTTAAGTCAAAGACTTTGTGAAAGCAGCCAGTGGTCCCTCCACCACCGTGCCTGATCAAAGTCGCCATCCACCGTATAGGTAAAGGATCAAGATCATGTCACTTGCAGTTCGCCGTAAACTCTTCTGTCTGCTTGCCGCCGCCTCACTGGCCCTGATGTTAGCTGGAACCACCATTAGCGCCCCAGCCCTCGCTGATTGCAACACCTCGTCTTCAACGACCTGTTCCGGCTAACCCTTCTTAAATGAGAAGCCAGTCAGCTTTCGCTGGCTGGCTTTTTGTGCTGCTCTTCACCATTTTCGTTCCCCATCAGCGCCTGGTGTGCTAACGTGTACTTTTCCTTCACTCTCCTAGCAAAATCACTCTTAGGAAACTCACCAAGCAAGGCAATCGCTTCCCGAAAACAGCGTTTGGCAGCGTCATGCTTGCCAAATTCCATATAGGCGGTAGCCAATGTGCCTAAACTGTTTCCTAGATTAAGCCGGTCATCTATCGAGCGAAACATATCAGCGGCCAGCTCTAGATTTTCAATGGCCCGCGAAAACTGAGCCGACTTAACGTAAACATTGCCCAAATTGTTATGAAACAAGGCTAGCAAGTTCAGTTCTTTTTGTTCTTTCAAGGCGATGGGGTCAATTTTCAAAAAGGCGGCTTCAGCCTCGGCCCACTTCTCCTGGCGATAATACAACACGCCCAGGTTTTGAGAGACGCGTGCTTTATCGAGGACGTTGTTTGTAGGTTCTAAAACTGCGCCGGCCTCCTCATACGCCTGCTGGGCCAGGGTAAACTCTTCTTTCTTCGAAAATACGTTGCCCAAGTCGTTTAAGCAGCGTGCCAGGTAGTTGTCATTCTCTAACGTGCGCCAAATTTGAACTGCTTTTTGAAGATGGTTAATCGCCTCAGACCAATTGCCCACATACTCTTCAATGTGGCCGAGAATTTTGTGAGTAAACCCTCTCATGCGCTCTAGATCTGGCACCGCTTGGACAATATCCAGGGCCAATTGACCATAGACTCTTGTCTGATCAACATTTCCCTGGCGAAAATAGAATTCAGCCAGGCAGGTATAGGAAATTAATCGCAGCTCGTCGTTTTCTAGCTGCTGCGCCAGCTTCAAGGCCGCTTTGTGCTGTTCTTCTGCTTCGGCCAGGCGGTTATCCAGACGATAGAGCTGACCCAGACGATTTTGCAAACGGCCGCACAGCACTGTCTCCCTTTCCGGTGCATTCGCCAGCGCCTGCTCCAGCACCGGAATCCACTCCGACCAATAGCCACGCCATTCGCTGAAGTCAAATGTTTGCAGCAGCAGTTGGGCCGTATCCTCCCAGGTTTCGGGCTGGTTCAGGCCAAAGAGAACGGCCTGATGCAGATTTTTGCGCCGCTGGTCTAGCCACCGCACCTGCTCTGGCCCTAATGTTTCCGTTTTTTGCTGCCAGTAGCGCAGCCCAGCCTGAATGCTTTCAATAAATTGCGGATTTGTTTTGGCGGATGCTTCCGGTGAATTTGCGGCTGCTATGGTCATAAAGTTTTTTCACTCATAATCAAAGGGGGAAATGGATAATCTCTGTGCGTAAGAACGTGTCTGTCAGGCGATGAATACCGTACCGCTTTTCGTGCAGCCCACCCTCTACCTCCAACAAGGAACGCTGGCGCAGTTCCTCTATAGCTGGCCAAATTTCATTTTCAGACAACCCGCTAATAATGAGCAGATAGTCAACATCGGCGGGTTCTAGCGCCAGGGGCATTGATTGCAGCAGCTTACGGCCGTTTTCGCTCAACGTTTGCCAGGTTTGCCAAAATACGTGCTTGTACATTCCCATGACTTGACTGGGATGGTTTCGCGTCAATCCTTCCAGCAGCCGCTTGAGGGGCAGCACATCCAACAAGTTGACCACAATTTTAAGGGCAAATGGGTTGCCCCCTATTTGCCCATAGATTTTTTCCAGATCGTCGTCGGTGGCTTCGGCAACGGCCGTAACGCCATTTTCCGCCGCATGATGCCGCATCAGGGCAGCGCTGTCGGCAAAACCCAGCTCATCTAGCGGCACGTCTAGCACGGCCGCCTGCTTGGCCGCCCGCGTGCGCGTGGTTAGGATAAACTTCGAGGGGTTTGCCAGTTCATGGAGATGGTTTAGCAAAAAAGAGGTGTCTTCCATTGCCTCCAGGTTATCAATAATAACCAGATAGGTGTGGCTCTTTAGCGCCTGACGCAGCTTTACTTCGCGCTCAGACAGCGTAAGGGGCAAGTTCGTATCGGGAAACAGGCGGGTCAACAGTTCATGAATAATCTTTTCGTAGGTAAGGCTGGGTGACTCGGATTGCCCACTCATAGAATGGGGTGGAGCTGCCCGAATCCAGGCAACGTGGGTGTAAGCAAGCTGGTGAATAAGCGAGCGGGTGATATGGTTGGCAACGGCCGTTTTGCCCAATCCCCCCATGCCTACCAGCGCCACCACCCACGGCGGGCCACAAAGTGTCAAATGTTCTATCAGCGAATGACATAAATCGTCAACGCCAAACAGCTGTGAAAACGTAGGCGGCGGCAGAAAACTTTCCAAAGATTGAGCCCGCTTTCGCTTGATGTCCTGCTCTCGGCCCTGCAAAATCTCTAGCAGCTGCTCAATGCCATCCCGCTGAATACGGCTAATCTGGTGCGAGCTAAAATTTATCATGTGCGCCACCTCTTGGATGGCGCGCTTTTCCATAAAGCGAAGCCGCAGCACTTTGGCACTGCGCGCATTTTGCTTTTCTAAATCAGTAATAGCGTCTTTGAGCACCTGGTTGGTGGCTGCTCGCAGCAGCGCCGGATTATCTCCGGCCTTCAGAGCGTCCTGTTCTTTTTGCACACACAATAAATGTTCCAGCAGCGTTTCAGGCCCGGCATTCTGCTTCCCCCAACTGCTTAAGGCCTTACGCACATCATCGTAGGTTATTGTCACTTCACCCCTAGAAGTTTTCAACATATCTCTTACCCGCTGCGCAAAAACTGCATTTTTGCCGCACACATTTGCAAAAAAACGCACAAAATCACTGGTTTATGAAAAACAAGAAATTCTGCATCTTGCTATAATCCCATAACCTCGTTGCCAGATTCTTTTCTCATTTTCGTGCCCAATGTTATGAGGATTGGGGAGGTGGGGGAGGAGCCTTTTTTCGTCGAAACCAGCCTCCTAACTCTTCACAATCATACCAGCATACGCTTCTGGTGTAAACTACTATGATTGCTACAGGTCAAACGCCCAATACCAATGTCGCGATTCTCATTGGCCCCGGTTTTGCCGAAAATGAGGTAGTCTATTGCCTTAGCCAAATGCGCACAGCTGGTTTGCCCACGTCTCTACTGGGCGCTTCAAAGCAAACAACCCCTGGGCAGCACGGCTTGCTGGTGATTCCCGATTATTCTCTCGAAGAGTTAGACGCCGAAACCCAATTTCGCCTCATCATTATCCCCGGTGGTTACGAATGTGTCACCAGCTTAATTATGACGCCAGGCTTTCATTCACAAATCAAAGAGTATCAGGGATTAGAGCGGCCCAACGGCCGTATTGCCGTTCTCACCGAAGCAGAAACCGCCCTGCAACAGGCCAAAATTTTCACCGATTCACCCGATGAAATTCTGCATCAGGATAACCAGCCCCTTGAGGGTTTCTGCCAAAAACTCATCAAGCTTGCCATGCCAAACTAACAGCTCCTTCACCCCAAACTTATCTCTCTCTGTGTTCCACTCAGCCCCATGCCGACAAAGCAAACTCCAGACTTGGCACCCCAACGCAAGCCAACAAATTACGCCCCCTTTACACAAAAGCGCCGGGCCAATGCTATAATAGCACCAGCTTCATGACGACAGTCTTTCTGGCAGGAGATGAGAACGCATGGATATTACACTGGCAGACGAACGCGCATTTTTACTGAAGGAACAGCTCAGTTTAGAACAAGCCGAGGGACGGGCCTGGGAGAAAAAGGTGGATGCTTTCGGCCGTATCGTGAAGGTAGCCAGCTTCTTGCAGCGCCCGAAAGACAGCGACTTTGAACTTATTTACAAAGAACACCGTTATGAGCCTTTTTGGCACATTGTTTGCCGGGCACGCTACGTGTATGAGCGGCGGCGCGACTACCCAATCAGTCTCTCTGGGCCTGAAGTAAAGTCCGTAACCCTGGATGGGAAACAGTATGAAGTGACAAACGGCCGTATTCACCTCACCCTCACCGAACATTGTCGCGAAGAGCCAGAACGCATCCTCTTCCTCAACGGTTATACTAATCAGCCAGACGATAGCCTGGGCCAATACCTTAAACACACCGCCAACGAAGTTCCACCCGAGCATTTAGAAGATTTAGGCAAGCAGGGAACCATTGTCCTGCCAGTGCAGGCCCGCGCCTCTGCCGTTGTGCGCGACGTGCTGCTAGGCGTACTCAAAAGCATTCATGCAGATACAATTGTGGAAGACGCCGTTGAGATCGCCAATGTGGATCTCTATTATCGCCCTGTTTATGCCTTCCAATACCGCTGGCTTTCCAAAGAAAAAGAAGCTATTGTAGAGTACGATGCTGTTACCGGAGAGCTGCGCACCGACGGAAAAACCTTCCAACAATACATGGGCAAGCTGCTCGACCCCGAATTTTTGTTTGACGTGGGGGCCGATACCATCGATCTACTGGTACCAGGCGGCGGCCTGGCCGTCAAGCTGGCGCGCAAAGGGCTGGACGTCGCCCGCAGCCGCAGCAATAGCTGAGCAGCTCCACAACTTAACCACAAATGACTTGCAGTAACTTATGAACCTCGTTCGACTAGACAACTTAACCCACCACTACAGCGACCGCATTCTGTTTGATTCCGTAAACCTGCTTATTAACGAAGGTGATCGCATTGGCCTGATTGGGCGCAATGGCTCCGGCAAGACCACTTTGCTGCGGCTAATTGCCGGGCTGGAAACACCCGCCTCGGGCAGCGTAACCACTTGGGGTGGTGTACGCATTCAATATTTGCCCCAGCAGCCGGACCTGCCTTTGCAATCCACGGTGCTGGACTACGTTTTTCAGGGCGATGCCCCTCAGCTTCAGCTATTGCGACAGTATGAAGCTGCGAGCGAATCGCTGCAACAGTCTCCTGCTGACCCAGAGCTACAGGCCCGATTCGCCCAGATCACCCAGGAGATGGACCGCACGAATAGCTGGCAGGCAGAAGCGGAAGCCAAGGCGGTACTCACACGGCTTGGGATCACTTCTTTTCAGGCCCAATTGGGCACTCTGAGCGGCGGTCAGCAGAAGCGCGTGGCGCTGGCTCGTGGCCTCATTGACCCGGGCGATTTGCTTATTCTAGACGAGCCGACAAACCATATAGATGCCGAAACGGTAAGCTGGCTGGAGCAATTTTTGCTAAACATGCCCGCAGCCCTGCTCATAGTTACGCACGACCGCTACTTTCTGGACCGGGTGGTGAACAAGATTGTGGAATTAGATCGGCGCGAGCTGGTGACTTACTCGGGGAATTACGGCCGTTACCTGGAACAGCGCGCTACCCGAGAAGAACAGTTAAAAACGGCCGAAACCAAACGCCAGGCGCTGCTGCGGCAAGAGCTGGCCTGGCTAAATCGCGGCGCCCAATCCCGCACCACCAAGCAAAAAGCCCGCATCCAGCGCGTGGGAGAGCTGCAAACCATTGCCTACGACAAAGGAGACCAGCGCGTGGCGCTGGCCCTGGCCAGTCGGCGGCTGGGCAAACGCGTGCTGGAAGCAACCAATCTCAGCAAAGCGTATGGCAACATTACCCTGTTTAAAAACCTGAGCTTACAGCTAGACCCGGGCGACCGAATCGGCATTATTGGGCCAAATGGCAGCGGCAAGAGTACGCTGCTAGACGTGCTGGCAGGCAAAACCGAGCCAGACTCTGGCGAGGTAAACTGGGGCAGCACGGTAGAGCTGGGCTATTATGATCAGCAGAGTGAGGAGTTAGAGGATGGAGCGACGCTACTGGACTACATCAGCAATTTGGCCCCGCTTATTCACACGGCCGATGGCCAGCGCGTGGAAGCAGCCCAGATGCTGGAGTGGTTTCTCTTTACCCGGCCGGAGCAGCGAGCCAAAATTAGCAGCCTGAGCGGTGGCGAGCGACGGCGGCTCTATTTGCTGCGCACCCTGGTACGCCAGCCGAACGTTTTGTTTTTGGATGAGCCTACCAACGATTTGGATGTGCAGACTCTGACCGTTTTGGAACAGTTTCTCGATCAGTTTGAGGGAACGCTGGTAGTGGTAAGCC
>JBHIWP010000205.1:0-10515 GCA_041987425.1 Promineifilaceae bacterium (SeqCode) | reverse complement strand
GTTATGGAACAAGTTTATTTAAGAGGCGGATCTGCTAACACGATTCTCACCAATACTGCGGGAGCTCGTCAAATTTCAAAATTGGCGAAAGAAAAATGGGCAGGTGTGGCTGAGAATTTCGGTAGAAAGGGTCGTGTGGGCAGCGCAGCTGTTGCACACCAGCTCTTTGCGCTCTGCCCCCCAGCCATTCACCGCGCGCTCAACAGTTTCTACCGTAAACTCAAATTCTTGCGCCCCTTTGCCCACCACCTCCACCTGGGGGGCATCGTGGTAGCCGCAAAAGGAGCAGGTAAGGCCGCCATCGTCGGTGCTGTAGGCGGTGGCGCCGTCACAGTGCGGGCAGCGAAAATCAACCACTTCGCGGGCATCTTCCTCAGGCGGGCGAGGCATGTAGACCTCAATTCCTGGAACGGCCGATTTTGTTTTGATAAATCCTGCTGGGGGAAATGGTTCGCTCATTGATTACCTTATTGGTTTATGAAAAACAACGGCTGCATTCGACCCAAGATTAGTACATTGCAGTACGGATGGCAAGTGATTTGGTTTCTGCCCAGGAATGCGCTGCTGATGGACAGAAACACGTTTAGTTGGGCCTGCTCGATTGCCTGATCTGTGCTAGCTTTTTGGGGGTTTCTGATAAGATTACTGCCAAATTGAGAGGAAATTTTGAAACAAAAACAATTATTTTTAACCTTCTTACCTTTACTGGCAGATGTGGTGGGGGCAGCGGGGCTGATTTTGCTATTGCCATCACTTTCTGCGCTTTTTGTGCAGCCGTCCACCATTAACGTATTGATCCTGGGCGGGGCGTTTGTGGTGTACTGTACGGCCGTTTACATTATCCGTAAATTGGAGCCTGCGGCCGACGCTGAACGGCTTTCTCGCCTGCCCGGTTGGCTAACCCAAACTCGCACCATGCGGCTGCTGGCCATCTTCTTTGCGCTGGCGCTGGCGGTGCTGCTTTTGCAGCAGCTCGGCTATTGGGAGTCCATTTTCGTGGCCGATGACCGCGTTTTGGGCGCGGGGGAATCGGCTGCCTTTTTTGTGTACGGGCCGGGGGCATGGATTGGCGCCTCGCTGTTTTATGTGCTGGTTCTTAGCGCTTCGGTGCGCGTAAGCGTTGAGGAAGAATCGCGCAACTATGCGGGGCTGGCGCTGCTGGGCCTGCTGGGCGTGAACGGAATGCTGGTGCTGGGCACGGCCGTTCTGCATGCAACAGAGCGCTTCAGCGGCGGGGCAGGCGCAGTGGGTGCATTTGTGCTGCTAGCATTGCTGTTTGGGCCGCCACGCCTATGGTACCTGGCAAAACGGCCGTCGCTGCTGGCGGCTGTCTCTTATCTGGGGCTTTTGCTTTTTTGCGCCTGGTGGGTGGTGTGAAGTTAGGGGAGTGAAAAGTGAGGAGTGAATGACATGTCTTAAAAATGGTGCTTGACGGCCGTTTTCCCCGCCTTATCATATTGGGGGGATTTACCTAACCCACATTCTGCTGAACAATGGAGGCATTTTCATGCGCACCCTTTGTGTTACCTCAGAAACCGGTCGTCTGCATTCCGTGATTATTGGTTATCCTGATAACTTTCATCAAGTTCCCCCACCTATTATTAATGAAACCCAGAAACAGTATTACTTTGGCCCAGAGCGCCCTACGCGTGAGCAGGTGATGGCTGAATTTAGCGGCTTTAAGTCGGCTCTGACGCAGCACGGGGTAGAGGTGTTGCAGCCAGAGCCGCTGGCAGGTGTGCCCGATCAGCTGATGACCCGCGACATTGGCGTGGTGATTGGTAATACCTTTGTGGTTGCAAGTATGGTCCACCCGAGCCGCCAGGATGAATGGCTGGGGCTGACAAACTTCCTGAATAAGCTAGAGACGGAGCAGGTGATTAAGGTGCCGGATGAGCTGGTATTGGAGGGGGGAGACGTGATTGTGGATAACGGCCGTATCTTTGTGGGGCTTAGCCAGCGTACCGGGCCGGAAGGCGCTGCGTTTCTTGCCAGCCGTTTCCCTGACTTTGAAGTGGTACCCGTCCCGCTGAAGCAGTTGGCCGATGGCGAAAACGTGCTGCATCTGGACTGCAGCTTTGTGCCTGTGGGCAGCGGCAGCGCGCTTATTTACCCCGACGGGCTGGCGGAGATGCCCAAGGCCATTGCTGAGCATTATGATTTTATAGAAGTGACCAAGGCGGAGCAGCAAATTTTGGCGACGAATGTATTGTCTCTCTCGCCCACGCAGGTGATCGCCCGCACCCGCTCTCATCGCGTGAATGCGGAGCTGCGGCAGCGCGGCCTGGAGGTGATAGAGCTGCCATTTGACGAGCCGCCAAAGACGGGCGGTTCGTTCCGCTGCTGTAGCCTTCCCCTGTGGCGGGAAAGTCCATAACAGGATGAGAGAAGGTGCGGAAACGGCCGTTTTGCGCTAGACTCACAGGTATGAGTGAAACCGAAACAATCGACGATGCAAACGAAGAAATTAACGAGCCAACCGGCCCTGATTTGCAACAAGAAAACGAAATTGAAGAACCAGAAGACAGCCTGCCATCGGTGCGCCTGGAGCATTTGCCCCCCCGCCTGAGCGAGGCTGTGGCACGTGCAGGGTGGACGAGCCTTACCCCTGTTCAGTCAAAAGCGATGCCCTACATTATGGCCGGGCGGCCGATTATGGTGCAGGCCCGTACCGGCAGCGGCAAGACTGGCGCGTTCATCATGCCCATTATGGAGCTGGTAAATCGCTACCAGGAAGAAACACAGGCGCTGGTGCTGGTGCCCACGCGGGAGCTGGCCACCCAGGTGATGACAGAAGCAAAACTGTTGTTTGGTGATAGCGGGCTGCGGGTAACGGCCGTATACGGTGGCGTGGGCTATGGTCCCCAGCTGAAGGCGCTGCGCGAAGGGACGCATCTGGTAGTAGGTACGCCAGGACGCGTGTTAGATCATCTGCTGCGCGGCTCCCTCTCCCTTAAAAAGATGAAGGTGCTGGTCTTTGATGAGGCTGACCGCATGCTAAGCATGGGCTTCTACCCCGACATGCGGCGTGTTCAGGAATATTTGCCCGATAACGTGTATACCTGCATGTTTTCGGCCACCTTTCCCCCGACGGTGCGCAGCCTGGCGCGTCAGTTCATGCACAAGCCAGACTTCCTCAGCCTTAGCCGCGATCATGTGCACGTAGCCGATACCTCGCACCAGGCGGTTACCGTGGCTCCCATGGAAAAAGACCGAACGTTAATCCGGCTTATTGAGCTGGAAAACCCCGATTCGGCTATCATCTTTTGCAATACCAGGCAGCGGGTACATTATATTGCCGTGGTGCTGCAACGATTTGGTTACAATGCCGACGAGCTAAGCGGCGATTTGCCACAAAAAGATCGTGAGAAGGTGATGGACAGGCTGCGTAAGGGTAAGCTGCGTTTTTGCGTAGCGACCGACGTGGCGGCAAGAGGCATCGACATTTCTGACCTGTCCCACGTGTTCCAGTATGAACTGCCAGAGGACCCGGAAATCTACATTCACCGGGCCGGGCGCACGGGCCGGGCCGGGGCTGCGGGTGTGGCTATTTCGCTCGTGGGTGATTTTACGGAGCAGGTGCAGCTAAAACGCATTGCCAAACAGTACAACATCGAGTTTGAACAACGGCCGTCTCCCGACGAAGCAACGCTGGCTAAGGTAGTAGCGGAACGGATGATCGTCCGCCTGGAAGCGCAAATGCGTGAGCGGGACAAGCTAAAAGTGGAGCGGTTGCAGCGCTTTGTGCCCATGGTTAAAGAGCTGGCCAACGATGACGAGGGAATACAGCTTATTGCTATGCTGCTGGATGATTATTACCAGGAATCTTTACATTCCCCGCCTGCGGCCGTAGAGCCAGAAATACCTAAGCAGGATGAGCGGGCTGATAAGCCAAAAAAGAAGCGCCGCCGCTCACGCGGCCGTTCTCGTAAATCTTAACTTATCTGCTAACTATGCGGATTTTCTTACCCTGGGAACGGAATATAACGTGGTAAATAGAGTTGCCGGGGACATCTTTTTTGAGGGGAAGCGGTGCAAGCAATTATCACGGGTGTGAATGGGGCGGTGGGCACGGCTCTAGAAGCACAACTGTTGGCTGATGGGCATGAGGTAACAGGCTGGGATCGCACGGCCGTTCCCCCCAAAGATCTACCCGCTGCCGAGCAATTTTTGCAGGCCACGCAGCCAGATATTTTGTTTCACCTGGCGGTTGCCTCGCAATCTACTGGCAAAGAGAATGAAGGCTGGTGGATAAACGTTGAATGGCCGACGCAGCTGGCCCGGCTGTGCTACCAGCGTAACATCCGCTTTGTGTTTACCAGTTCCGTCATGGTTTTTACTGACGATGCCATTGGTCCGTTTACGCCAGATTCCCAGCCGGATGCCCGTGAGGGGTACGGCTACGAAAAGCTTACCGCCGAACGGCAGGTTCGCGCTGCTAACCCAGACGCCGTTATTGCCCGGCTGGGCTGGCAAATTGGGGATGCCCCCGGCTCCAACAACATGATTGACTTTTTGGCGAAGCAAGACGTGGTTCGAGCCAGCGAGAAATGGTTCCCGGCTTGCAGCTTTTTGGCCGATACGGCCGTTGCCCTGCAATCGCTGACCTACGCCGCCCCTGGTCTTTACCTGCTGGACAGCAACGGCCGTTGGAACTTCTACGAAATTGCCGCTGCCCTAAATAACCTGCACGGAAACCAGTGGCGCATCGAAAAAACGGCCGATTTCGTCTATGATCAGCGCATGAGAGATCCCCGCGCCAACATGCCTCTGCTGGACAAACGCCTGCCCTCCCTCACATAATTACGTCCGAATTAAAAAACCGCAGTTTTCGCAGATGATCGCAGAGTCTTCTCTTGCTCTTTTTTCTCTGCGCCTCTGCGTTAAGAAAGGAGCTGCTTATGGGAGCATGGGGACCCGGTAATTTTGAAAACGATGTCGCCCAGGACTGGCTGTACGATTTTGGCGAGAATGATTTTCGCCTGATTGACCGCACGCTGGCGGGGGTGGCGGCGATGATTGAAGCCGATGAGCTGGACGCCGACGAGGCCAGCGAAGTTTTGGCGGCGGCCGAGTGCGTCGCCGCTGCTGCGGGGTTTCCGCCAAATGATCCCCCAGAGGAGTTGGCCGAATGGCTTCCGGAATATGTAGCGATAGCGTGTCAGGCGGTAGCCCGCGTCCTGGCTAAATCAGAGCTGCGTGAGCTGTGGTTGGAAAGTGATGAATTTGAGGCGTGGGAAACGGCCGTAACCAACCTCCAGTCCCGCCTCAACCAAATCCCTTAAAAGGAGGAGTCAGGAGTGAATAACCTCAGATACAAACGGCCGTTCCCGGTCCACATTCTCCTCACCTTACTTTTCCTTCTTATCGCCGCAACGGCCTGCCAGCCATCTCTGCCCGAAATTAGCGCCGAGGAGCTGGTGCAGCGCACGGCCGAACGGATGCGTGGCAGCGAAGGCTTCCAGTTCACCATTGAGCGGGACGGCGCGCCAGCTTTCCTTGATCCGGGTGAAACAATTTCCTTTCGGCGGGCGCGAGGGGCGTACGTTGCCCCCGACCGCGCTCTGGCGACCGTGCGGGTCATTGGCCCCGGCATCATCACAGACGTGGACGTGATAAGCGTGGCGGAGATTCAGTGGCAAACCAACGTGGTAACGGGCGCGTGGGAAGAGCTGCCGCCCAACTGGGGCTTCAATCCGGCGGTGCTGTTCGACGACGACATTGGCATTCAGGCAGTGCTGCTGGCCGATTTGGCGCAGGTGGCCCTGGCCGAGCCAGAAAATCTGGCCGAGAGTGAGGGGCCGGATGAACTGCTTTATAGCGTAACGGCCGTTGCCAGCGGCGAAAATATTTACCAGATGAGCGGCTTTCTCATTGGCCCGGAACAGGTCGATATTCAGCTATGGATTCGGCCGGAGACGTTTGAACTGGTGCGCATTGTTGTGCGAGAGCCAGAGCCAGCACACGAGGAGCAAGAAAGCATCTGGCAGGTCGATATTTTCAACTACGAGGAGCTGATCGATATTCAGCCGCCAAGTGAGTAATTGGATAATTGTGGATTTACTCAATTACCCAATTACTTTTAATTTCGGCGAATGATGTAAATGCGGCCCCATTGGCCGAGCACTGCGATGGAGTAACCGGTTAAGATTTCCAGACGGGGGCAGGCTCGAACGGCGTCTTTCACCAAATCGAATTCACTGCTGAGAATGACGGCCCGGCCGTTTACCCCCAACACCCGCTCCAGCTCTTTAAAGAATGCAGGGTATAGCTTCTTCAGCGCCTTCGGTGAGCCGATCTGCCTGCCAAACGGTAAATTGGTAGCCACTTTGCTAATGCTGCCAGTGGCTAAGGGTAGCTGAACAGCATTGGCGTGCAGGGTGCTAAAGTCGCTGGGCGGTTCTTTGCGCATTGCCTCAACGTTTTGCCGGGTGGCCTGAACGTGCGTCTCGTCAATGTCTGTGGCAATCATCTGGCCGTACGCACCGCCAAAACGGCGCTCCATCAGCAGCGTGCCGCTGCCGCACATGGGGTCGAGGAAGATATCCTCATCTTCTGGCTGGGTGAGGTGAATCATGGCGGCGGCAACAGACGGCCGTAACGCCGCCTTTAGCTCCACCGGTTTATTAAAGCGATGGCGCATGGTTCGATCCGTCAGGCGAATGCCGCCCACCAGGCGTGAACCGAGTAAATTGATCCAAATTTCCAGCATGGCATGATCATCCACCAGCCGCCAGCGCGGATAGCGGTTGACCATGCCTCGCTCTACCGCCTCTCCCAACTGCTTGCGGTAGATTTCGTGGCTGCCGTACAGGCGACTGATTACGCGGTAAGACGGCCGTCCCGGTTGTTTGCGGATTGGCATGGCAACGTCAATGGCCTTCTGGAATACGGCCGTGTTGCTCACCATCTCTGTTATCTGCGGCAGCACCTGTCGCGTACGCGGCACCTTTTCTATGGAGACAGCCAGCACAAAAACGTCCTCCACGGTGCGAAGTTGGAACAAATCCGTAGGGTCCCCTGCGTAGCTAAACAGCAGCAGACCATTTTGCTCCTTGGCAAAAACCGTTTCGCCAAATTTGGCCCCGGGCAGTTTGTCGCGAATCTCTAACCAGGCAATCTCTTCCACGCCGGGCATTGTTTGCACATAGTAAATTGTTGCGTTCTCTTCCATGATTTTGTCCTTCTCAAAAGTCGGTAGATGATACCATACTGTTTTGCCAAATGAAGGGAAGAGAAATCAGGTTGCATAAACACTGCCCAATTATTACACTGTAATAACCATCTGTCCCTGAAATCAGTGCCTTTTACGATCTCATTTCCGCAAAAAAATATTCCATTAGGAGGATAATGTCATGAAGCAAGAGGGAAAAGCTCACGATGTCTGGCCGATTTTGCTGTTGCTCCTGGTATCAATTGGTATTTTGGCTGCCTGCTCGGGCGGTGATCAGATGCTATTGGCTGAGTTTAACAACGACGAGGAAGCCGAAATTTTTTTGGCGAGCCTGGGCGATGAGGAGAGCGAGTGGCAATCTCTGGCTGAGGATGCCCAGTTTGCTCCTGTGTTCGAGCAGCACAGGCTGGCTGTTTTTGTTCCCAACAGTGACCGCATTGTGCTGTCTTATGCCAACAGAGACGACGTAGTGGTTGAGCAGCTAAAGATTGGCGATGAGACGCCTTCTGGCATTTTTGAGACAGACGATGCCTCGTTCATATTTGGCAGAATTGTTTCAGACCCTTTTATGGTTTTTTTGAGCGCAATGGAAGATTTTAACGAGCTAGAATGCTACGTGTCGCTAGATGGCATTGAGTCTGAACGGGTTGCCAGGGCCAGTAACTGCTTCATTACTGAAAATGGCGTTGTGAGTATAGACGTGAACAATAGGGACGAAATTACGTTGTCCACAATTTCGTTAGATGGTGAAGAGGAGATTGTTTGGTTAGACGATGCGGAAGATATTGGGCGTGTAGGCTGGAATGAGGCGTTAACGGCCGTTGCCTATGTGGAGCTGGGTCGTAACGACGCGCAGCTCATGCTGATGGAAGAAGGAGAAGAAGCCGTAGAAGTGGGCGAAGAATTTGCGGAAATCAGCCAGGTACAATTTTTGTCCGATGGTGAAACAGTGCTGATCATTGCCAGAGTAGATGAGGATGATGACGACGAGGGTCTTTATCTGAACGCTGCAGGTGAGCCATTGCTGGAGGACGAAGCCATTCGCCTTCTTGGTCAATCGGAAGAAGGTGACTACCTGCTGTTTCTGGCGGAAAACGACCGCGAGATGACCCTGTACGTTTACAGCGTCGATAGTGAAGCCCTGACGGAGGTTGTAGAGGACGATGTTGTGGAAAGGGTCAGCTACGTAACGGAAGATAGGCTTTTGCTAAGCGCTGGTGCGACGGGTGAGCTGACCGTTTTAAGCGCCAATGCAGACGGAGCGGAAGTGGTTGAACTGTTTGATGATGACGACTTTGGTATTGAATTTCAGTACTGGCTGCCTGCTTCCAATAAGCTTGTGTTGCAGCTGAGCGATGAAGATGATCTGTCGGCCGTTTTTGTTACCAGTGTGGATGTCGAAGACGGCTTTTTCTTGCTGGAGGAATGGGACTCAATTCGTCTGCTAACCGCCTCTGAAGAGTGGCTGATCTTCCAGGCGCGTGAAGATGCCGGGGACGATTGGGTGCTCTACAGCATTCAGCTAGAAGCAGACGCCTCTGAAATTGAACTGGATGATGATACGGAAGGGATATTTAGGGATGTATTTGTGATGGCAGACGGCCGTTCCATTATCTATACGGTCGTCGAGGATGGCTTTACCGACACGGAAATCCGTCAGGTGCCCATCGACGGCAGCGAAAGCCCGGAAGGTTTGTACCGTGATTTTGTGCTCCTGGACGTGAGCTGGCAAGATGAGCCAAGTCTGCAACTTTTGCGCTAAAAAGCGAGCAAGATTGGACCATTTTGCACCTATAATAGTGTCCTAAGAAGAAAAATGGTCCAATCTCTTTTTACTGCCCGAACCGATCCTCGCTGCGGGCGCGGAAAAAGAGCCGAATCGGCACGCCCGTAAACGGCCACTGCTCTCGCAGCCGGTTCTCTAAAAAGCGCTTGTAGCCAAAATTGAGCCAGTCGGGGTTATTCACAAAGAAGACAAAGGTGGGGGGAGCCACGCTGGCCTGCGTAACGTAGAAAAACTTAGTGCGCCTGCCGCCTTTGCCCGGCGGCGGATGCTGCGTGATGGCATCTCGCATGAATTTGTTTAAAGCGCTGGTGGGGATGCGCTGGTAGCGCGCCTCGTTTACGTCCACCACGTGGGGCAAAATGCGGCTGACGCGCTGCCCCGTCATGGCGGAAATAAACAGCACCGGCACGAAGGGCAAAAAGTTTAGCTCTTGCCGCACCATGTCTTCAAACTCCTTCATGGTGTAGGTGTCTTTTTCAATGGCGTCCCACTTGTTCACCAGCACGATGGCTCCGGCCGTTTCCTCGGTGATCATGCCTGCCACATGGGCATCTTGAGCAATGATGCCCGTTTCGGCATCGAGCAGCATCAGCACCACGTCGGCCCGCTTGAGCGCCTTCATGGCGCGCAGTACGCTGTATTTCTCAATGCCGGGGTCGATCTTTCCCCGCCGCCGGATTCCAGCCGTGTCGATCAGGGTAAATTCCTGACCGTGCCACTTTATTTTGGTGTCGATAGCGTCGCGCGTGGTGCCGGCAATGGGGCTGACGATGACGCGCTCCTCGCCAATGAGCTTGTTTACCAGGGTGGATTTTCCCACGTTGGGGCGGCCGAGCAGGGCTATTTTTATAGACGTGTCTTCTTCATCTTCCGGGGGTATCTGGGGAACGGCCGTTACAATGGCATCCAACAAATCCCCTGTACCATATCCATGCAGCGCCGAAATAGGGAATACCTCGCCCAGCGCCAGCTCGTAAAACTCATAGACATTGTCTGTTTGCTTAGAGGATTCCAGTTTGTTGGCCGCTACCAGCACCGGCTTTTGCGACTGGCGCAGAATGTCTGCCACTTCCTGATCTGCGGCCGTAACCCCGGTCTGCCCATCCACAACCAGCACCACTACTTCCGCATCCTGAATGGCAATTGCCGCTTGCTGGCGAATATAGGGCAGAAACTGTTCTGAATCTTCTGAAAGTGGCTCCGTGCGCCACCCAGCCGTAACTTCAATGCCGCCCGTATCGACTAACGAGAAGGGGACGCCGCTCCATTCGCTGTCGGCATAAAGCCGATCGCGCGTGGTGCCTGCCGTCTCCGAAACAACCGCCACCCGGCGGCCAACAATGCGATTAAAAAGTGTTGATTTGCCTACGTTTGGTCGTCCGACCAACGCGACTAAAGGTTTTGCTTTCATAAGCTCGTTTTACTGACGGATGTTACGCGCACAAAACCCTAAGGGTTTGCTTGCCCTCTGGAAATAAGCCCTGGTTTTACGGAAACCCTCAGGGTTTCTACCAAAGGAACTGCGTAACAAGAGTTACTGAATTGCTAAATTGGT
>JBHIWP010000204.1:0-10525 GCA_041987425.1 Promineifilaceae bacterium (SeqCode) | reverse complement strand
AGAGAAAATTTGAGGCTAAGCGGTTCTGCGCTTAGCCGCAAAGGGCTTGCTCTTTACAACCCTTGCTTTTGTCTCTAAAGCCGAACTTACAACGGACTTTGGTGAAGTTCACCATGACCAAAGTACGGTCCCCTTTCTCGCGGCACCGACTTCCTAACGGTACCTACTACTTATACCCCGAACATAAAAACCCCATTATTATTTTTCGATATGGATACGGGGACCGATACTTACGCAAAACAGTTAGGCGCTGACAGTGCAAGGCTTGCTATACCAATCATCTTGGTTTTGTCTTGCTGTGTTAATGTTTTTATAAGTGTGCAAAGAGACCAGCATATTCTCACTTCGCTGATCCTCTTCTTTCTGTTTCCTTTCATTTGCCTTAGCATTGGGCGATTGCTTAACAGCGAGCGTTACATGTGGGGCATTTACTTATTCCTGGCAGTTCATGAAGTTTTGCTCACCTACTTAATTTGGAAGTTTTGGGTTCCAGGCAGTTTTCTTCCCTATCTTTTTGGCATTCTAATTGTTATAAGCAGCATGTTCCTGACGCCTTACGCCAGCTTCCGCGTTTGGGCAGTCTCCAGCGTGTTAATTATTGGCGCCATTGTGAGCCGGGATGCCTATGTCGCTACAGATATAATGGCGTTCCTCATGCCCATTGGTGTGAATCTTTTAATGGCAACGGCCGTTTCCACCTCTTTTTACGACTGGCATCATGCCACTCTGGCAATCAACGAGCTCTATCAAAAGGTTCAACATCGTCGAGACGAACTGTACATTCTCAAAGAAGAACTACAGCAGGTCAACACTTTATTGAGCCTGACAAACGAAGAGCTAGAAATTGCTAAGTCCGCAGCTGAAGCAGCCACGGTGGCAAAAAGTGAGTTTTTGGCCTCGATGAGCCACGAGATCCGCACGCCTATGAACGGCGTGATCGGCATGACAAGCCTGCTGCAAGAAACCAAACTGGATACCGATCAGCAAAGTTTTGTAGAAATCATTCGCGCCAGTGGAGAATCGCTGTTAACCATCATCAACGACATTCTCGATTTTTCTAAAATTGAGTCAAATCAGCTAGAACTGGAACAGCACGCTTTTGATTTGCACGCTTGCGTAGAAAGCGCTCTGGAGCTTTTGGCACATCAGGCTGCCCTAAAGGGAATTGAGCTAACGTGCTACTTTGATGAAACCGTGCCTCGCCACATTGTCTCTGACTCAACGCGACTGCGGCAGGTATTAGTAAATTTACTCTCTAACGCTGTCAAATTTACGGGCAAGGGGGAGGTTGACGTTCAGGTGCACAGCCAGCCTGTTGCATCTGATAAACAACTGGTCACCTTTTCAATTCGCGATACCGGAATTGGCGTCTCTCCGGAGAAACGAGATCGGCTCTTTAAGCCATTTAGCCAGGTTGACGCCTCTACTACCAGAAAGTACGGAGGCACGGGCCTGGGGCTGGTCATTTGTAAAAGACTTTGCGAGTTTATGGGGGGAACTATTTGGGTAGAAAGTGAACCGGGGAAGGGGTCCACATTTACCTTTACCATAGTGGCCGCCGCCACCACGCTGCCAGAAAAAGAACCGATAGCGCTGGACAAGTCTAAGTTTGTCAATAAAAACGTTCTCATTGTTGATGACAATGATACGAACCGGCTGGTTCTCTCACGGACAGTGGCCCATTGGGGTATGCTTTCTGAGTCGTTTAATTCTGGTGAAGAAGCCTTATCCATATTCCAAAACGGCCGTAGCCATAAAGCACAATACGACGTTGCTTTGTTAGACTATGATATGCCATTAATGAACGGCGGTATGCTGGCTAAGGCGTTAAAGCAGGTAGCGCCAGAAATGCCCATTGTTATTTTGAGCAGCATGGGAGAAACGGACAAATCTTACCAGGAGCAGGTGAATTACTGGCTCTACAAACCGGTTAAAAAGGACCAGTTATTAGGTACGTTAAGCGAGATTTTCCAGGATTTCGCAGCCCTAAGCCCGGCTTCTGACGCATTGTCTACAGTTGTGGAACGCCCTCCGCTGCGTATTCTGCTGGTGGAAGACAACAATGTTAACCAAAAAGTAGCGCTGCGCATGCTGGAGAGATTTGGTTACCAGGCGGACATTGCTACCAATGGCGCGGAAGCGGTAACGGCCGTTACCACCAGGCCCTACGACGTTATCTTCATGGACGTACAAATGCCGGTAATGGATGGACTGGAAGCAACGCGCCAGATACGCGCGCTGAATGGCACTGTTGCCCAACCCTGGATTATTGCCATGACGGCAGATGTGGTGGATGATGCGATCAATTCCTGCCTGAAAGCAGGCATGAATGACTTCGTAAGCAAACCGGCCACGCTTGACGTGCTAGAAGCCGCTCTGGACGCCGTGCCCGAAAAAGCAGACGACGCCTGCGACACGGCATCTGTAAATCATAATCTTCGCTTCGCTCCCTAATCTTAACCGCTAGCTAACAAACGAAACCAATCTACTTTATTATGCTGAGTGAAACAAACCATCTTTACTCTACAAACACCCCCTGTGGCACACAGTGCTCGTTGCTCAATAAACCTCATCGTGCGTGCCAAGGTCGAGCAGGATAATGACTTCTTTCTTACTCACTGGTTCTGCTTCAAGCGTAAATACAATGCGGCAATCGTAACCACATGAGCAAGCCCACAAACCATATAACTTTCCGCTCAACTTGTGCGTGCTTAAATGAGGAGCAAAAACATCTGTCTCCATTTCAATCAAAGTCTTTTCAATTTGTTGCTGCAGCTTAGCGTTGCGTTTCGTAAATTTGCGGAAGGCACGTTCGAACTTCGGCGTAAGGACGAGTTCTCTCATTCATCCGCCTCGTCTAAACTGCGACGAAGCTCAATGATTGTTGCAGAAGCGGATCGAGGCTTTAACTGACCTGCTTGAAAAGCTGCTAACGACTGTTGGGCATCGTCGGCAATTTCCTGCCGCTGCCGCTCAACCTGACGGTGGCGCATAATATCGATGAGCATTTCTTGCTGTTCGGGGGGCAACTGCATAACAGTTTCTAGAGCTTCGTCCAGGCTTATCATATTCATAAAAAGTCTCTTTTTTGTCGTTTTACTTTGTTGGTGCAAAGTATAGCATAAATTTTAAAGAGAAATTGGACCGTTTCCCCTTCAGCTGAACAGTCAGGTAAGCAATTAAGATTTGCGGCATCCGCAAAAAGCGGGCATCAGCTGTGAGAAGCGTTGCGCCGCGCTCCATCGCCAAAGCGGCAATCCACCTCGTACCTTTTACCTTCGTGCATTCGTATAAAATCCGTGTCCAAGATCAGCTAAATTACCTGCTATAATACCCTCCAATTCTCACTAAAGCCGAACCACTCCTGGAGGTCAAGACATGACAGCAAAGCGACAACCGTGGCACGCCGTAGCCCAAAATCTGGTGGATGTGGCGATGGGGCGGCAAGATGCCGATCTTGTCATTCAAAACGGCCGTTGGGTCAACGTCCACAGCGGCGAAATCATCCCCCAGACCGACGTGGCCGTGAAAGACGGCCGTATCGCCTACGTCGGCCCGGATGGCAGCCACACCATCGGGGAAAATACCAACGTTATAAAGGCCAACGATCATTACCTCCTCCCCGGCCTGTGCGACGCCCACATGCACGTTGAGAGCGGCATGGTGACCGTCACCGAGTTTGCCCGCGCCGTTATTCCTCACGGCACCACCAGCATGTTTATCGACCCCCACGAAATTGCCAACGTTTTGGGCCTGTCCGGTGTTAAGCTAATGCACGACGAAGCCCAAACGCTGCCAATCAATGTCTACGTGCAGATGCCCAGCTGCGTGCCCAGTGCCCCGGGCCTGGAAACACCCGGCGCATCCATCGGCCCTGTCGAAGTGGCTGAGGCGATGCAGTGGCCGGGCATCATTGGCCTGGGCGAGATGATGAACTTCCCCGGCGTCTTCAATGGCGACGAAAAGATGCACGCCGAGATAGCCGAAACGATGAAGGCAGGCAAGGTGATTGGCGGGCATTATGCGTCCTTGAATTTGGGACGGCCGTTTCACGGCTACGTAGCGGGCGGCCCGGCCGACGACCACGAAGGCACCCGCGTAGAAGACGCCATTGCCCGGGTGCGCCAGGGCATGAAAGCCATGCTGCGCCTCGGCTCTGCCTGGTATGATGTGGCCAGCCAGGTAAAAGCGATTACAGAACGAGGGCTGGACAGCCGCAGCTTTATCCTCTGCACCGACGACAGCCACTCCGGCACGCTGGTGAACGAGGGCCACATGAATCGTGTGGTGCGACACGCCATCGCCCAGGGGCTAAACCCAATCATGGCCATACAGATGGCGACGCTCAATACAGCCCAGCATTTTGGCGTGGAAAAAGACATTGGCTCCATCACGCCCGGACGTTATGCCGACATTATTATCAGCAGCGATCTGGTAATCCTGCCCATTGAGATGGTGATTGCCAATGGAGAGGTTATGGCGGAGAACGGCCGTCTCACCACCGATCTGCCCGCCTACAGCTACCCCGACGTTGCCAAAGGCACCGTCAGGCTCGGCCAACCGCTCACCGCCGAATCCTTTGATATTCATGCTCCGACTGGCAAAAGGACGGCCAAAGTGCGCACCATAGGTGTGGTAGAAAACCAGGCCCCCACCCGCGCCGAAGAGCGCGTGCTGCCTGTGGAAGATGGGTTGGTGCAGCTAGATACGCGCCTGGATGTCGCTCAAATTGCCCTGGTGGAGCGGCACCAAGGCAATGGCGGCGTGGTCAACGGCTTCGTTACCGGCTTTGGCTTCGATACGCGCTGCGCCGTGGCCAGCACCGTGGCTCACGACAGCCACCACATGATTGTGGTGGGGACCAGCAAAAGCAACATGGCCCTGGCCGCCAACCGGCTGGGCGAAGTAGGCGGCGGCGTTGTCGTCTTCAAAGATGACGAAGAAATTGCCCTGGTGGAACTGCCGATCGCCGGGCTGATGTCTAACGAGCGGGCGGAAGTGGTAGCGGCGAAAGCGGCGCGCATGGTAGCCGCAATGGCCGAATGCGGCTGTACGCTGAACAACGCCTTCATGCAGCTTAGCCTGCTGGCCCTTGTCGTCATCCCCGACCTGCGCATCTCTGACTTAGGGCTGGTGGATGTAAACAAATTTGAAATCGTACCGCTCTTTTTGTAGGTCAATTTTTAAAAATTGACCAACGACTATATGACCAGGGCCACCTGTCTGGCGAATCAACCAGGCCTGCTTTCACTGGATTATTCAGAACATACTGCCGAATCCGCTGCAACTCCGCTTCATCTCGCACAACGTGATCATAACTTTCATGCTGCCAGAACTGTCCTTGACGACCTAACACTTTGTTTGCTTCTACGGCCGTATACCGCTTCACCGAATGCATAATAGAAGATAGAGCATAGTAAACACCTGGCTCTTTCTCCAAAGGTTGAAGCACGAGATGTGTATGATTGCTCATTAGGCAAAAACAATCCAGCAAATACCGTTTCCCATCAAAGTGATGCAGGCTGTTCATAACAATTTGAGCCACTTCGGGAATATTCAACCAGTGAGCTCCCTCTGTCATCGAATCCAGGTAGTCATCCCAACGGCCGAACAAACGTTTATGTGCTAAATAAGCTAAACGTGTCCGCTCGTCTGAATCTTGAATACGTGCCAACTCCCGCTTTACACGATTCGCTTCTGCCAGCAATTCAGCCTGAATAAGCGCGGGTAATGAACCCTTCAATCGAAATGTTACGAAAAGTATGGCACCGGGTGGTTGGATATGTGGCAAATGGCGGCGATAAGCATGTTGAAACTCTAGCATATTACGGTTGCCTGTTGGTCAATTTTTAAAAATTGACCAACTACAGCCCCCGCTCGCCGCGAATGTAGGGAACGCCCAGCGCCGCCGGTGCCCCCAGCCGCTTGCGCGCTACCGCGCGTGAGCCAATCACCAGAGCAATGATCGTCAAAATAAAGGGCATCATCTGCAAGAAGAAGCCAAAGTTAGAGTTAACGAACAGCGGATTGCGGAAGCCAAACAGCGTGGCCGGACCCTGCAAGTCCAAAATACCCCGCCGCAGCGCGCCAAACAAATAGCCCCCCAGCGCTGCCCGCAGCGGGTCCCACTGGGCAAAAATCACCAACCCCACGGCAATCCAGCCCTGGCCCGACGTCGTTTGCACGCTGTACCAACCAGGCGATACGGACAAACTGATTGTTGCGCCAGCCAGGCCAGCCAGACACCCTCCCACAAATACGTACAAATAACGCAATCGGTAAACATTGATGCCCATCGTGTCGGCCGCTTCTGGCTGCTCTCCAACGGCGCGCAGGTGCATCCCCGGCCGGGTACGATGAATGTAATACCAGGCAAGCGGAGCAAAAATGTATCCAACATACACTAGCAGACTGTGATCTAAAAAGAAGATGGGGCCGATGATCGGGATTTGGGACAACAACGGAATATCGAATGAGGGCACCAGGGGTGGATTTTGCCCGGTAAGCCCTTCCCCCAGCACCAAGGCCAACCCTGTGCCCAAAAAGGTCAGCGAAAGGCCGCTCACTACCTGATCTGCCTGAAAGTGAATGGTCACCAGACCATGAGCCAAACTGATAACACCGCCAGCCAGCATCGCCACGACCAAACCCAACCACGGACTCCCCGTACTGAGAGAGGTGCTAAAACCGGCCATTGCCCCCAACAGCATCATTCCCTCCACGCCTAAATTGAGAATACCGGATCGCTCAGCAAAGATTTCGCCAATGGCAGCAAAGAGCAAAATGGTTCCCGTGGCTAAACCTGCGTGCAAAATGATGATTGGGTCCATACATAACTCCTGGAAAACTATCCGCCGATTTCGCAGATTATACGGATTAAAAATCTGCGAGAATCCGTGTAATCCGTGGACTTTATTCAGAGGCGAACGAGACGAATTTTGTAGCGCAGCAGCACATCGCTGCTGATCACCATAAACAAGACAATGCCCTGGAGTAAATTAGATAGGCCAGAGGGCTGAATTTCGCGACCAGCAACGATGAGCGCGCCAAACAAAATAGAAACCAGTATCACGGCAAAGGGATTGAGCTTGGCCAGCCAGGCGACAATAATGCCAGTGAAACCATAGCCCGGCGAGATGCGCTCCTGCAGCCGATGCACCACGCCGCTGACCTCGGCCATACCCGCCAACCCGGCCAGAGCACCAGACAACATCATGACAAAGACAATGTTGCGCGTGATGTTGATGCCAGCGTACCGCGCGGCATTGGGGTTATCGCCAATGAGCTTAATTTCGTAGCCCCAGCGGCTGCGATCGATGATCCACCAGACGACAACGGCCGCAACCAATCCAAACACCAGCCCCAAATGCAGCGTAATGCCCGCAAAGGCGCCAATTTCACGGGCGTGGTCGGCCAGCCGCGGCAGCCAGGCGTTACGCTCAAACACGGGCGTCATCTGGAATCCCGCATCGGACCAGCGGTCGAAGATCCAAAAGTTGTTCCACAGAATGGCTACGTAGTTGAGCATGAGGGTGGTGATGATCTCGTTTACCTGGTAGCGGGCCTTGAGATACCCGGGGAAGAAGCCCCAAATGGCGCCGCCCAACATGCCCATGATCATCATCATGAGGATAACGAGAAAGCGTGGCGTTTCTGGACCAACCAACGGCACCAACACTACCAGACTAGCGGCAAAAGCCCCAATGTAAAACTGCCCCTCAGCGCCGATGTTCCACAGCTTCATTTTAAAGGCGACGGTGCAGGCCAACCCTACCATAATAAGCGGTGTGGCTTTTACCAGGGTGTCTGAAAAGACCGGCCAGCTGCCAAAGGTGGCGTCAAAGAAGAAGCGCAGCACGACCAGGGGCTGGCCGCCAATGATTTTGAGAATAATGCCAGCAATAATGAAGGCCACGACCACTGAGCCTAAAGAAGTAGCGGCAGGCAGCCAGCGGGGAATATCTTCAACGCGTTTCTCTATTTGCAGTGTGTAGGGAAACAGCCGCTTTTTTCCTGTAGGCGTTGTAATGCTCATAAGCTGCCTTCTTTCAGTCTATCATGCTCTCTGTCATCTATGATGACTAACTTCGCTACTTTAAGTCGACTTTACTTCCCGTCATCTATGATGACTAACTTCGCTACTTTGAGTCGACCTTACTTCCCGTCATCATTAGGCCAATTTCATTAATGTCGGCGTTTTCGGCTTCGACAATGCCCATGATACGGCCGTCATAAATCACCGCAATTCGGTCGCTCAACGCCAGCAGTTCTTCTAGCTCTTCCGAGATTAGCAGGACGGCCGTTCCGTTTTGCCGCTGTTCCAACAGCAAAGTCTGAATGGCTTCAATGGCCCCCACATCCAGGCCGCGCGTGGGCTGTACGGCCACCATTAGCGTCGGCTCGGCCGAAATTTCGCGAGCCAAAATCACCTTTTGCAAATTGCCACCGGAAAGCTTTCGGGCCATCGTCTCCACGCTGGGAGCCAAAATATCATACTTTTGCTTAAGCGAGCGGGCTCGCTCACGGGCGCGGGTGAAGTTAATCTGCCAGCCGCTGCTGATGGGCTCTTTGCGATAGCTTTTCATGATCGTATTTTCAGTAATGCTCATGTTGGGCGCACTGCCAACATGTGTACGATCTTCCGGCACGTGAGAAACCCCGCTGCGAATAGCGGTAATAGGTGGCTGGTTGGTCAAATCCTGGCCGTTGACCAAAATGGTGCCGGTGCAGGGGCGCAGCCCGGTGATTACTTCCGCCAGTTCGCTTTGCCCATTGCCCGCCACCCCGGCAATGCCCAAAATCTCGCCGCTTCGCACCTCCAGCGAAACGCCGCGCAGCGCGGGCACGTTTTTATTGTTCAACGCTTTTACATCCTGCATTGCCAGAACAATTGGACCAGCCTCTTGCGCTTCTTTTTCCACAGAAAAAATAACGCTGCGGCCCACCATAAGCTCAGCTAACTTCTCGCGGGTAAGGCCCGCTATAGGTTGCCCCTCGGCCGTAACTTTGCCTTTGCGCAAGACGGTGATGCGGTCGGCAACGGCCGTTACCTCGTGCAGCTTGTGGCTAATAAAGATAATTGACTTACCCTGAGCCACCATCGAACGCATGGTTTGCATCAGGTCTTCGATTTCTTGCGGGGCAAGAACGGCCGTTGGCTCATCCATGATCAAAATATTGGCCCCGCGATACAGTGTCTTCAAAATCTCTACCCGCTGCTGCTCGCCCACAGAAAGCTGCCAAATCTTGGCCTTGGGGTCTACGCGCAGGCCAAACTGCTCTTGCAGCGCCAGAATCTTCTTATCGTAATGAGCCAAATTCATGAAAAACTTTGGCTCATCCAGGCCTAGCAAAATATTTTCGGTGACGGTTTGCGTAGGCACCAGCATAAAGTGCTGGTGGACCATGCCGATGCCCTTCGTGATGGCGTGTTTGGGCGAATTAAAGTTCACCAGCTCACCATTGACGCGAATAGTGCCCGACGCCTGTTTGTATAAGCCAGCCAGTACGTTCATTAGCGTGCTTTTGCCAGCGCCATTTTCCCCCAGCAGCGCATGGATCTCACCCTGCCTCAGGGTAAAGTTAACCCGGTCATTGGCCAACACGCCGGGAAAGCGTACGGTTACTTCCTGCATGTCTACGGCAAGCGGTGCGTTGCTCATCGCTGTTTCCCTGGTTCAGAACCGGTATTCAGTGGTCAGTAACCAGTAACCAATATTCAGTCTTTAAACCGATTACTGATTACTGACTCACTGTTTCCCGATTACGGTTATTCTTCAAGCTCGGGCAATTCGGCCGTTACGTTCTCATTCCACCAATACATGCAGGTGTTGCACGGTGCGCCGAATTGGGCAAATCCATCCAGGTCAACCTGTTCCAGAGTTTCCCCTTCTGCCAAAACAACGTTGCCCTGATTATCGGTGATGGGACCGGCAAACACATCGAAGCGGTCGAAATCGCCAGCCAGCATGGCCGCCAGCGCGTCACGGACCAGCTGCAACTCTTCTTCGGGAAGTTCGGCAAGGCCAGGTTGCAGCGTTTCACCTTCCATAAAGCCATACAGGCCCATCGCCCCGCTGTCGGCGTCGAAATATTCAGAACCGGCAGCCCAGGTTCCATCTCGCGATTCTTCTACGATGCGGGCATAAACTGGTCCCCAATTCCAATACATGGAGGTGAGGCAGGCATCGATCTGGCAATTTTCTGAGTAGTCATAGGTGATACCCCACTTGCCTTCAGGTGCAGCCTCAGCGGGGGCTGGAGTGTCTGCACCGGTCATTACCACCTGCGCGCCAGCATCAAACAGCGAAGCGGCCGCATCTCTTTCAATGATGGGATCGTGCCAGGTGAAAATCCAGCGGACATCGACGGTACATTCTGGGCAGGTTTCCTGCGCGCCCAGGGCAAAGGCATTACCTAACCGCAGCTCTTCGGGGATGGGGAAGGTGGCAATGTAGCCCAGGCGCGGGTTGCCGTCCATTTTGGCGCGGGAACCGGCCAGCATGCCTGCTAGATACTTCATATC